>VXNP01000080.1 GCA_009840525.1 Gammaproteobacteria bacterium
AATCGCACGGAATCCCGTTTGGGAATAGGGATGTAAAAAGGGGATGCGAGATAGTCCAAAGACCATAAACCATTGCAGTATATGCAAGTTACGAAATATCCGCAGAATAGCGCTGCTATTGGCCCTTCAAAGCGCCTTGCCAGCCCGGCGCCTCGCCGCTCTCGGTGCTCGCGCGGATTCATCCACGGACTGCTAGGGTGCTCGAATCGGTTCTGATCGCCAACCGGGGCGAGATCGCGTTGCGCATCGTGCGCGCCTGCCGGGAGTTGGGCGTGAGGAGCATCGCGGTGTACTCGGAGGCGGACCGCGGCGCGCCCCACATGCTGGCGGCCGACGAAGCGCACGAGATCGGGCCCGCGCCCTCCGCCGAGAGCTACCTGCGCATCGATCGCCTGCTCGAGGTCGCGGCCCGCTCGGGGGCTCAGGCGGTGCATCCCGGATACGGCTTCCTGTCGGAGCGGGCAGTGTTCGCGCGCGCCGTGCGGGACGCCGGGCTGGTGTTCATCGGCCCGAAGCCCGGGACCATCGACGCGATGGGCGACAAGGTGCGGGCCCGCAGGCTGATGCAGGAGGCCGGCACGCCGGTGATTCCGGGTTCCCCGGGCCCGGTTCGCGACTCGGCCGAGGCCCGCGGACAGGCCCGCGAGATCGGCTTTCCCGTGCTGCTCAAGGCGGCGGCCGGGGGCGGGGGCAAGGGGATGCGCGTGGTGGAGGGCCCGGACGAGCTCGAGCGGGCGCTGGCGGCAGCCGGCCGCGAGGCGCGGGCGGCCTTCGGCGATCCGGCGGTCTACCTCGAGCGGTACTTGGACGCGCCCCGGCACATCGAGGTGCAGGTGCTGGGCGACAATCACGGCAACCTGGTCCATCTGGGGGAGCGGGAGTGCTCCATCCAGCGGCGGCACCAGAAGCTGGTGGAGGAGTCGCCCTCTCCGGTGGGCACGCCCGGGCTGAGGGCACGCATGGGCGAGGCGGCGGTGCGGGCTGCGCGCGCGGTCGACTACGTCGGCGCGGGCACGGTGGAGTTCCTCTACCTCGACGGCGACTTCCATTTCCTGGAGATGAACACCCGCCTGCAGGTCGAGCATCCGGTGACGGAACTGGTGACCGGCATCGACCTGGTCGAGTGGCAGCTTCGGGTGGCGGCGGGAGAGGCGCTCCCCTTCACGCAGGAGGATGTGCGCCTGGACGGCCACGCCATCGAGTGCCGCATCACGAGCGAGGACCCCTTCCAGGGCTTCCTGCCCGCGACCGGGCGGGTGGACGTGCTTGAGGTTCCGGCGGGCTCGGGGGTGCGCTGGGACGGCGGTATTCGCGCCGGGTTCGAGATCGGCCGCCACTACGACCCGCTGCTGGGCAAGCTGGTCGTCTGGGGACCCGACCGCGTCTCGGCGGTGCGGCGCATGGCGCGCGCGCTCGAGGAACTGACCATCGTGGGAGTACCCACCGGTGTGCCCTTTCACCAGCGGGTCATGCGGCATGCCGCCTTCCGGCGGGGCGACCTGAGCATCCGCTTCATCGAGGACCACCCCGAGCTAACGGCCGGCGACATCGATGCCGGCGAGCTGGCGGTGGTCGCGGCGGCCGCGGCGCTGTTTGCGGACGGCGAGCAGGGCCGGGTCCCGGCCCGGAGAGCGCATGTGGACGGGCGTCCGGCTTTCTCGGCCTGGCGTAAAGCGGGCGCGAAGTGGGCGGTGCTGCCGTGAGCGGGGCGGGGGGCGCGGATCCGACGAAGTTCGTGGGCTACCACGTGGCCGTCGACGGACGCGTCCTGCGGGCGGCAGTGAACGGCGACACCGTGCGGCTGGAAGGTGCCGGCGACGAGGGACGGCTGCTCTCGAAAACGTGCGGGCGATCGCTCATCCTGTCGTTGGGAGACCGCCCCCACCGCGTATTCGGCGTCCGGCTCGGCGAAACCAGTTGGGAGATCCATCACCGCGGCCGCGCCTTCCGGGTCGAGGTAGCGGATGAGCGGAACTGGCGCCTGCGCCGGGCGCGGGGCGACGGGACCTCCCCCGCCGCCGGCCTCCAGCCCGTGCGCGCGCCCATGCCGGGGCTCGTGCTGCGGGTCGACGTCGAGGAAGGTCAGAAGGTCGCGGAGGGCCAGGGATTGCTGATCGTGGAAGCGATGAAGATGGAGAACGAGTTGCGCGCACCCGCCGCCGGACGGGTTGGCCGCGTCCGCGCCGCAGCCGGGGAATCCGTCAGGCGCGGCGACGTCCTGATCGAGTTCGAGCAGGACACGGGCCAAAGCGGCGCCCGGCACGGCCGGGATCGCTCTCCGGGCGACCCAGGCAGCGAGACGGCGCGGTGAGCGACGATCCGCGCCCGGTTACCGACAGCGGCATTCCGGTCGAACGGGTGTACGGCCCCGATTCGTCCGATCCCGCCCCGCGCGACGACACTGGCCAGCCGGGGGAGTTTCCCTTTACGCGCGGTATCCACCGCACCATGTACCGGGGCCGTCCCTGGACCATGCGCCAGTACGCCGGCTTCGGCACCGCGGCCGAGACCAACCGGCGCTACCGCTACCTGCTCGAGAGCGGCACCACCGGGCTCTCGGTCGCCTTCGACCTCCCCACGCAGATGGGCTACGACTCGGACCACCCGATGGCCGCCGGCGAGGTCGGGCGGGTCGGGGTGGCGATCGATTCAATCGAGGACATGCGCCTGCTCTTCGAGGGGATTCCGCTGGAGGACGTCTCCACCTCCATGACCATCAACTCGACCGCGGCCATCCTGCTCGCGCTCTACGTCGCGCTGGCCGACGAGCGGGGCGTGCCGCGCGCGCAGTTGGCCGGGACGGTGCAGAACGACATCCTCAAGGAGTACATCGCCCGGGGCACCTACATCTATCCTGCGGAGCCCTCGCTCCGCTTGGTGTCGGATGTCATCGCCTTCTGTTCGCGCGAGCTGCCCAGGTGGAATCCGGTGTCGATCTCCGGCTACCACATCCGCGAAGCCGGTTCGACTGCGCCCCAGGAGGTCGCCTTCACCTTCGCCAACGGGCTCGAGTATGTGCGCCGCGCGCTCGCATCCGGAGTCGCGCTCGAGGACTTCGCCCCGCGCCTTTCCTTCTTTTTTGCCGCACACAGCGATCTGCTCGAGGAGGTGGCCAAGTTCCGCGCCGCCCGCCGGCTGTGGGCCCGGCTGATGCGCGAGCAGTTCGGGGCCTCCGACCGGAGCGCGCGGCTGCGCTTCCACACCCAGACGGGTGGGTCGACGCTGACCGCCCAGCAGCCCCTCAACAACGTGACCCGCACCACCCTGCAGGCGCTCGCGGCGGTGCTGGGGGGTACGCAGTCTCTGCACACCAACGGATACGACGAGGCCCTCGCGCTCCCCACCGAGGAGTCCGCCCGCATCGCCCTGCGCACGCAACAGATTCTGTTGCGCGAGAGCGGGGTGGCCCGCACGGTCGATCCTCTTGGGGGGAGCTATTTCGTTGAAGCGCTTACCGATACGATCGAGTCGCGGGCGCGCGCTCACCTGGAGCGCATCGCCGCCACGGGCGGGGCCGCGCAGTCCCTCGACTATATGCGCGACCACATCCACCGGTCGGCGTACCGCAACCAGCTCGCGGTCGAGTCGGGCGAGAAGGTAGTGGTCGGGGTAAACCGCCACGTCGAAGAGGGCGCGGACCCGCCCCGTCGCGGCCCCAACTACCGGGCGCTCGAGGCCGGGCAGCGCGCCAGGCTGGAGGAGTTGCGCGCCCGCCGCGATGGCCGCGCAGCCACCCGCGCCCTCGACCAGGTGCGGGAGGCGGCGCGCACGGACGCCAACCTGGTGCCGCCCATGGTGGCCGCCGTGCGCGCCCGCGCGACCTTGGGCGAGATCAGCGAAGTCCTCGCGCGCGAATGGGGGAGGTACGCAGGGCAGTAGGCGTCCTCCGCAAACACGATTACCTTGGCGGGTCGAACCAACCCCGCGATTCATCATCCATGCCTACCTACGACTACCAGTGTAGCGGCTGCGGACAGGCCTTCGAGGTCTTCCAGAGAATGTCGGACGAGCCGGTCTCCAGCTGTCCCGACTGCGGCTCGGCTGTCCGGCGCAGGATCTCCGGCGGGGCCGGCTTCATCTTCAAGGGCGAAGGCTTCTACATCACCGATCACCGCAGTCAGGATTACCGCGACAGGGCCGCGGCAGACGCGGGGAAGGAGCCTGCTGCGGCGTCCGGCGCAAAGGCATCCGGCGACGGTGCGGGCGAATCCCCGAAGAAGGGCGAAGCGAAGACGGCGGAAACGTCGTCCTCGGATTCGGGCAAGACGTCCTCGGGCGCCGGTCGGGCCGGTTCAGCATCGGGAGCCGATTCGGGCGGTTCCCGGTCCGCGAGCGGTGCGGGCAGTCGGGCCCGAGCCGGTTCGGAGCAATGAGTCGGGGGGCGCTGCGCGACATCCTCGAGCAGGCGCTCGCCGGGATGGGAGTGACGGGACACGAAGTCCGTCTGGAGCGGCCGCGCGACGCGGACCATGGCGACATCGCTTCCTCGGTTGCGCTCACCCTCGCCTCCCGCCTGCGGCGGCCTCCGCGCGCCATCGCGAGCGAGATCGCGGGGCGGCTCGAGTTGGACGGCACCGGGATCGCCTCGGTGGAGGTCGCCGGCCCGGGCTTCCTGAACTTCCGCTTCTCGGCCTCGCGGGTATCCTCGGCCGTCGTGGAGATTCTCCGCCGGGATGAGCGCTATGGGCGCTCCGGGGACGGGCGGGGAAGGGCTATAATGGTGGAGTTCGTCTCCGCCAACCCCACCGGCCCGCTGCACCTGGGCCACGGGCGCCAGGCCGCGCTCGGCGACACGCTGGCCAACCTCCTCGACTGGACCGGCTGGGCGGCGTACCGGGAGTACTACTACAACGACGCCGGGCGCCAGATCGAACGCCTGGGGGAGAGCGTCGCCTGCCGCTATCTGCACCACTTCGGCGTCCAGGCCGGCTTCCCGGACGATGGATACCACGGGGCCTACGTCGTCGAGATCGCGGAGCAGCTCGCGCAAGAGGAGGGCGACCGGTGGGTGGATGCCGAGCCGCAGGAACGGCACGCCGCCTGCCGGCGCTTCGCGGTGCGCGTGCTGCGCGAGGAGCAGGACCGGGACCTGGCCGACTTCGGCGTGCGCTTCGACCGCTACTTCCTCGAATCCTCGCTCTACACGGACGGGGCGGTCGACGCGACGATCGCGGCGCTGCGCGAGACCGGGCACGTCTACGACCGCGACGGCGCCATGTGGCTCACCACCACGGCCTTCGGCGACCAGAAGGACAGGGTGATGGTCAAGAGCGACGGCAGCCCCACCTACTTCCTGCCCGACGTCGCCTATCACATGAGCAAGTGGCGGCGCGGCTTCCACGAGGTGATCAACGTCCAGGGCTCGGACCATCACGGCACCGTCGACCGGGTGCGCGCCGGACTGCAGGCACTCGGACGACCGCGCGGATATCCCGAATACCTTCTTCACCAGATGGTGACCGTCGAGCGCAGCGGGGTGGAGGTGAAGCTCTCCAAGCGCTCCGGGGGCTACACTACCCTGCGCGAGCTGGTGGAAGCCGTCGGCGTGGACGTCGCGCGCTACTTCTTCCTGATGCGCAAGCCGGAGGCGCACCTGGTCTTCGATCTGGACGCCGCCCTCGACCATTCCGACCGCAACCCGGTCTACAAGAGCAAGTATGCGCACGCGCGCATGTGCAGCATCTTCCGCAAGGCGGGGATGGATCCCGACTCCATGACGCCGGACCAGCTCGCCCCGGAGGACATCGACCTGTCCCTGCTCGAGCATCCGCGTGAGCGTGAGCTGATGGGGCGGCTGGGCGAGTTCCCGGAGCTGGTGCGCCGTGCAGCGCGAGCGCGGGCGCCGCACCTGGTGTGCGAGTACCTGGAGCACACCTCCGGCATGGTCAACTCGTGGTACCACGCCGGCAATCCCACCCGCAATCCCGCCCTCGCCGTGCTGGCCGGGGATCCGGCGCTGCGGGCGGCGCGTCTCGCCCTCACCGGGGCCGTGCGCGTGGTGCTGCGCAACGCGCTCACCCTCGTGGGCGTGGAGGCTCCGACCCGCATGGCGCGGCGCGAGGACTGAGGGTCCGGGAAGTGTCGATCCTGATTGTGGGAAGCATTGCGCTCGACACGGTCGAGACCCCGTTCGGGAGAGCCGATGAGGTGCTCGGAGGGTCGGCTTCGTTCTTCGCGGCGGCGGCGAGCCTCTATCAGCCGGTCCAGGTGGTGGCGGTGGTCGGCGACGACTTCCCGCTGGCGGAACTGGACTTCCTGCGGGAGCGGGGCGTCGACTTCTCGGGGCTTCAGGTCGAGCGCGGGGAGAGTTTTCGCTGGGGAGGGACCTACAACGCAGACTTCAGCGCCCGGGAGACCACCTTCACGACCCTCGGCGTCTTCGCCGACTTCAGCCCGGCCATCCCCTCGTCCTTCCGCGAGGCGCGGATCGTTTCGCTCGGCAACATCCACCCGATTCTCCAGGGAGAGGTGCTCGACCAGGTTGAGAAACCCGAGCTGGTGTTGTGCGACACCATGAACTACTGGATCGAGCGGGAGCGGAACGCGCTCATGTCGCTTCTCGAGCGCATCGATGTTCTGATGGTGAACGACACCGAGATCCATCAGCTTTCCGGCATTGCCGACCCCGTGCGGGCCGCACGCTGGGTACGCGAACGCGGGCCCCGACGGGTGATCATTAAGGAGGGTGCGCGGGGCGCGCGGCTCTTCGACGGAGAGGCCGCTTTCCGGTGCCCCGCCTTTCCTGTGTCCCGGGTGGTCGACCCCACGGGAGCGGGCGATGCCTTTGCCGGGGGATTCGCCGGATACCTGGCGGGGGTGTCCGGCAGCGATATGGATGCACTGCGCGAGGCGCTCGTACATGCCTCCGTCATGGGCTCCTTCGCCGTCGAGTCCTTCGCCCTCGACCGCCTCCGGACACTGGATGTCGGGGAGGTGGCCGAGCGAGCGCGCGTCCTCGGCGAGCAGGCTGCTTTCGAAACCTCGCCGAAAGGAGCGAGCCTTGCCTGACGATTCCCCGAAACTGGACTACCGCGCGGCGGGCGTCGACCTGGACGCCGCGGACCGGGCGAAGCAGGCCATCAAGGCGCTGGTGGCGAGCACCCACGACCGCCACACCCTCTCGGGGATGGGCTCGTTCGGGGGCATGTATGCGGTGCCCGCGGGGCTCGAAGAGCCGGTGCTGGTGTCGAGCGCGGACGGGGTGGGCACCAAGCTCAAGGTGGCGTTCCTCTCGGGCCGCCACGACACGGTGGGAACGGACCTGGTCAACCACTGCGTGAACGACATCCTGGTCCAGGGCGCGCGGCCGCTCTTCTTCATGGACTATCTTGCCACCGGCGACATGGACGCCGGGATGGTGGGCCAGGTAGTCACCGGGGTCGCGCGTGCGTGCCGCGACAACGGCTGTGCGCTACTGGGAGGCGAGACGGCGCAGATGCCCGATTTCTACGCCCCCGGCGAATACGACCTGGCCGGGTTCATCGTCGGCATCGCGGAGCGGGACGCGCTGCTCGATGGTTCGCGCACGCGGGCCGGGGATGCGCTGGTGGCACTGGCCTCAACGGGACTCCACACCAACGGCTACACGCTGGCCCGCCGCATCGTCTTCGACGTCCTGGGGCTCGACGCCGACAGCCCGTTCCCCGATTCCGGGGGGACGGTCGCGGACACGCTGCTGGCCGTGCACCGGAGCTATCTCGGCTCGCTCACCCCGGAACTCGAACGCGGTACCGTTCGCGCGCTGGCCCACGTCACCGGCGGGGGCATCCCCGGAAACCTGCCGCGTTCGCTGGGGGCGGGGCTGGGCGCGCGCATCGACACCGCCAGTTGGCGACCTCCCCCGGCCTTCGGCGTGCTGGCGCGGGCCGGTGGCGTGGCGCGCGAGGAGATGTACCGCGTCTTCAACATGGGCGTGGGCATGCTGGTGGTGGTCGCGCCCGTCGAAGCCGACGGCCTCGTCTCTCGCCTGCGGGACCGGGGGGAGGAGGCGTGGATCGTTGGGGAAGTCGTCCGGGGTTCGGGAGTGGAGTTGGTGTGAGGCTGGGCGCGGGGCTGATGCTCGCTCTCCTGAACCTTGCTGCACCCGTGCGCGCGCAAGCGGCCGCGGAACTCACCGCTCGCTGTAGCGACGCGTCCGGCGGAGCCGCGTGGTGCGCAGCCGGCGCCACGGCATACCAGGCGGCCGCATCGGGCATCGGCCTGGCCGCATCGGCGGGCAGTGACATTCCGGGGACTTCGAGTACCCTGGGATGGCGGCGTGGGTTGGGTCCGCGCCTGGCGCTGAGCGCCCGCTTCACGGGTGCCCGCATCCCGCTTCCCGACCTCGTTGAAGCTCTTGCCCTTGAGCTTCCGGAGCTCCGCTCCACCGTCTCCCATGCCTCGCTCGAGGGCGCGGTCGGGCTGTTCGACGGCTTCCGCTGGGCGCCGCAGTACGGGGGCTTTCTGTCGCTGGATCTGGTCGCTTCCGTCGGCGTACTCGGGCTGCCGCGGGCGCACGGCTTCGAGGGCGATGGCTACTCGGCCGGGGTCGGTGCCCGTCTCGGACTGCTCCGCGAGTCGTTCGACGTTCCGGGTATCTCCGTCTCCGCCGTGAGACGTTTCCTGGGAGATGTACGGCTGGGCGCTCCGCGAGCGATCACCGTGCGACTCGAACCGGTGGCAACCTCCTTCCGCGCCCTGATCGGCAAAGAGTTTTCAGCCGCGGCCATCGTTGCCGGCGCGGGATGGGACCGGTACTCGGGAACCGTAACCATCGACGGCCCCGAATCGGGCCGTCAGCCGCGCAGCGTGACGCTCGACGGCCCCGCATTCGATCGTCTGCTCCTGTACATGGGCGTCTCCCGCACCTGGCAGGTGCTGGTGGTGGCGGGCGAGATCGGCTGGGCCGCCGGATTCGATGGCCTGCCGGATCCCTCCGTGCAACCCTTCGACCCGAGCGTCGGCAGCGTGTTCGGGTCCCTGAGCCTGCGGATTACCCGATAGCGGAGATGGCCGCATGACCGAGAGCGGGACTGGCGGGCTCGACCTGGCACCGAATGATCGGGTGTCGGAGGAGGATCTGGGCTTCCTGGAGCGAGCCGTCGAACTTGGACGGCGTGGATGGGGCCGGGTGTCGCCCAACCCGATGGTCGGGTGCGTGGTAGTGCAGAGGGGCGAGGTGGTGGGAGAGGGATGGCACCGGGAGCTGGGCGGGCCGCACGCGGAAGTGCACGCGCTCGCCGGAGCGGGAGGGAGGTCCCGGGGCGCCACCGCGTACACCAGCCTCGAGCCGTGCGCCCACATGGGCCGTACGCCTCCCTGCACGGGTGCCCTCCTCGACGCCGGGATCGCGCGCGTGGTCTTCGGCGCCGCCGACCCGGGGGCGGGAGCAGGTGGGGGCGCCGTGCTGCGCGCCGCCGGGATGCGCGTCGACGGGCCCGCCTTTTCAAGCGCCCGGGCCGCATTGCACAACCCCGCCTTCTTCCATGTTGCGCGCAACGCGTCGCCGTACGTCGCCCTCAAGCTCGCGCTCAGCCTGGACGGACGCATTTCGCGCGCGGGCGAACAGACCGGGCTGACCGGGCCGCCGGCGCGCGAGCATGTGCACTACCTGCGCGCCGGCTTCGACGCGATCATGGTGGGAGCGAACACCATGAAGATCGACGACCCCCGCCTCACGGCCCGCGGGCGGCCCGAGCCCCGGCGCGCGCCCGACCGCATCGTGCTGGACTCAGGCGCCCGCATGGCTCCTGAGGCCCGGCTCCTGCGGGACGACGGCGGGGGGCGGGTGCGCATCTTCACGGGTGCGGACGCGCCCGCGGACCGGGTGCGCGCGCTTCAGCAGGGAGGTGCCACGGTGCACGCCGTTCCCCGTTCGGCCAGCAGCCTCGACCTGGGCGCGGTGCTGGATACCTGTTTCCGGGCGGGCCTCACCTCCATCCTCTGTGAGGGAGGCGGGGTGCTCGCCTCCTCGCTCCTGCGCGAGCGCCGCGCGCAGCGTCTCTACCTCTTCTTCGCCCCGCTCACGCTCGGGCCTGGCTCCGTCCCGGCCTTCCCGGGGCTCGACGAGGCGGCCTGGGAGGGATGGCGACCCGCTGGGCCGCCGGCCGCGTTCGGGCGCGACCTCGTCTGGGTCCTCGACCGGGGCGGCTGATGTTCACCGGGCTGGTGGAGGAGGTCGGCACGGTCGTGGAGGTTGCGACCCGGCCGGAGGGCCGGCGGATGACCATTCGTGCCCCGGGCATCGCGCGCGACCTCACCGATGGCGCCTCGGTGGCGGTCGACGGGGCGTGCCTGACGGTCGCCGCCCTTGAGGCCGCCACCTTCGCCGTGGATGTGGTGCCCGCCACCCTGGCGCGCACCATCGCCGGCGGATACCAGGCCGGGACGCGCGTCAACCTGGAGCGGGCGCTCCGCCTGGGCGACCGTCTCGGCGGCCATCTGGTGCAGGGGCACGTCGACGGGGTCGGATCGCTGGTCTCCCGGACCGATCCCGCCCCCGGGGACGGCGCTCGCCTCCTCACCTTCCGCATCCCCCCCGAAGTAGCCCGCGCCACCATCCTGCACGGCTCCATCACCCTCAACGGGGTGAGCCTGACCGTCAGCGAGCTGCCCGGCCCCGACCTGGTGCGGATCGCGATCGTCCCCTTCACATGGGAGCACACCAATCTGGCCGCCCTCGCCCCCGGCGGCGCCGTCAACGTCGAGGGGGACCTGATCGGGAAGTACGTGGGTAAGCTCCTGTCAGTTCACACCCCGGATTCTCCTCAAGGCTGAGCCCCGTGCCGCACTCCCGCGTGGAAGCTGCCATCCGCGCCATTCGCGAAGGCAGGATGGTCATCGTCGCCGACGACGAGGACCGGGAGAACGAGGGCGACCTGGTGTGCGCGGCCGCCGCCGCCACGCCCGAAGTCGTCAACTTCATGACCAAGCACGCGCGCGGCCTCATCTGCGTGGCCCTGACGCGCGAGCGGGCCGGCGAACTCGGTCTTCCCCCCATGACCGAGGACAACACCGACCCCCAGGGCACCGCCTTCACGGTTTCGGTGGACGCGCACCGCAAGTACGGGGTCACCACCGGCATCAGCGCCTTCGACCGCGCCAGGACCATCGAGGTGCTGGTCGATCCCGCGAGCCGCCCGGGCGACCTGCGCCGCCCAGGCCATGTCTTTCCGCTGCGCGCCGTCCCCGGCGGGGTACTGCGCCGCGTGGGGCAGACGGAGGCCTCCGTGGACCTGGCCCGCCTTGCCGGATTCGAGCCTGCGGGCGTCATCTGCGAGATCCTGAGCCAGGACGGCACCATGGCGCGGCGTCCCCAGCTGGAACAGTTCGCCCGGGAGCACGATCTGCTCTTCATCACGGTGGCCGAACTGGTCGCCTATCGGCTGGCCAAGGAGCGGCTGGTGGAGCGGGTGGCCACCGCCCGGCTCCCCACCGGCGTCGGCTCCTTCGACGTGATCGGCTTCCGCAGCCCGCTCGACGACCGCGAGCACGTGGCCCTGGTGAAGGGCGAAATCGACGGGCGGGCGGACGTGCTGGTGCGCATGCACTCGGAATGCCTGACCGGGGACGTCTTCGGCTCGGTCCGCTGCGACTGCGGCCAGCAGTTGCGCGCCGCGATGCGCCAGGTGCAGAAGGAGGGCCGCGGCGCCATCGTCTATCTGAAGCAGGAGGGCAGGGGGATCGGCCTGCACAACAAACTGAAGGCCTATCAGCTCCAGGACGGCGGGCAGGATACGGTCGAGGCCAATCGCACCCTCGGCTTCGAGCCCGATCTGCGCGACTACGGCATCGGCGCGCAGATCCTGCTCGACCTGGGCCTCAGTTCGATTCGCCTTCTCACCAACAATCCCCGCAAGATCGTCGGCCTGGAGGGATACGGCCTGCACGTGACCGGCCGGGTGCCGCTCGAGATCGAGCCTTCCGACTTCAACGAGCGCTACCTCGACACCAAGCGTGCGAAGCTCGGCCATCTCATCTAGCGCAGATGACCGGCTCCAACACCTTCAGCGCGTCGCTCGACGGATCGGGGAAGCGGTTCGCCGTCGTGGCGGCCCGCTTCAACCCGGGGATCACCGACAACCTGCTCTCCGGGGCTCTGGCTCGCCTGGCCGAACACGGTGTTGCGACCGGGGACATCGACGTCTACCGGGTCCCGGGAGCCTGGGAGCTTCCGCAGACCGCGGCGCGCCTGGCGACGCGTGCCGGCCATCACGGCATCATCGCGCTCGGGTGCGTCATCCGTGGCGAGACTCCGCACTTCGACTACGTGGCGGGCGAGGCGGCGTACGGGTTGGGCGCGGTCGCGCGCTCGTCGCCGGTCCCCGTCGTGTTCGGCGTGCTGACTACCGACACCCGCCAGCAGGCCGAGCGCCGCGCCGACCCGAAGGGAATGGACAAGGGTGGAGAAGTCGCGTCGGCCGCGGTCGAGATGGCGCTGTTGTTCGACGGGATCGCCTGAAGGGGCATGTCCTTCGACGAGCGACCTCGCCGCAACCGCACCCGCGCACGGGCATGGGCGCTGCAGGTGCTCTATCGCTGGGAGGCGGCGGACGGCGAATCGGTCCTGGATGCCCTTGAGACCACGCTGGCCAACCGGCGTGTGGCGCCCGCCTGCCAGGCTCATCTGGCGCGGGTGGTGCGCGGCTTCGCGAGGCATGAGGGAGAGGTGCGCGCCGCGGTCAGCGAGGCGCTGGACAACTGGCGGATCGAGCGGCTCGCCCGGGTAGACCGCTGCATCCTGTTCCTTTCGGTGACCGAGATGCTCTTCGTGGACGGCGTGCCGCCCGCGGTCGCGATCCAGGAAGGGGTGCGGCTGGCGCAGCGGTACGGAAGCGAGCATTCCGACCGCTTCGTCAACGGCGTCCTGGACGCGGTGTTGAAGGCGCGCGCGGTCGTCGATGAACGCTGATCGGCCTGGCCCGTAGACCTGTGCCCCCGTCCTTTCTACCTTCGACGGGGCCGAAGCCAAATCAACCGGAACCGGGGTGGGAAGAGACATGAAAGTGAACACGGTCGCTCGCCGCTGCGACGTGCCCGAATACCTGATCCAACGGGCCGACCGGAAGATCGGTAAGCTGGTCCGTTTCGACTCGCGCCTGACCTCCGCCGAAGTCGTGTTCCGGATCGAGCGCCACGTTCACCGCGTGGAAGCGTTCCTCTCCCTCAACGGACATGAACCGGTCGTCGCCCGCGGGGAGGCGCGTGACTTCCCGACCGCGCTCGACCAGGTGGCCGATCGCCTCAGCAAGATCCTGCGCCGCGGCCGGACCCAGCAGGTGGAGCACTGGGCCGGCCGGTGAGCACGAGACTCTTCACCTCCGAGTCGGTCACCGGGGGGCACCCGGACAAGCTCGCCGACCAGATCTCCGACGCCATCCTCGACCACATCCTGGCGCAGGACCCGCGGGGCCGGGTGGCGTGCGAAACCCTGGTCTCGACCAACTTCGCCCTGGTTGCGGGCGAGATCACGACGACGGCCGGCGACCTCGACTACACGCGGATCGTCCGCGAGACCATCCTCGCCGCGGGCTACACCCGCAACGAATACGGCATCGACGGCCATAGCTGCCGGGTGGACTCGAGGATCGACCCGCAATCGCCGGACATCGGGGCTGCCGTGGACGATGGCGGCGCGGGCGACCAGGGACTCATGTTCGGCTATGCCACCGACGAGACCGACGAGCTGATGCCCGCCCCCATCCTCCTGGCCCATCAGCTCGCCCACCGGCTCACCTTCGTACGGACGTCCGGCTTGCTGCCCTGGCTGCGGCCGGACGGCAAGACCCAGGTCACCATGGAGTACGACGGCGACCGTCCCGTGCGCGTGCACACCGTCGTGGTCAGCGCCCAGCACGACGATGACGCCGCCGACGAGGAAATCCGGGAGGGAATCACCGGGAAGGTCATCGCCCCCGTGTTTGCCGCGGCCGGCTTCGAGTGGCAAGGGTGCATCCGCCACATCAACCCCTCGGACCGGTTTGTGATCGGCGGTCCCTACGGAGACGTGGGTCTCACCGGCCGCAAGATCATCGTCGACACCTACGGGGGCGCCGCGCGACACGGAGGCGGCGCGTTCAGCGGCAAGGACTCCACCAAGGTCGACCGCTCCGGCGCATATGCCGCGCGCTGGGCGGCCCGGAACGTGGTTGCCGCCGGGATCGCGCGCCGCTGCGAAATCCAGCTCGCCTACGCCATCGGCAGGGCGCGGCCGGTGTCGGTGGCGGTCGAGACCTTCGGCACGGCCACCTGCGGGACGGCGGACGAGCACATCGCGGCCGCCGTGCAGGAGGTGTTCGACTTTCGTCCTGCCGCCATCATCGACCGCCTGGGCCTGCGGCGTCCCGTCTTCACCCCCACCGCCGTCCACGGCCACTTCGGCCGGAAGCCCGAGTGCATGCGCTGGAAGGACGGTACGGGGGTCGAGCTGTTCCGCTGGGAGAAGACCGACCAGGTCGAAGAGCTGAGGCAGGCGCTGGGGATGTGACCCGGGGCGGCCGGGCGCCGCCCTCCCTCGAACTGCCGGAACTTCACCCGCAAGCGGGGGTCTAGCAGCCGGTGGCCTCCAGCCGGATCACCCCACATACCGACTATTCGGGAAGCCCATCCAGCAAGAATGTCTACGCTTACGAAATCCCGACCGGTCCGGGCCGCCGTCTCACGGTCGCCCTTCAAGGTCAAGGACCCGGGTCTCGCCGAATGGGGCCGCCAGGAGATCGAGCTCGCCCGCAGGGAGATGCCGGGGCTGATGGCGCTCCGGGACGAGTACGCCGGCGAAAGGCCCCTCGCGGGCGCCCGCATCTCGGGCTCCCTCCACATGACCATCCAGACCGCCGTGCTCATCGAAACCCTCGTGGAGCTGGGCGCGGACGTGCGCTGGGCGTCCTGCAACATCTATTCCACCCAGGACCACGCCGCGGCCGCGATGGCCGAGGCGGGCGTGCCCGTCTTCGCCTGGAAGGGAGAGACGCTGGAGGAGTACTGGTGGTGTACCTGGATGGCCCTCGCGCACCCCGAGGGCGGTCCCGACCTCATCGTCGACGACGGCGGCGACGCCACGCTCCTGATCCACCAGGGGGTCGAACGCGAGCTGCAGGCGGAAGCCGGGGTCGCGCGCGCGCCCGGAGCCTCCGAAGAAGAGGAGGAGATCGGCCGGCTGCTCGACCGGGTGCTGAAAGAGGATCCGCACTTCTGGAGGTCGCTCGCGGCGGATGTGCGGGGCGTCAGCGAGGAGACCACCACCGGCGTGCACCGGCTCTACCGCATGGCCGAGGAAGGCACCCTTCTGTTCCCGGCCATCAACGTCAACGACTCGGTCACCAAATCCAAGTTCGACAACCTGTACGGCTGCCGCGAGTCGCTGGTCGACGGCATCAAGCGCGCCACCGACATCATGGTGGCGGGCAAGAAGTGCGTCGTGCTGGGCTACGGCGATGTCGGCAAGGGCTGCGTTCAGGCCTTCGCCGGGCTCGGCGCCACCCTCTACGTCACCGAGATCGACCCCATCAACGCGCTGCAGGCCGCGATGGAGGGCCACCAGGTCGTGACCATGGACGAAGCCTGCGCCTTCGGCGACATCTTCGTCACCGCCACGGGCAACGTCTCCGTAATCACCCGCGGGCACATGGACCGCATGAAGGACGGGGCCATCGTCTGCAACATCGGCCATTTCGACTCCGAGATCGAAGTGGCCGGGCTGGCGGGCCTGGAGTGGACCGAGATCAAGCCGCAGGTCGACAAGATCACCTGGCCGGACGGCAAGAGCATCGTGCTTCTCGCGCGCGGCCGCCTTGTCAACCTCGGCTGCGCCACCGGCCACCCGAGCTTCGTCATGAGCACCAGCTTCACCAACCAGTGCATGGCGCAGATCGAGCTCTGGCAGAAGCGCGAGACCGACGAGTACGCGAAACGGGTCTACACCCTTCCCAAGATCTTGGACGAAAAGGTGGCGCGACTGCATCTGGACAAACTGGGAGCGCGGCTCACGGCGCTCACTTCCGAGCAGGCGGAATACATCGACGTGCCGGTCGGCGGTCCGTACAAGCCCGACCACTACCGCTACTGAGCGCCAACGCGCATTGCTGCTGCGGTCGTCCGGGACGGCCGGCGGGACAGCGTCCCGCGAGGAGGACCGTTGGTCGAGGTCAGGGTACAGAGCCTGGGGCTTGATCCCTCATCCAACACGCCGGTAGTCATCCTGCGGGAAGTCGAGGGCGAACGGGTGCTGCCGATCTGGATCGGTCCGGGAGAGGCCAGCTCGATCGCGATGGAACTGGCCAGCATGAAGTTCAGCCGACCCCTCACCCACGACCTCATCGTTTCGGTGATCGGCGGGCTCGGCGGCACGCTCAAGCGCGTGCTCATCACCCGCGTGCTCGACAACACCTTCTACGCCGAGCTGATCGTCCAGCGGGACGGCGATGTCGTCTCCATCGACGCGAGGCCCTCGGACTCGATCGCGGTCGCGCTCCGCACCGAGGCGCGCATCTTCGCCCAGGAGGATCTCCTCCACAAGACCTCAATCGAGGTGACGGACGAGGAAGACGCGGCCTCGGGAGAGGGCGAGGAGGAGTCTCCGCCGGGAATGGACGCGGAGGAGCTCAAGGAACACCTGCGCAAGCTTCATCCCGAGGACTTTGGCCGCTTTACGCCCTGACTCGCGGGCGCTCCTGCTGGCCGCGTTCCTCACTGCGCCGGGCTTCGGGGCCATCTCTGCCCACGCAGCGACGGCGTCGACCGGTGATGCACGCCCGCCATCGGCGACGCGCCCGTCGTCGCAGGAAGCCGGCGCGGTCGTCGCGACCAGCGAGCAGGCTACCGCAACGCTCCGGGGCAGGGTGCTCCTTGGCGACGCCGGAGTCGGGTCCGGGCTGGTGACGCTGCACGAAGTGGCGCTCGGGGGAGGAAGCGAAATCGACTCCGTCGTGGTCGCGGACGACGGATCCTTCGCCTTCGAGCTGCCCCGCGTCCCGGACCCGGAATCGGGGACCGTCTTCTTCGCGTCGACCCTCTACGAGGACATCCTCTACTTCGGCATCCCCGTAAACAGCGTCATCCAGCTCGACAGCACCTACGTCATCCGTGTGTACGAGACCGAACCCGCCCCGCCGGGCGGCGCGGATTTCACGGTCTCGGTGCGCAACCTCTTCCTGCAGGACGTGGGCACGGGGTGGAGCGCGGTGGACCTCATCCAGATCCGCAACGACGGCTTCCGCACCCTGATCCCGGCGAACGGCGAACCGGTGTGGTCGTATCCGCTGCTGGGCGGTGCGCAGGACTTCGAAGTGGGCGAAAGCGATCTCGCGGAGGACGCGGTGCGTTTCGCGGACGGACGCATGTTCGTCGCGGCTCCGGTGCCCCCGGGAGAGCGCCTGTACGCGGTGCGCTACACGGTCCCCGGCCACCAGTTCGTCGCGCCGCTTCCGGGACTCACCGAGACCATGGAGCTGCTGGTCCTCGAACCTTCTCCGCCGACCGCCGTCACCGGGCTCCAGCCGCTCCCGCCGATCGAGGTGGAGGAGGGCGTGACCTATCGGCGCTACGCCGCCGGCGACATTGTCGATGACGCGGTGGGCTTGCTCCTGGCGGAGGAAGAGGAGGGACTTCCGCTGGAATGGATGGCGGTGATCCTTACCGTCGTGCTCGCATGGCTCGGGCTGTACGCGGTCTACCGCGACCCTGCGGCGGCGACGGCTTCCGTCGCCGATGAGCGGCGCAGTCTGCTTCGCGAAGTGGCCATTCTGGACGAAGCTTATGCGCGCGAGGGGAAGGTGGGGAGCAAGGCCCGCAAGGCCTATCGGCGCAGGCGCGAGCGGCTGCTGGCGCGCATTGGGCTCGCCGACGATCGCCGGATCTAGAGGGATGTCGCTCCTTTCCACGCGCGCCATCCTGCTCAAGGCCCATCCCTTCAGCGAAACCAGCCTGATCCTCCGATTCTTCACGCGCGAACGAGGCCTGGTGAGCGTGATGGCGCGGGGCCTGCGCAGGCGCGGAACCCCTCCCGAGATCTTCTCCTCGGGGGTTCTCGTGCTCTATTACCGCAGCAACCGGGACCTCCAGAACTATCGCGAGTTCTCGGTCATGCACGCGCACCGGGAGTTGGCCGGGGACGTGCGGCGTTTCGCGGGGGCGTCGCTGCTCGCGGACCTGGTGCTGCACCACGCCGGCGAGGAACCGAGCGCGGCCCTCTTTGCCGGACTCGACACGTCGCTGGGACGCCTGGCCGAGGCTCCTCCGGAGATGATCGCGGTTCTCATCCTGTCCAGCGCCTGGGCGTTGGTATCGTTGATGGGGTACGCTCCTGAACTCGCCGTATGCGTGGCGTGCGGGGACGAATTGGAGAACACCGCCGTGGGTCGCCTGGACCATTCGGCGGGAGGGATGCGCTGCCCGCGTTGCGCGGGGCCGGCCTCCGAGGCGCCGCGTGTCGGGCCGCGCGCGCGGGAACAGTTGAGAACGCTGCTCCTGGGAGAACCGGTGGACGGGCTCGACCGCGTCACCCAGCACCTGAGGGTGCTGCGCAACTACGTGCACCATCACATTTCCGGGTCCCGTCCGCTGCCCTCCTTTCCCTTTCTCGAGAGCGTCGTTGGCGAAGCCGTCTGAACCGCGGGAGAGCCCATGCGCCGGCTGATCCTCGGCACCGCCGGGCACATCGACCACGGCAAGACCGCTCTCGTGCAGGCGCTCACCGGCGTGGACACGGACCGCTTGGCCGAGGAGAAGCGGCGCGGCATCACCATCGACCTCGGGTTCGCCGAGCTCCCGGTGAGCGAAGATCTGGCCTTCGGTGTGGTCGACGTGCCCGGCCACGAGTCCTTCATCCGCAATATGCTGGCTGGCGCTACCGGGATGGACCTGGTGCTGCTGGTGGTGGCGGCGGACGAGGCCACCATGCCGCAGACGCGCGAGCACCTGGCGATCGTGCGCCTGCTCGGGGTCGAGCGGGTGGTGGTGGCGCTCAGCCGCATCGACCTCGTGGAGGAGGAATGGCTGGAGCTCGCGCTGGACGACGTCCGCGAGCTGCTCGCCGGTACGCCCCATGCGGACGCGCCCATCGTGCCGACCTCCGCAGTGACCGGGGCGGGGCTGGACGAGCTGCGGGCGACGCTCGCGCGCGAGGGCGCAAGGGCGCGCGCCCGTCTGGACGACGACATCGTGCGTCTGCCGGTGGATCGGGTCTTCACGGTGCGCGGCACCGGAACCGTGGTGACGGGCACGCTCTGGTCGGGGTCGCTGTCGCTCGACCAGCGCGTGCGGCTCGAGCCGGGCGGGCTGGCGGCACGGGTGCGCGGCCTGCAGGTGCACGCGCGCTCTGTGCGGACTGCGCGCGCGGGGGAGCGCACGGCCGTTGCCCTCGCCGGTGGCCGCGTGGGCAGGGAGGCGGTGGGGCGCGGACAGGTGGTGGTCGGCGCCGATCCCTGGGTGGCCGCCGACCGAATCACTGCGCGCATCGAACTGCTCCCCGACACCGCCTGGGGCATCGAGCGCGGCCAGCGGGTGCGGGTGCACCTGGGCACGTCCGAGGTGATGGCCCGGGTATTCCTGCTCGACTGCGCCGAGATGGTGGCGGGGGAGTCGGCGTGGGCGCAGCTTCGGCTGGAGGCGCCCCTGGTGGCGAGAGCGCGCGACCACGTGGTCCTGCGCTCCTACTCGCCGATGACCACCATCGGCGGGGGCATCGTGGCCGAGCCGTCACCGCCCCCCCGGGCCCGGGGGCGGGGGCGGGTGGGGGGAGTGGGGGGGGGGGGTTTGGGGGCCGGCCCGGGGCCACCCCCCCGGGGGGCGCCGCCGCCGGCGCGGGGGGGCGGGGGG
>VXNP01000121.1 GCA_009840525.1 Gammaproteobacteria bacterium
TTTTTTTTACTATCTCCTCCCCCCCGTGACTGCACGTCGTTTCTGTCGGTGGCCTGTCTTTTTTTTTTTATAACCCCCCGGCCCCGGCGGCGCCGCGGCGGGGGGGCGCCGAGACGCGCCAACGACCGGAGCAGGGCTGGAACCACGGTGCACGGAGGCTGCCTTGTCCGTCGGCGCGCCCCCGAGCCCCTCGATCAGGTCCTCGATTCGGACGGTGTGGTCCAGGTGGCTCAGGCGCAGCAGCAGGAGTTCGATCAGGACGCGCGGCTGGCTCACCCGCTTCAGGCTGCCCTGAGACTCGAGATCGGCCGCCATCGCCAGCATGCGCACCAGGTCGGCGGCTTCGAAGTGCCGTGCGCGCGCTTCGAGGGCGGCGCGGTACTCGCCCGCCGCGTCGACGGATTCCTCGCCGTCCAGACGGACGCGCAGGAGCAGCCGCAGGCTCTCCACCAGACCGTGATAGAACTCCACGAGGTCGTAGCCCTCGTCCACGAGCGCCTCCACGAAGGAAAAAACCTCCCGGTGACGGTGCCCGCGGATGATGTCGAACAGTTCGAGGAAGCGTTCCTCTTCGACCAGGCCGAGCACCTCCCGCACAGATCCGGGGGCGACCTCGCCGCCGGTAAGCGCCAGAACCTGGTCGAGGAGGGAAAGCGCATCGCGCATTCCGCCATCGGCCTTGCGCGCGATGATGCGCAACGCTTCGGCGGAGGCCCGTGCGCCTTCGCTTTCGATCACCTGCTCCAGCCTGGCCACGATGTCGGCCACCCCGAGCCGCCGGAAGTCGAACCTCTGGCAGCGGGAGAGGATGGGCGATGCGGATTGCTGGATGCGCTGGGGCTCGGTGGTGGCGAAGATGAACATCACCCGCGGAGGCGGCTCCTCCAGAATCTTGAGCAGGGCGTTCCACGCCTCCCGCGTAAGCATGTGCGCTTCGTCGACGATGTAGACCTTGAAGCGATGCTCGTCGGAGGGCGCGTACATCGCCCGCTCGCGAAGGCTGCGGGCGTCGTCGACGCCCCGGTTGGAAGCCGCGTCGATCTCCACGACGTCCAGCGATGTGCGGCCGCTCCAGATGAGCGAGCAGCTCTCGCATGTGCCGCAGGGTTCGCCCTCGCCTGTTCGCGCAGGGCAGTTGAGCGCCATGGCCAGGACGCGCGCCAGTGTGGTCTTGCCGACGCCCCGCGGACCGCAGAAGAGGTAGGCGTGACCGGTGCGGTCTGCGCTCACCGCCCTCCGCAGCGTCTCGGAAACGTGTTCCTGGGTCGCAACCTCGGCGAAGCGCCGGGGACGGTACTTGCGGGCTAGCGCGGTATGGGACACGCGGATTCGGCTGCGGGAGAAAGGAACATGCCCCAGGTGAACCGCAGCCGCGATCGCCGCACGTACCGCTGCTGCCTGCACGGCCCTGACGGGGTTCGGTGGGTCTTCGCTCTGCGGACCTGGGGCACGCAGCAATCTGGATTCGGGCGTATGATGCGTCAAGCGGAAGCGGGGTCGCCAGCCCGGCATCGCCCCACGCCGGCTACCGGAGCGGATGGGTGCGCGAACCGGGTCAGAGGCGCCACGCATCGGCGACATGATCGACGTGCGGAACTCGCGACGCGTCGCGTGCGCACCCGAACTGGACCGCCACCGCGTCGAAACGCAGCGACAGTCCCCTGAGGCCGCCACGCGCATGCATCCAGGCGCGGGCGACCTTGGCGATCTCGCCCTTCTTTCGTTCCGTGATGGCCTCGAGTGGATGGCCGAAGCCCGTCCCCCGTCGCGCCTTGACCTCCACGAAGGCCACGGTGCGCCCGCGGCGCACGATCAGATCCACCTCGTTGCGGCCCGCGCGGTAGTTGCGTTCCAGTACGGTCCAGCCTGCGTCTTCGAGATGGCGCGCGGCGATCGCTTCGCCCTCGCGCCCCAGTTGCCCGCGTGCGGTCATGAAATGAATGTGCGGGCGAAGCGCGGGCGATGGAATGGCCTCGTGGGAACGCGGCTACTCCAGCATCGGGATGCGGACTCCCTCACGCCGGGCGGTCCGGAGGGCGATGGGGTAGCCGGCGTCGGCGTGGCGCGCAACCCCGATGCCCGGGTCGTTGGTGAGCACCCGCTCGATGCGCGCCCGCATCCCGGGGGTGCCGTCGGCGACCACGACCTGGCCCGCGTGCAGCGAATAGCCGATGCCGACCCCGCCGCCGTGGTGAAAGGACACCCAGCTCGCCCCCGACGCCGTGTTGAGCAGCGCATTCAGGATCGGCCAGTCGGCGATGGCGTCGCTGCCGTCGCGCATGGCCTCGGTTTCGCGGTTGGGGGAAGCGACGCTCCCGGTGTCCAGGTGGTCGCGGCCGATGACCACGGGCGCGCTCACCTCCCCGCTTGCCACCAGGTCGTTGATCGCGCACCCGAAGCGCGCCCGCTCTCCCTGCCCCAGCCAGCAGATGCGCGCCGGGAGGCCCTGAAACGCGACCCGGTCGCGGGCCAGCCGGATCCAGCGGCACAGGTGCTCGTCGCGGGGGAACATCTCCAGCACCAGGTCGTCGATGCGGTGAATGTCGGCGGGATCCCCGGAGAGTGCTGCCCAGCGGAAAGGACCCTTGCCCTCGCAGAACAGGTCGCGGATGTAGGCGGGCACGAAGCCCGGATAGGCGAAGGCGTTATCCAGGCCCGCCTCCAGGGCGAAGCCGCGCAGGTTGTTGCCATAGTCGAACGCCACCGCGCCGGCCTCCTGCATCGCCACGATCGCCGCGCAGTGGGCGCGCATGGAGGAAAGCGACCGCCGCTGGTACTCCTCCGGGTCGGTTTCGCGCAGGCGCGCCGCTTCCTCGAGGGAGAGGCCGGCCGGGACGTACCCGCCCAGGGGGTCGTGCGCCGATGTCTGGTCGGTGACCACATCCGGGGTGACCCCGCGGGCCACCAGCTCCGGAAGCACTTCGGCGCAGTTGCCCACCAGCCCGACCGAGATGGCATCCCCCGCCCGCGCCGCGCCCCGCACCCACGCCAGGGCCTCGTCGAGGTCGTGGGTCATGCGGTCGCAGTAGCGGGTTGCGATGCGCCGCTCGATGCGCTCGGCGTCGACCTCCACGCACAGGATGGCTCCTTCGTTCATGGTGGCGGCGAGCGGCTGGGCCCCACCCATGCCGCCCATTCCGCCGGTCAGCACCCAGTGCCCGCGCAGCGACGCCCCGAAGTGCTTGCGGGCGAGCGCGCCGAAGGTCTCACAGGTGCCCTGCAGGATGCCCTGGGTGCCGATGTAGATCCACGATCCCGCGGTCATCTGTCCGAACATGATGAGGCCGCGCCGCTCCAGCTCCCGGAAGTGTTCCCAGGTCGCCCAGTTGCCGACCAGGTTGGCGTTCGCGATGAGGACTCGCGGTGCCTCCGGATGGGTGCGGAACACCCCCACCGGCTTTCCGGACTGAACGAGCAGCGTCTCGTCGTCGGCGAGGCCGCGCAGGGTACGCACGATGGCGTCGAAGGCGTCCCAGGAGCGCGCCGCCCTGCCGGTGCCGCCGTACACCACCAGAGCGTCGGGGGCTTCGGCGACCTCGGGATCGAGGTTGTTCATGAGCATGCGCAGGGCGGCCTCCTGGGTCCAGCCGCGGCACGAGATGCGGCCTCCCGTGGGGGCCCGCACGGTGCGCGTCCGGTGCGTGCGGGTCATGAGTCTCCCCCTGCGCTGCGGGTGATGTCGGCGATGGCGCCCGAGGCCACCAGATCGGAGAGCGCCTCCAGGTCCGCGGTCAGCGACCGGTCGCCGGAAAGCGTGGCAACCCGGGTACGGACAAGCGCGTGAACCTCTTCGACCGCGTCGCTCGAACGCAGCGGACGGCGGTAGTCGACGCCCTGGGCCGCGCACATGAGCTCGGCGGCCAGGATGTGCTCCAGACCGGACACCGCCCGCCCCGCCTTGCGCGCAGCCGCGAGCCCCATGGCGACGTGGTCCTCCTGGCCGGCGCTTGTCGGCACCGAGTCGACGCTGGCCGGATGGGCCAGGACGCGCATCTCCGAGAGGAGGTCGGCGACCACCACCTGCGCCACCATCAGGCCGCTCTCGAGCCCGGGCCGCCGGGCGAGAAAGGCGGGCAGCCCGAGCGACAGGTCGGGGTTGACGAGCCGCTCGATGCGGCGCTCGGACATGGAGGCCACGTCCACCAGCGCGATCGCGAGCAGGTCGAGCGCCTGCGCCACGATCTGGGCGTGGAAATTGCCGCCGGAGAGAACCTCGCGGGACTCGCCGGCGCCTCCTGCCGCTTCCGGAAACACCAGGGGATTGTCGGTCGCGCTGTTCACCTCCACCTCGAGGATGCGCCGGGCGTAGCCGAGCGCGGAGCGAGCGGCGCCGTGCACCTGCGGGATGCAGCGAAGCGAGTATGCATCCTGCACCCGCGGGTCGCCGAGGCGGTGCGACTCCCGAATCTCGGATCCCGCGATGAGGGCGCGCAGGCGGGCAGCCGACGCCGCCTGCCCGGGGTGGGGCCGCGCGGCCTGGATCTCCGGTCGAAACGCCTCGGGGGTTCCCAGGAGGGCTTCCGTCGACATCGCGCCGCTCGCCTCGGCGGTGTCCAGCGCCCGCTCCGCGGCCAGCAGCGCCAGAACCCCCAGCGCGGTGGTCGCCTGGGTGCCGTTGATGAGCGCGAGGCCCTCCTTGGGTCCCAGCTTGATGGCCGCGAGCCCGGATTCGGCCAGGAGATCTTCCATGGATCGTTGCTGGCCGCCCATCTCGCCGTACCCCTCGCCCAGAAGGCTCAGGGCCACGTGCGCCAGGGGCGCGAGATCACCGCTCGCGCCCACCGAGCCGAATTCGGGGATGACGGGGTGGATCCCGCGGTCGAGCATGTCCAGCAGCCGCTCAACGAGCCGCGGGCGGCATCCCGAATGTCCCCGGGCCAGGGCGTTTGCGCGCAGCAGCATGATCGCGCGCACGCATTCGCGGGGAAGGGGTTCGCCGACGCCGGAGGCGTGGCTGCGGATGAGGTTGTGCTGCAGCGCCCTGCGGTCCTCGGGCGCAATGACGACCTCGGCGAGCCGCCCGAAGCCGGTGGTCATGCCGTAGACCGGCTCGCCCGACCCGATCAGTCGCTCGATCGTGGCGCGGGAGGCCCGCATGCGCCGGGCGGCCGCGACGTCCAGTGAAAGGCGCCCAGTGCCCGGGGCCGCGCGCGCCACCGCCTCCACCGCCTCCAGCGTGAGCGAGTGTCCGTCGATCGAGATCCCGCGCGGAACGTCCAATATCGGCTACATCAGGAGGACGGTGGCGAGGCCCAGCAGGAGCAGGAAGCCCAGAAAATCGGTCGCGGTGTGCAGGAAGACCGACGACGCGACCGCCGGGTCGAATCCCAGGCGGTGCAGCAACATGGGGATGAACGCCCCTCCGAACCCCGCCATCAGCATCGTGCCCCACATCGAGATCAGCACGACCAGCCCGAGGCGCGGATCCCCGCCCGGCACGAGCAGGCTCGCCCCGGCCACGATGCCTCCCAGCACGGCGCCGTTCACAAGCCCCACCAGGACTTCCTTGCTCACCACCGCCCCCGGATCGGCGCCCACATCGTCGCGCAACGCCAGGCGGCGCACCGTCACCGCCAGGGCCTGCGATCCGGCATTGCCGCCCATCCCCGCGATTACGGGCATGACGACCGCGAGGATCACCGCGTTCTCCACCGTATCGGAATAGAAAAACACCACCAGCGCCGCCGCGCTCGCGGTCAGCAGGTTCAGCACCAGCCACGGAAGACGGGTTCGCACCGCCGCCACCCAGTTCGCCCCCAGCGACTCGTCGTCCGAGACTCCCCCGAAGCGCAGGATGTCTTCGGTCTGCTCGGCTTCCATCACGTCGAGCACGTCGTCGAAGGTGACGCGGCCCAGCAGCCTGCCGCCGGGGTCCACAACCGGCACGGTGGGCAGGTTGTAGCGGGCCATGAGGCGGCCAACCTCCTCCTGGTCCTCGTCAGGGCTCACCGCGGCCGCCACGGGCTCCACCAGCGTCGATACCGGGTCCTCCGGTTCAGCCAGGATCAGATCGTCGAGCGGGACCGTCCCCACCAGCCGACCCCCGCCGTCCACAACCCACACGGTGTAGAAGTCCTCCACCTCCCTGCCCTGCCGGCGGACCTCCTCGATCGCCTGCCCCGCGGTGAGGGTTTCCGGCACCGAGACCAGCGCCGCGGTCATGATGCCGCCCGCGCTCTCCTCCGGATAGGCGAGCAGTTCGCGGATCTCCCCCGCGTCCTCGACGGACATCTCCGCGAGGATGCGCGCCCGCTCCTCGGGCTGCAGGTCGGCCACCAGGTCGGTGGCGTCGTCGTCGGCCAGCTCGCTCAGGAGCTTTGCGCCCCGGTGCGGGGTCATCGCCGCGAGCAGGTCCGCCGCGTGCTCGTCTTCCTCCATCTCGGCGAGCGTTTCGGAGGCCAGCTCCGCGGGAAGAGCGCGCAGGACCACAAGGCGGTCGGCGTCCGAGAGCGACTCCAGGACATCCGCCACATCCGAAGGATGGAGCTTCGCCAGCGCGTCGTGCGCCTCCGCGATCTTCCCCTGGGCGATCGCGGCCAGCAGAACTTCCTTGCGGAGCGCGAGAGACTCTTGCGACGACACGGCGGTTGGTCCGGAAGCTAGAGCGGGTTGGACGAGGGCGGGTTCGACGAGGCGCGAGAATTCTCGCGGGACCCGTCGCCGGCGGCAAGCACCCGCTTCACCAGCGCTTCCTGGCGGAGGAAGAAGGCGCTCGCGAAGCGATCATCGGCGGGATGGTCGTACCCCAGCGCGTGGAGGGTTCCGTGGATGGCGAGCCGCACCAGCTCCTCGTGCGCGGACAGGCCGAGTTCGGCTGCCTGGCGCAGGGCCTGCGGGTATCCGATGTAGATGTCGGCGAGCAGCGGCTCATCCGGACCGTGCAGGGCGAAGGAGATCACGTCGGTGACGCGGTCGCGGCCGAGGTAGTCGCGATTCAGCGCACGGATGCGGTCGTCTCCGACGAGGGTGAGCGACACCTCCCCATGCCTCGTTGCCTCGTCGGCGCACGTGGTGCGCACGGCACGGGCCAGGCTCGCGCGCTCGCGCGCTGAAATCGCAGATTCGGCCGCCACCGGGGAGTCAACGTCAACCAGCACCTGGGGCCCGGTCACGGTTCCGGGAGCGGTGTCAGGGGGAGGAGGAGGCGGACGGCGCGGCGTCGCCGGCGGGATCACCGTTCGCGGCAGCTTCCGCGGCTTCATTCCCGTCCGCGTCGACGCCGCCGCGAGCCTTGCTGATATGCGCCGTTTCGGGATAGTCGATGCGGCGGTGGTACATCGCTTCGAGCACCTTCGCGAACTGCTCCTTGACGAGCGAGACCTGCGCGAAGGTGAGCGGAGCCTCATCCAGCTGGCCATCGGCCACCCGGCTGTCCACGATCGCGTCGACCATGGCTCGGATGCGTTCCGGGGTGGGGTCGCGCAGGGTGCGCGCGGCCGACTCCACGGGATCCGCCAGGAGCACCACCGCGGTCTCCCTGGACTGCGGCTTCGGGCCCTCGTAGTGGAACTCGGCGGCGTCCACATTCTCTTCGCCGGCCTGCTCGAGCGCCTTGCCGTAGAAGTAGCCGATGCGCTGGGTGCCGTGGTGTTCGGCGATGAAGGCCGAGATGGCCGCGGGCAGGTTTTCCTGACGCGCGAGCCGGAGTCCCTCGACCACGTGGCGCCTCAGGATGGCCGCCGAGATCGTCGGGTCGAGCCGGTCGTGCGGGTTGGCGCCCCCGTGCTGGTTCTCGATGAAGTACTGCGGCTCGAGCACCTTGCCGACGTCGTGGTAGTACGTGCCCACCCGGCAAAGAAGGCCGTTCGCGCCGATGGCGGTGCCTGCCGCTTCGGCCAGGTTGGCCACGTTGATGGTGTGGGCGTAGGTGCCCGGAGCCTCCATCGACAGACGCTTGAGCAGCGTGCGGTTGGGATCCGCGAACTCGAGCAGCGTCTGATCGGTGGTGATGCCCGTGAACCACTCGAAGGCAGGTACGAAGAGGAGCGCCAGGCCGGCGCTCACGATGGCGTTTCCGGTGGTCCAGCCGATGGACGGGAGCACCCCCGCGGAAGGCTGCATCCGACTGAGCCACAGTGAGAGCGTGACGAAGGCATAGGATCCCGCGATTACGGCGATGAAGGTCCAGCTCTGCGAGCGCCGGCGCACGACTCCTACGGCGAGCGCCGCCGCGCCGCCGCCCACCATGGTGGTCACCATCACGTCCGCGCCCTGGAAGGGCGTGAGCGACGCGGTGACGACGGACAGAACCAGCGCGAGCATGAGGGCGAGGCGGCCGTCCCACACCACCGCCACCGAGAGCGTCACGAAGGCAATGGGGAGCAGCTCGGGCGGGAAAATGGCAACCCGCGAAATGACGATTGCGGAGGCGAAGTAGGTGGCCAGCAGCAGGGCCAGGAGCGTCATCCAGCGGAAGTTGGTGTACACCTCGCCGCGATAGGCCCACAGCACGATCCAGAGCATCCCGAGCAGCAGCACCTGCAGCAGGTACGCGCCGAGGGACGGCAGAAACCCCGTGGCGGTGGCGCCGAGCAGCCCGAGCGTCCGTAGCTGCTCTTCGTAGGCGCGCAGGCGGACCAGGTCCTCGTCGGTAACCTGCTGGTTGGCGCGCAGGATGGCCTCTCCGGTGAGCACGTTGCCGCGCGTGGTGGCGACGGACTGGCGGGCCGCCGTGCGCCGGGCCGCCGTGGCCTCCTGGTTGGGCACGTAGCTGAACTCGCGGAAGCGGATGAGGAGCAGGCGCAGGATCTCGGTCGCCTCCGGAGACGCGTCCTCGGGCAGCAGCGCGGCGGAGCGGTTGTAGAGGTCGGTGGCGGTCAGCAGCTCTGCCGCCGACACGAAGCGTTCGCCGGCTGCGTCGAGCACCGTGATGCGGTCACCGAGGTTATCCCGTGTCGTCGCATCGACCACGCCGGCCGGGATGAGTTCCCGCGCGGCGCGCAGTGCGGCCCGGAGCACCTCCTCGCGGACGGCCGCATCCCGCAGCATCTCCACCAGCGCGGGTGTCGCCGCGATGTTCTCGGCCGCCAGCACGGAATCGAGCGCGGCGAGGTCCGCCCCCAGGGTATCCTCGACCGTGGCGAAGAAGCGGTTGAGAGCGTCGGCGGTGGAGTTGCCCGCCTCCGGACGGTAGCGGTAGATCATCGGCACCGCGGCAACTGCGGCCGCCCGGTCGCGCTCCAGCTCGGCCGCGGACTTGGGCACCGCGAACTCGACCTCGGCAATCAGATCCTCGGTCGCGACCACCCCGGCCTCGTACCCGCTCACGTCGGCCACCCGCGGGTTGGGCGGGAACCCCACCGTCACCATGAGGGCGAGCCCGGCGAGCATCAGGACGCGCGCGCCGTGGTGGACGGCCGCCTCGGGCCAGAGGCGCCCGGGCGGGCTCGACAGCATGCGCCAGAGGGTCACCCTGATTCTCCTTCCACGGTGTCCTTTTCGTACGCGCGGATGATGTGCTTCACCAGCCGATGGCGGATGACATCCACCGCGTCCAGATAAACGAGCGCGATACCGTTCACGTTGCGGAGGATGTTCTCCACCTGAAGCAGACCCGAGTCGGCCCGGTTGGGGAGGTCGATCTGGGTCTTGTCGCCGGTGATGACCACGCGCGAGTTCAGCCCCAGCCGGGTGAGGAACATCTTCATCTGGGCCCGGGTGGCGTTCTGGGCCTCGTCCAGGATGACGAAGGCGTCCGAAAGCGTGCGGCCGCGCATGTAGGCGAGGGGCGCGATTTCGATGGTGCGATCGTCCAGGGCGCGGCGTACGCGCTCGGGCGGCATCATGTCCTCCAGCGCATCGTAGAGGGGCCGCAGGTAGGGGTCGACCTTCTCCTGCAGGTCGCCGGGGAGAAAGCCCAGGTTCTCGCCCGCCTCCACCGCGGGCCGGGCAAGCACGATGCGCCGCACCCGCTTGCGGTAGAGCGCCTCCACCGCCTTGGCCACGGCCAGATAGGTCTTGCCGGTGCCGGCCGGACCGATCGAAATGACGATTTCGAAGCTGTCGATGGCCTCGACGTAGCGCCGCTGGCCCTCGGAGCGCGGGCTGATCACCCGGCGCGACCCGGGCAGCGCGATGCGGGACGGCTCTCCCGCTTCCACGGGTGCCGCCGGGCCGCCGGTGGCGTGCTCCTCCGCGAAGCGTGCGATGTCGGAGGCGTCGAACCCGACCCTCATCCGCGCCAGCTCGATCATGTGGCGCACCACCGGGACGGCCCGCTCCACGCCTTCGAGGGCGCCCGAGAGCAGCAGCCGGTCGCCGCGCAGGATGACGCGGATGCCGAAGAGTCGCGCCAGGCCCTGCATGTTGGCGTCGTTGACTCCGGCCAGCAGGAGCGGATCGGCTCCCTCGGTGTCGAGGCGGTGCTCCACCATGGTCTGGGTCATGCCAGCTTCAGCGCCTCCAGCTCCGCCCTTCCCGGACGTCCGGGCGCGGCCTCGAAGAGCGCCCTCGCCGCGGTGGTCTTCGGGAATGCGATCACGTCTCTCAGGCTTGCGGCTCCCGCGAAATGCTGCACGATGCGGTCCATCCCCAGGGCGATGCCGCCGTGCGGAGGAGCGCCCGAGCGCAGCGCCCTGAGGAGAAAGCCGAAGCGTTCCTCGATCTGCCGGTCGCCCAGCCCCAGGACCCGCAGCACCCGCTCCTGCAATGCCGCGTCGTGGATGCGCAAGCTGCCCGACCCGAGTTCCGAACCGTTATACACCAGGTCGTACGCGCGTGCCCCGCACGACAGCGGGTCCGATTCCAGGCGAGGCAGGTCCTCCTCCGCCGGCATCACGAAGGGATGGTGGTTGAAGGTGATGCCCGCCCCGTCGGGAAGCGGATCGAAGAGCGGGAAGTCGAGGACCCACGCCCACGCATGTTCCCGGTCGCGTGGAACGGCGGCCACATCCGCCGCCCGCAGCCTCGCCGCCGCGAGCGCCGGTGAGGTGACCGCGTCCGGGCCGGCTGCGGCCAGAGCCAGATCGCCGGCACGCAGGCCCAGCGCGTCGTAGTGCCCCTCGCGCAGGAAGCGGGCGAGCGGGCCCGAGCCGCCGCCCTCGGTGCGCTTGACCCAGAGGAGCCCGGGCGCACCGGCCTGCCTTGCGGCCGACTCGATCACCCCCACCTGCTTGCGGGAGAACGATGCACCTCCCGGAAGGCGGAGCCCGCGCACGCGGCCGCCCGCATCCAGCGCCGCGCGCGTAATGCGGAAGTCCACATCGGCGAAGGGCTTCGACCAGTCCTCGATCTCAAGCCCGAAGCGGAGGTCGGGACGGTCGCTGCCGTAGCACTCCAGGGCATCGCGGTACGCCATGCGCTGGAACGGCGCGGGCGTGCCCATCCCCGCCACCTCGGAAAGCCGGACCATGAGTCCCTCGATCCAACCCAGGAGATCCTCGGGCGCGATGAACGACGCCTCCACGTCGATCTGGGTGAACTCGGGCTGCCGGTCGGTGCGCTGATCCTCGTCGCGGAAGCAGCGCGCGATCTGGAAGTAGCGGTCGAAGCCCGCCGTCATGAGGATCTGCTTGTAGATCTGCGGGCTCTGCGGCAGGGCGTAGAACTCTCCCGGATGGACTCGGCTGGGCACCAGGAAATCGCGCGCCCCCTCCGGCATCGGCTTCGTGAGGATCGGGGTTTCGATCTCGAGGAAGCCCAGCCGGTCGAGGTAGTTGCGGGTCTCAAGCACCAGCCGGTGACGCAGTTCCAGCGCGGCCTGCATGGGCGCGCGCCGCAGGTCCAGGTGCCGGTGCAGCAGCCGCAGTTCCTCCGCGGGAGGCTCCTCTCCGGGGTTCTGGTGCACCGGGATGGCGGGCGTGTCCGCGTCCCCGAGCAGGTCGAAGCTCGTGGCCTGCAGTTCCACCGCGCCGGTCGCCATTTCCGGGTTTCGCGCCTCTGCCGGCCGCCGGACGACCTCGCCCCGCACCGCGATCACGTCTTCGGCGCCGAGCCTGCCCGCCGCTCGGAACGACTCGGGTTCCGTCCAGTCGGGGCCGAAGGAAACCTGCACGATCCCGGAGCGGTCGCGCAGATCGATGAACACCATGCCGCCCAGGTCGCGGCGCCGATGAACCCAGCCGGCGAGTCGCTGCGTGCGGCCCGCGTCCTGTTCGCGGAGGCTTCCCGCCATGCGCGACCGCCGGGAAGTGCGCTCCGGTTTCGGATCAGTCATGTGAGCCCGGGTTGAGAGCGGGGACAAGCCGACAAATCGGACTTGCGGGGAGTGCTCGTCGAGAATCTCGCGAGCGGGGATGGAAGAGGAAGCCGACGGCCCCTCTCCTGCGAAATCGCGCTAAGTTAGTCAGCGTGCGCCCCCGGCTCAAGCAAGGAGACTTCGCCTGTTTCCGGAGGGTGCGCGAGAACGAGCGTGCGGTGACTTCATTCCGGACTGCCATGGTGCGAAAAGCGAGCGGCGACGAGCGCCCCGACCTGCTGGGCCTGGTCCCGGCGGAATTGCGCGAAGTTCTGCGCCGCCACTTCCGTGAACGCGGACAGCCGGAGTTCCGCACCGGCCAGGTGGAACGCTGGGTGTTCCACAACGATGCCCGCGGCTTCGGGGAGATGAACGACCTGCCGCTGGACGAACGCGATGTACTTGGCGCGGCCTTTCGTCTGCAGGAGCCCGCCACCGCCAGCGTGTCGGTCTCGCGGGACGGGACCGTAAAGCACCTGTGGCGGCTCTGGGACGGCGAGCTGGTGGAATCGGTGCTGATCCCCACCCGCTCGCGCCTCACCCTGTGCATCTCGTCGCAGGCGGGCTGCCCGCTGGGGTGCACCTTCTGCGCGACCGGCTGGTCGGGCTTCCGGCGGCAGTTGACGGCGGGCGAGATCGTGGCCCAGTTCCGAGCCTCCCGGCGCTGGGCGCGGCAGCGTGACATGGGTGAAATCTCCAACATCGTGTTCATGGGGATGGGGGAGCCGCTCGCCAACCCGCGCGCGGTCCTGCCCTCGCTCACGATCCTGAATGGCGGCTACGGGGTCGGGGCGCGCAGAATCACGGTTTCGACGGTGGGCGTGGTTCCCGGAATCCGCTCCCTGGCCGAACGGCCGGAGCAGTTCGGGCTCGCGCTTTCGCTGCACGCTCCGGAGTCCGAATTGCGCCGAGAGCTGATCCCGCTGGAGAAGCGCTATCCGCTGGCGGAGGTGAAGGCCGCCCTCGAGCGATTCCGCCGGGTGCGCGGCCGCCGCATCACGCTCGAGTACACGATGATCCGGGGCGTGAACGACGATCTTGCGCTCATCCCCGCCCTGGCCGGGTTCGCGCGCGACACGCGCGCCTTCGTGAACCTGATCCCCTTCAACCCGATTCCCTACCAGCCCGATTGGCGCCCGAGCGCGCCCGCGAGAGTGCAGGCATTCCGCAGGAAGCTGGAGGAGAGCGGAGTGGCGGTGATGGTGCGCGAGCCCCGCGGGCGCGACATCGACGCGGCGTGCGGTCAGTTGCGGGCGAGCCGGCTGGCGGTGGTCACCGGGTAGGGGTTGCCGGCCCGCGTCAGCGGATGCGGTCCCCTATGCGATCCCAGCGAATGCGGCGGAGCCACGGGAAGGGCGTCATCGTGCCGCGTTCGTACGAGTAGTAGATGAACAGGGCGCGGCCCTCGAGCCGCCAGCCCTCCAGCAGCCCCCAGTAGCGTGAATCCTGGCTTTCGTCGCGGTTGTCGCCCAGCATGAAGTAGTTGTCGGGCGGGATGATGATCGGACCCCAGTCGTCACGGCTGGGGCGATACGAGTCCGCATCCTCGCCGGGCACCAGGAACGGCGTCTGCCAGGTCATGCGGATGTCCGAGTGGTCCGGGCTCGCCGGGTTGTGCTGCGCGTAAGGCTCGTTCGCGGCCGAGCCGTTGATGTAGAGGGCCTTGTCGCGCATCTCCAGCGTGTCTCCCGGCAGGCCGATCAGGCGCTTCACCAGCATCATGTTCTCCTCGTGCGGCGGATCGAACACGAGGATGTCGAAGCGTTTCGGGCTCGAGTAGCCCGGGATGCGGATGGAGGTGCCCGGGATGGGCGAGCCGATCGCGGCCCGGTTGACCACCAGGAAGTCGCCCAGCAGGAGCGTGTTCATCATCGAACCCGAGATGATGACGAAGGTCTGCAGGACGAAGAACCGGATCAGAATAAAGAGGCCGCCCCAGATGAGGAGCATGCGCAGCCAATCGCCCAGAGTCCCCTCGGATATCTCGGCCCTGGCCCGCGCCGCCCGGCTCGACTTGCGCTTCTTCCTGCTCATCGCTGGCTCCCCGCCTGGTTCAGACCGTCCGCCCACTCCCTGAGACGCGAGAGGATCCCGCGCCAGCCCGGCTCGGGCGGAGGGGCCGCAGTCGTGTCCTGCGCTCGCTCGGCCTCCCGTTCGATCAGGATGGCGGGATTCCAGGTGCTCCCCAGCAGCACCGTGACATCGACGTACGCGGTCGAGTCGGCCTCGTTCTCGTAGGTGGAGATGGCCAGGGCATCCGCCACCATCGACGCCAGGTCGACGCGCCCCAGCCGGGCCAGCACTACGGAGCTGTCTCGGTCGAACGCATCGGCGTTGCCGAACTCGACCACGTCGAAGCCGCCGTCGCGCAGGACCTCGGTGGCCTCCCGCGCCATCCCGGCTACACCCCCCGCGTTAAGGACCTCCACCCGCACTCGCTCGCGCGGGTTGGCGACCACGTCGGCGGTCACGGGCGCCGTCTCCGGAGGCTCCCACCACTGAAGCGCCGCGGAGCCCGCCAGCACGGCCAGTCCGCCGAGCACGGCCACCAGGGCGAGTCCGCGGAGCAACCTAGCCATGCACCCTCATCGTCAGCAGCTCCAGAAAGGCGGCGGTTTCGGGCCGGATGGACCCGCCGATCCCCCGCAGGTGCTCTGTGCGCGCGCCGGCCACCTCGAAAGCGACCTCGTCCAGTTCATCGGGCATGCGTCCGCGGAGCGACGCCCGCCACTGCGCCTGGACCGCGCGGCCGGGTTCGAGAAAGTCCGCCGCGTAGAGAGCCACACCCGCGGTGTCCAGGTCCGGATGACCGAGGGTGTGGAAGGCCACCGCCCGCAGCAGGCCATCGTCCTCGATGCCCTCGCGAGCGAGACGGCCGGCGGCGGCGGGGCCGTGCAGCAGCTTCCCGGGAAGCTCCGCGAACTCATCGTCCACCATCGCCCGCAGTTCCGCCGGATCGCCGTCTCTCAGGACATCGTGGAGATGCCCCAGCGCCGCCCATCGCACCACTTCGTCTTCGCATTCTGCGCGTACTACTGCCCATTCGCGCATAAGGTTCGACACCCGGGTCATGTGGAGGCGGCGGGACTCGCTTGCCTGCGCCCACGAGGGGAGCAGCCCGTCGGCGGCGCGGACGACGAGAGGGTGATTGCGCGGGGGATCCATACAGGGGAGTAGATAGCGCCTCGGGCCGGGCGGAATCAACCCTGGCGGGGGCATGCCGGACCCGGACCCGTCTCTGCAGATGGCGCATGGATTCCCGGTTGCCGATAGCTTTGCGGTCATGCAATGGGACAGCCTGCTGGTGGCGGCCACCGCACGCGCGCTCGGGCGCGAGTTGCGCGCAGGACAGACACGCGCCCTCCATCTGGATCGCGGCGCGGGCCGGGTTGCGCTCTTTCTGCGGGGACGGACGGTCGTGTTCGCTCTGCACCCGGCCTCCACGGGGCTCGCCGTCATCGACGAGACGACGCCTCCCGCGGGCGCCGTCCCGCTGGCGGGGATCGTGCGCGAGGTCTCCGCACCCGCGGATGAGCGCGCCATTCTGGTGGAAATCACCCGCCTGCGGGGCCGGACGCGGCGCACGCGACTCGTGCTGGAACTCTCGCCGGGCCGGTGGAACGCAATCCTCACCGAGGGCCCTGACGACCGCATCCGAAGCTTGCTCAGACCACGCCGCTCCGGGGAGCGCAAGCTGCTTCCCGGCGCGGTCTACGAGCTGCCGCGCCCGTCGAAGCGCCGGGGGGCCACCCGCCCGATGGCCCTCGCGTCGTGGCGCGAACTGTTCCGGGACGTGGAGCCGCGGCAGCGGGTGGCAGCCCTGGTGCGGAACGTCGCATACACCTCGCGCATGAACGCGCGCGCTTTTCTGGATGACGGGGACGAGGATGGCTGGAAGCGCTGGCGCCGGTGGCGCGATCTGAAGGACCTCGATCCCCGGCTGCTTTCCTCGGGCCGGGGGCTCCAGCCCTATCCCTACCCCCTTCCGGGGATCGAGGGCGGCGCGCGCGAAACTCTTCTCGCCGCGCTGACGGACGGGTCGGAGGCGCTCGCTCGCGCGAGCCTGGTGCCGTCTGAGGTGATGTCGGCCCTGGAAAAGCGCATCGGCGCGGCAGAGGGCCGGCTGGTGCGCCTGCAGGAACAGCTCGCCCGGCTCGAGGACCCGGTCCGGATGCGTGGGATCGGGGATCTCCTCCTCGCGAGGATGAAGCTGATCCCGCGCGGGGCGGCCCGGGTGTCGCTCGAGGACTTCGGGGGCGGCACCATCCGCGTCTCGCTTGATCCCACGCTGGCGCCGCACGAGAACGCGGCGCGCTACTACGCCCGCGCCGCGCGCGTGGATCGAGCCGCCGCCACGCTCCCGGGAGAGATCGAGGAAGCGGACGCCCGGCTGGCGGCCTGGTACGCGGTCTCCGAGGAGGTGGCAGCAGGATCGATGGATGCCGGGGAACTGGGGCGGCGGCTGGGACTCCCGGCCTCGGGAGCGAGGTCACGGAAGGGTGCAGCCCGTCTCCCCTATCACCGGTTTCGCAGTTCGGCGGGCAGCGACATCCGGGTGGGCCGCGGGGCGAAGAGCAACCACGAACTGACCTTCCATCACTCCGATCCCGACGACATCTGGCTGCACGCCCGTCACGCGTCGGGCGCGCACGTGATCCTGCGCTGGCGCGGCGAGGGCAGCCCTTCCCCCCGCGACCTGGAGGAAGCCGCCATCCTGGCCGCGGTCCACTCGAAGGGCCGCACCTCGGCGACCGTTCCGGTGGACTGGACGCGCCGCAAGTACGTGCGCAAGCCGAGGGGCGCCCCGCCCGGCACGGTCACGCTCGAGCGCGAGAAGACGGTGTTCGTCAGCCCGGATGCGGAGGTCGCGAAGAGGTTGCGGGTGGATCCGGACCGTCCCGCTGCATGACTCCCCTGAGGGCGGCGACGAACTCCTGCACGCCCTCCGCTCCGTCGCGCTCACAGCGGTCGATGAGGGCGCTGCCCACCACGACCCCGTCCGCAACCGCGGCCACGTCGGCCGCCTGCGCGGGGGTGGAGATCCCGAACCCCACCACGACCGGGATGCCCCCGGCCCGCCGTTTGACGGCCTCGACTTCCCGCCCCAGCGCCCGCCGCAACTGTGCGCGTGCGCCCGTGATCCCAGTGCGCGAGATGTAGTACAGGAACCCGGCGCCCGCGCCCGCCATCACGGTGATGCGCTCGGGCGACGTGGTCGGCGCGATCAGGCGGATCAGGGCGAGGCCGTGTGCCGCCAGCCGCTTCTCCAGCACGGGGTCCGACCCCGCGGGCACGTCGGTCAGGAGCAGCCCCTGGGCCCCGGCCTCGATGGCCGCGCGGGCGAACTCGTCGACCCCGTAGCGGAGGATGGGGTTCAGGTAGCCGAAGAGGACGACTGGGGTGTCGTGTCCGGCACGGAAGGCGCGCAGCACATCGAGCGTGCCCTCCGTGCTCATGCCCCCCTCGAGCGCCCGGAACGAGGAGCGCTGGATGGTGGGCCCGTCCGCCAAGGGATCGCTGAACGGGATGCCCAGCTCGATGATGTCGGCGCCGGCATCCGCCATCCCCCGCAGCAGCTCCAGGGACTGCGGCCCATCCGGATAGCCGCAGGTCAGGAACGGGATGAGCGCGGCGCGGCGTTCGGCCCGGCAACCCGCGAAGCACTGGGCGAGGGACATGCCGGTTCCGGCATGGACGCGGTCACTCATCGGCTTCGGTCCCCGACAGCCGTGCCACATGCGCGACGTCCTTGTCCCCGCGGCCGCTCAGGCACACCACGACCGGACCGTGGCGGGCCAGCTCCGCCCCCGCCTCGAAGACGTGCGCCATCGCGTGCGCGCTCTCGAGCGCCGGGATGAGGCCCTCCAGGCGGGAGAGCCGGTGGAAGGCGGCCAGCGCCCGATCGTCCGTGACCGTCACGTACTCGGCCCGGCCCTCGTCGAGGAGCCAGGAGTGCTCCGGCCCCACGCCCGGGTAGTCGAGCCCGGCGGAGATGGAGTGAGCGGGAGCCACCTGCCCGTCGGCGTCCTGGAGCAGGTAGCTCAGCGACCCGTGCAGAACGCCCGGCGTGCCCGCGGCCAGCGGCGCCGAGTGCCGCCCGCTGTCCAGTCCCTCGCCCGCCGCCTCGACCCCGACCAGCCGCACATCCCCGAAGGGAACGAAGGCGTGGAAGATGCCCATGGCGTTGGACCCCCCGCCGACGCACGCGACCACCGAACCGGGGAGCCTGCCCTCGGCCGCCTCCAGCTGCGCGCGCGTCTCCTCGCCGATGACGGCCTGGAAATCGCGCACCATGCGCGGGAAGGGATCGGGCCCCACCACGGAACCGATGATGTAGTGGGTGTCGCGCACGTTGGTCACCCAGTCGCGGATGGCCTCGTTGGTGGCGTCCTTGAGCGTGCACGAACCGGAGTCCACGGGACGAACCTCGGCCCCCAGCAGTTCCATGCGATAGACGTTCAGCGCCTGGCGCTCGACATCCTCCGTGCCCATGTAGACCACGCATTCGAGGTCAAAGAGCGCGCACACGGTCGCCGTGGCCACCCCGTGCTGCCCGGCGCCGGTCTCGGCGATGATGCGCCGCTTTCCCATCCAGCGCGCCAGCAGCGCCTGCCCGAGGGTATTGTTGATCTTGTGCGCGCCGGTGTGGTTGAGGTCCTCGCGCTTGAGGTAGACGGGACCCGCGCCGATGGCTTCCTCCACGCGGGGAGCGCGGTAGAGGGGAGAGGGCCGGCCGGCGTAGTCCTCGAGCAGGCCCCGGAGCTCCGCGGCGAAGGCCGGGTCGGCCGAGGCATCCCGATAGGCCGCGGTGAGCTCGTCCAGCGCGGCGATGAGCGTTTCGGGCACGTAGCGGCCCCCGTACGGGCCGAAGCGGTCCCCGGCCGCGGGTGCGCGCGGGGTCACGAATCACCTCCGTTGCCGCGCGCGGCCCGCACGAAGCCGCGCACCTTCGCGGGATCCTTCACGCCCAGCCGGCGCTCCACCCCGGAGCTGGCATCAACGACGTGCGGGCGCAGGATCGAGACGGCCTCCGCGACGTTGCCGGGATTGAGGCCCCCTGCGGCCACGAAGCGCTGCCCGGGGGCGAAACGCTCGCGGATCCCGGCCAGGCTCTGCCAGGGGAAGCGGGTCCCGGTTCCGCCCGGCAGCTTCTCGTGCCACCCGTCGAAGAGGAGGCCGTCGGCGGCGTCTCCGTACCGGTCGAGCGCGGTCAGGGCGTCGGCCGCGTCGCGCACGGGCGTGGCCTTCCACACCGCCCAGGGGCCGCTCGCGCGCAGCCGGGCGACAGTGGCGGGGTCCTCGCGGCCGTGCAGCTGCACCACGGACGCCCCGGCGTCGCGCGCCGCCGCCACCGCCTGGTCGAGGGTCGGGTCGACCAGGAGGATCACCAGCGGCAGCTCGGCGGCCTCCGTCACCGCCTGCGCGGTGGAGACGTCCACGCTGCGCGAAAACCCCGGGGTGAGTACCGTGCCCACATAGGTCGCGCCCGCCTGCGCGGCGAGGCGGCCGTCCGCGGGGCGGGTGATCCCGCAGATCTTCACTTCAGGCACGGCGGCGGGTCCGGTGGGGGG
>VXNP01000142.1 GCA_009840525.1 Gammaproteobacteria bacterium
GCGGCGGTCAGCCCGGCGGCCGCCGCCGGGCGCGGCGCGCGGCCGCCCCCCGGCGCGCCCGGGGGGGGCCCCCCGCCCGCCCCCCCCCCCCCCCCACCCCCACACCGGGGGGGGGGCCCCCCCCGGGCGGTGGCCGGACCCACCACGGCGACGCGGGGGGTGGGAGGTGGGCACGCCCCCACGGCAGCCACCGCGCGCGCGCTTGTGAACACCACCCAGTCGAACCGGTCGAGACGCGCGCGCGCCGCTTCCAGCGGTCGGGGGTCGCGCGGCGGGGGATATTCGGAGGTCGGCCACACCAGCACCTCCGCCCCAGCCACCTCCAGCAACGTCCGCAGCCGTTCGTCGCCCGACGCGCCCCGCGTCGTCACCACCCGCACACCCGCGAGCGGCGCCGCGCCGGAAACCGGATCCCCCATGCGCCCTATCGCCCCGTCCCCCTGCGTCGAGTCACGCTAACCCAGCGTATCCAGCCACTCTTCGGGGCTCGCGAAGATCCCCGTGTGCAGCGGCGCGTCACTCGCCGTGTAGCGCCTGCCCTCGGTGCCCCGCAGCTCATGCACGAGCCGGGAAAACAGCCGCAGATCGTCCATCTCGTACACGACCACGAATTCCTGATCCTGGAGCCCGAACGAATACAGCAGCAACTGCTTGATGCGGCGGAACTGCTTCCCGATGCGGATGTGCTCGTTCATCATCCCCTGGCGTGTCTCACGCCCGAAGAGATACCAGTCCGCCGTCTTGGTGAACGGGTAGACCACCAGATAGCGCCGGCGCTCCTCGGCGAAGGAATCGACCTCCTGGGCCGAGCGCGCCTTGCTGTATTCGGAGGGGCGCGTGTAGCCCCAGAGCGTGCTGACCGGCTCGACGATGTCCCGGTTCTCGCCCTCTGCCGTGGCCCGGCGCATGAAATAGCGCGCGGCCGCCTCATCTTCCTCCGCCCGAACCGAACTCCACACCAGCACGTCGGCTCCGGCTTCGAGGCCCTGCAGGAGATAGGGATGGGCCAGGTCCGCGGCGCCCCGCACATCCTCGAACCAAGCGCGCGCCCGCGCGCGTCGGGCCGCCCCGTCCATCTCCCAGAAACGCGCCGTGAAGCGATAGTTGGCGAAGTGTCCGAGCACCGTCGGGCGTCTCGCCACGGTCCCCTCGCTGTCGCTCACTCCTCTTCCTCGCTGATGATGATGTGGGATCCCACGCTGACAAACTGGTATCTCATGACAAATATACTGTCATCTACTGGTTACTCTTTTGACCCCGCCTTACGACTTGGGAATCTGCTTGCCGGGATCCACGAAGGGCTTGCGCACGACCGTGGCGTCCCGCTCGCCACCCGGGGTGGAAACGCTGAGGCGCGTACCCAGCTTGCCGAACGCCGCAGGCACCATCGCGTAGCCGATGTTGCGGTCGAGGCGCGGCGAATACACCGCGGAGGTCACGGCGCCGATCTCCGAACCGTCCCGATGCACGGGCCAGCGGGTCATGTTGAGGTCGAGCCGGGCGCCCGCGATCTCGACTCCGGCCAGGACGCGCGCGGGTCCCTCCGCGGCGATGCGGGCCAGCGCCTCGCGGCCGATGAAGTCGCCGTCCTGGTCGTGGTCCACCTGCCATCCCAGCCCAACCTCGTAGGGATTGTTCTCCAGCGTCATGTCTATGCCGTAGTTGAGGATGCCGGCCTCGATGCGGCGGATGTCCGACGGCCCGGTGGGACAAATCCCGAGATCGCGTCCTGCTTCCATCACGCGGTCCCAGAGTTCCATCCCCCGGCTGCCGTCCCGCAGGTAGATTTCGTAGCCGACCTCGCCGCTCCAGCCGGTGCGCGTCACAACCACCGGAATGCCGTCCAGGTCCGTGTCGGCGAACCAATAGTAACGCAACCCGCTCACTTCGTCGCCGAAGAGCCTGCGGATGACTTCCTTCGATTTCGGACCCTGCACCTGCATGGGTGAGACATCCGGCTCGCACAGCTCGACGTCGAGCCCTGAGTTGAGGGCAACCCCCTTCGCCCAGAGCAGCACGTCGCTGTCCGCCAGCGCCAGCCAGAAGTGGTTTTCGCCCAGGCGCAGGAGCACCGGATCGTTCACGATGCCGCCGTCCTCGGCGGTGATGAGGACGTACTTGCCCTGCCCGACGGCGCACCTGGAGAGGTCGCGCGGCGTGAGCAGGTTGGTGAACTCGAAGGCGTCCGGACCGGTGATCTCCACCTGCCGCTCCACGCTCACGTCCCACACCGTCACCCCGGTCAGCAGCTTCTCGTACTCGGCCCGCAGGTCGTCGTACCGGGTCGGGAGGAACATGTGGTTGTAGACCGTATAGCTCCGGCAGCCCGCGCGCAGGGTGGCCTCGAAGTAGGGCGATCTGCGCAGCCGGGCGCCGCGCTGGATCAGGGCCATGTCGAAGGTCGGGGACATGAAGTTCGCTCCTCGGGTGGGTTTCAGGTCAGGTGCGGGGGACTGGTGCCGGCTGCTCGGTTCACGGTTGATCCCGCCCGCCCAAAGGCGCGCCCGGCCTCCCGTCGCGCAAGATCTCGCGGGCGGCAAGCCGGCCGGGACCGCCCGTGACGCCGCCTCCCGGATGGGTGCCCGAGGCGCACAGGAACAGGCGTTCGACCGGCGTCCGGTACCGGCCCCATCCGGGAACCGGCCGCATGAAGAGGAGCTGGTCAAGGCCCATCTGTCCGTGGTATTCGTCACCGCCCGTGAGGCCGAGTTCGGTCTCGAGGTCGAGCGGGGTAAGCAGGCGGTGGTCGACGATGCGCTCGCGCAGGCCGGGCAGGAACTCGTCGAGCACGTCGAGCGCGCCAGCGAGCAGCGCCTCGCGGGTCGCGCCGTCCTCCCAACTGCCCGAGCGCAGCCGGTACGGTGCGTAGCGGATCTGCACGGAGACCAGGTGGCGTCCGGCGGGCGCGAGGGCGGGGTTGTGCAGCGTCGGGACCACGAGGTCCAGGTGCGGGCGCGCCGAGCAGCGCCCGTACTTGGCGTCATCGGCGGCTTGCTCCAGGTAGTCCAGATCCGGGGCCACCAGGGTGCGACCGGACAGGCGGTCCGCGGCGTCCGGCAGCGGCGGAAGCCCGTCGAGCAGGAGGTGGAGCGCCGCCGTGGTCCCGTGGAGCTGGATGTTGGCCACCTTGCGGTTGAACTCGGGGCCCAGCCGGGGCGCTCCCACCAGCTCGAAGAAGGTGCGGCGGGGGTCGACGCCCGAGACCACGCAGCCGGCGAAGACCTCTTCTCCGCCAGCCAGCAGCACCCCGGTGGCCACCCCGTCCTCGACCAGAATGCTCTCCACGTCGGCCCCGGTGCGGACCTCCGCTCCGTGCATGTGCGCCGCATCCGCCAAGGCCTCCGAGAGGACACCAATGCCGCCCTTGACGAAGACGGTCGAACGAAAACCACAGGCTTCGCTCCCGGCGGCGTGGTAGAACATGCGGAAGGCGCCGCCCATGGCGCTCGGGCCCTGGCGGGCACCGGGAAGGGCGCTGGTGGCGAGCATTCCCTTGAGGGCATCGCTCACGAACCAGTCGTCGAGCAGATCGCGCGCCGACAGCGGGAGCGCCCGCAGCAACTCCACGACGGTGCGTTTCCCGAGCCGGCCCGCCCGAAGCAGCGGACGCAGCATTCGCAGCCGTTCCCTGGCGGAAGCGCCGTGAAGGATCGGGGGAGGGTGCTCCAGCGCAATCCGCAGCACGCGCGCCATCGAGCGCAGGTAGTCGGCCCACTCCGGAAAGCGCTGCGCATCCGCCGGGCTGTGGCGTGCGATCTCGTCGCGGGTTCGTCCGGGGTCGCGCCAGAGCGTCAGCGCCTCCCCGCCGCCGGTGAGCGAGGTGGCCGCCGCGGGCGGATGCACCCACTCGAGTTCGCGCGCGTCGAGACCGAGTTCGGAGACGATCTCTCGCCGGAAGAGGCCGGCGTCCTGCGCGGCCACGTTGACCCGGCAGCCGGGAAAGAGCTCATCGCTCGCGGCGGCGCCCCCGACGACCCCCCGGCGCTCGAGCACCAGCACCTTCCATCCCTCGCGCGCGAGGGTGGCTGCGGTGACCAGGGCGTTGTGCCCCGCGCCCACCACGACCGCGTCGTAGGCCTCGCGGGCGCGCGTGACGCCGCGTTGACCCATTTCGGCATTCGACCGCCCGGCCGGGGCGCCTATGACTTCGCTCACCGTCCCTTCCCCCGGCGCCCGCGCCCCAGGTCGGCCAGCACAGTGCCGGCGGCGAGCCTCCCCGGCGCGCCCATGATGCCGCCTCCGGGGTGCGTCCCCGAGCCGCACTGGTAGTAGCCCCGCACCGGCGTGCGGTACTTCGCGTACCCGGCGGCCGGACGGAGGAAGAAGAGCTGCGACGGGCTCAGCTCGCCCTGGAAGATGTTGCCCTGCGAGAGCCCCGTGGTGCGCTCGATGTCCAGCGGCGTGAGCACCTGACGGTGCAGGATGATGTCCTTCAGGTTCGGCACATAGCGCGCCAGCGTGTCGACCACGGCGTCGCCGAAAGCCTCGCGCCTGTCGTCCCAGTTCCCCTCGCGCAGTTCGTAGGGCGCGTACTGGACGAAGCACGACATGACGTGCTTGCCGGGCGGGGCCATCCCGGGATCGATCGCTGAGGGCATGACGATGTCGATGTAGGGCTGCCTCGAGTAGTCCCCGTACTTGGCGTCGTCGTAGGCGCGCTCCAGGTAGTCGATGGAGGGGCTGATGGAGACGGCGCCCCGCAGATGAGGCCCCCACCCGGGCATGCAGGTGAAGTCGGGGGCGGCGTCGAGCGCCAGGTTGACCTTGCCGGACGAGCCGCGGAAGCGGAACGCGCGCACGGCGCGAACCAGCTCTTCCGGGAGCTCATCCTCTTCGAGCAGGTCGAGAAAGGTGCGCCGCGGGTCGAGGCTGGACGAGACCACCTTCCCGCGCACCTCGTCTCCGTTGGCCAGAGCCACCCCGGTGACGCGACCGTTCCGCACCAGCACCCGGGCGACCGGCGCGTCGGTGCGGATCTCTGCGCCCGCCTCGCGCGCGGCCGACGCGATGGCCTCCGCAACCGCCCCGGTGCCGCCCTTGGCAAACCCCCACGCCCGGAAATGGCCGTCGATTTCTCCCATGTAGTGGTGGAGCAGGACGTAGGCGGTGCCCGGCGAGCGCGGCCCCAGGAAGGTTCCGATGATCCCGCTCGCCGACAGCGTGGCCTTGAGCACGTCGGTCTCGAACCACTCGTCCAGGAAGTCCGCCGCGCTCATCGTCATCAGCTTCACGAGCAGGTGCAGTTGTTCCGGATCGAGGCCCAGGAAGTGTCGGGCAAGGCGGATCAGGCCGGAGATGTCGCGAGGGCTCAGTCGGGCGGGGTCGGGCGGGACGATGTCGAGCAGGTACTTCACCGCGCGCGCCATGAAAAAGAGCGACCGGCCGTAGTCGTCGTAGGCCTCGGCGTCGCGCGCCGAGAAGCGGGCGATTTCGCGCCACGTGCGGTAGTGGTCGCCGTCGCGGTAGAGCCGGTCGCCGTCAGGGAGCGGTGTGAGCGTGCTCTCGAGCGGCAGGATGGTGAGCCCGTGCCGGGGCAGGTCCAGCTCGCGGATGATCTCCGGGCGCATCAGGCTCACAACGTAGGAGAATACGCTGTAGCGGAACCCCGGGAAGATCTCTTCGGTGACCGTGGCGCCCCCCACCATCGGACGCGCCTCGAGCACGCACACGTCCAGCCCGGCGCGCGCCAGGTAGGCCGCGTGCACCAGGCCGTTATGCCCGCCGCCGATCACGACCGCGTCGTATGTGCGGGCCATCGGACTCATGCGCGCTTGCGCGCGGGGTCGAAGAAGGGGGTCTTCACCACCGTCGCAGGAACCTCGTGGCGCACGAACTCCACGGTGAGTTCGAAGTCCACCCGCCCGCCGGGCCGGGCGAAATCGCGCTGCAGGGTCGCGAGGGCGATGTACTTCTTGAGGATGGGCGAGAAGGTGGAACTGGTCACGAACCCGACCTGCGCCCCGGCGGCGAAGATGGGCACCGGCTCGCGCGATGCCCGGCCCGCCACCAGCGGAGGCAGCCCGACGGAGGCGAAGCGCCGCTCGATGCGCGGCCAGTCGACCTCCAGCCCCGCGAAGGCCCACTTGGAGGGCTGGGCGGCCTCACGCTCGAGCGCCCTTCTACCCACGAAGTCGCGCCCGGGCCGCGGCTGGACCGCCCATCCCAGGCCGGCCTCGTAGGGCGACGATTTGCGTGACTCGATGAGCGCCGTCCACGCCGACACGTAGTCCACTTCCTTGAGCAGAAGCCCCGCCTCGATGCGGGCCATGTCGAGGGCGTCGAGGCCGGCCGGGGTGATGCCGTATCCCCGGCCCGTCTCCATGAGCGCGTCCCAGAGGTCGAGCGCGTGTTCGGGGCGCACCCAGAGCTCGTATCCCAGATCGCCCGTGTAGCCGGTCCGCGTGATCGTGACCGGGATTGTTCCCATGCTCCCCTCGCCCAACCCGAAATACGGGACGGAGGCGATGTCCGCGCCGGTCACCAGCCGGGCCAGGATGTCGCGCGAGGTGGGCCCCTGGAGGGCGAGTGCGGCGAGCTCGAGCGAGATGTCGCGCACGCTGGCGTCCATCCCCAGCCCGCAATCCTGAAACCAGCGCAGGCACGGATCCGCAGCCGTGATGCGGAATCGGTCCGCGTCCAGGCGCTGTATGGTGCCGTCGTCGATCAGCTTGCCAGCCTCGTCGCACCACGGGCTGTAGAGAACGCGCCCCTCCGGGCAATCGGCCACATTGCGCGTGACGATGCGGTCGACCAGCGCGGCCGCATCGGTTCCCGTGATCTCGTACTTGCGCAGGGGCGAGATGTCGAAGAGGGCCGCGCCGCTGCGCACCGCGTAGTACTCGTACTCGTGGCTCGGCTCGTAGCTGAGGGCGATGGCGTACCCGGACCAGTTGCGCCAGCGGCGGTGGTGGCAGAGCGTGGCGGTGCGCGGGTGGAAGGGTGTTTCGAGGAGCATGCGGCAAGCTGGCTGCGATTCAGAAACGCAGCAAGGTGGTGACCGCGGGTCGCCCGGGCTGGATGACGATGATGTAGAGCCGGTCGTACTCCATGTGGTCGATGGGACCGTGAGGATCGCCGCCGAGCGCCTCCGCCAGTTGCGGCGTGGTGTTGCTGTGGCCCGAGACCAGATGGCGCCCGGGAGTCGCGCGGATGGTCTCCGCGAGTTGCTCCAGTTCTCCGGGGCTGTAGATGATGAGCTCGACGCCATCGTCCTCGGCGATGGGGCGGGCGGTATCGAGCGTCCGCGTCAGGTTGGTGGAATGGACGTGGGTGAAGTCCACGTCCGCCAACAGCGTCCGCAGCCTCTCGACCCGCCCTCGTCCAACGTCGTTCAAGGGCGAGTTGGGGCTGTCGTCCAGCCGTTCGGCGTGGCGCACCAGGACTACGGTCACGGCGTCGTCGGCGACAGGGGCGGCGACCTGCGGGTCGTCCGCGGCGATGTGGGTGGGGGCCGGATTCTCCAGGGCCGCGGCCCAGATCACTCCGGCGCCCAGGACGGCGGCGAGCAACTTCGACATGGGGGTCTCCGGTCTTCAGTGGGGTTCCGGTACCCTGCGCGGGCGAGCCAATACTAGTCGCAACGTACGCTGTGGTTCCAGCGCCACGGGCACCATGGCGCGTCTCGTCGCGATTCGCGAATTTGGCATTACAATGCCCAACGTCATTCGCCCCGCTCGCCATTCGCTGGCCGTCGTCGCGGCCGCCGGTCTCGTCGCCGCGCTTGCCCTCGGCGGCTGTGCCGGAACCGCACCCGGCCCCACCTTCACCCTCCGCGAGGCCCCCGTCGATTTCACCGAGATCGGCGACGGCCTCGAGCCCGCGCCCGACATCGAAGCCATGATCGCGCCGTACCGCCAGCAGCTCGAAGAGGAGCTCGGCGAGGTGCTGGGCCACGCCGCCGGCGACTTCTTCAAGGACGATCCGGAAGGTGCGCTCGACAACCTGGTGGCCGACGCCCTGCTGCATGGGGCGCGGGCGCTCGCCGGCGACACCGTGCACGTCGCGCTGCTCAACGAAGGCGGCATCCGGGTGCCCCTCGCGGAGGGACCGATCCTCATGCGGCATGCGTACGAGCTGCTTCCGTTCGAGAATTTCGTCACGGTGCTCTCGTTGTCGGGGGAGGAGCTTGAGCGCCTCGCCGACGAGATCGCCCTCACCACTGGCGAGCCCATCGCCGGCTGGACGATGGAGCTGGACGGCGACGACGCGGTAAACGTGCGTGTCGGTGGCGACCCGGTCGATCCGGGACGCGTCTACCGCCTCGCCACGGTGGACTATCTCGTCAATGGCGGCGGCAACTGGACCGTGCTGTGGGAGGCGGGGGCGGATGCGCGCCAGGACGTGCCGGTCCTCGTCCGGGACGTCTTCGTCGACTACGTGCGGGAGCGCGGCACCGTCAGCCCCACGCTTGACGGCCGCATTCGCCGGGTGGGCGGAGGCCGCCGATGAAGCGGCGGGATTTTGTGCGCGCAATGGGGGCCGGTAGCGCGGCAACCCTCGCGGGGTGGCTGCCAGGCGCGGCGCCCCTCGCCGGAGCGGCCCCGGTCACCATCCCTCCGCTCCGCGACCGCGCGCCCCACCGCTACGGGCCCCTCATCGACGACGCGGTCCGCCTGGTCGTGCTGCACACCAACGACACCCACTCCCGCATGGACCCGTTCCCCGACGATGGCGGTCCGTTCGCCGGGCTCGGGGGAGCGGCACGGCGCGCCACGCTGATCCGGCGCGTGCGGGCGGAGAACGAGCACGTCCTGCTCCTCGACGCTGGGGACATCTTCCAGGGCACGCCGTACTTCAACTTCTTCGCCGGCGAGCTCGAGTTCCGCGCGATGACCGCGATGGGCTACGACGTGGCCACCCTGGGAAATCACGACTTCGACAACGGAGTCGACGGGCTGGTGGCGATGCTGCCCGAGGCCGGATTCGAGTTCGTGTCGGCCAACTACGACGTGAGGGGTTCGGCGCTGGAGGGGCATGTGCGGCCCTGGACGATCCGCGACTTCGGCGGGGTCAGGGTCGGGATCTTCGGCCTGGGCATCGCCTTCGAGAAGCTGGTGCTGGCGAGCCTGCACGAGGGGGTGCGCTACACCGACCCCTTTGCCTCAGCGCGCGTCGCCTGCCACGAGCTGCGCGGGCAGGGGTGCGCGCTGATCATCTGCCTCTCGCATCTCGGGTACGCCTATCCCGACCCCGGGCGTCCCAGCGACCGCACCCTGGCCCAGGCGGTGCCGGAGATCGACCTGATCCTCGGCGGCCATACCCACACCTTCCTGGACGAGGCCGAGGTCTTCGGTCGGGGTGGGGCCGGGCCCCGGTTCACGGTGGTGAACCAGGCCGGGTGGGGCGGCATGCGGCTGGGACGCGTCGATGTCGCCTTCGACCCGGCGGGGCAGGCATCCGGCTGGGCCGGGGCCGGCTACGATATAGACGACCGGCTGGACGCTGGGTAGCCAGGCTGGGACCCGGCTTTCCGCAGGGGTGCCAGGGCAGCGTCCTCGACCCGGATTCGCAGGAACACGGTGAGCGTGACGAGGAGCCCCATGATTGCCGCGATGCGCCATGCCCCGAAGATCATGGGAACCGACACGACCTCGCCCACGACGAGTGTGTAGTTCGGGTGCCGCATGAAGCGGTAGGGGCCCCGCACCACCAGCGGCGCGCCGGGAACCGTGATGACGCGCACGGTCCAGTACTCGCCCAGGCTCAGCATGACCCAGGCCCGGAACGCCTGCAGCAGCAGATAGACCCCGATCCACCACAGGCTCGGGGGCGTGCCGGGGTCGATGAACGCGGCCATCGCCGCGAACCAGACAACGTACAGCGCGACGAAGAGCGGAAGCTGCCGGCGTCCGACCTCTTCGCCACCCCGGGCCAGGAGCCGGGCCGAGTTGCGCCGGGAAAGCGCCATGTAGCCCAGGTGCTGAAGGGCCACGATGAGCAGGATCAGATGGGTCATGCCTCGATCAGCATCATCGCGGCAGTGAATCCGGGGCCGAGCGAGGTGAGCAGGATGCGGCCCGTGGCGCCGGCCTGCAGGGCACGTTCCAGGACGAACAAGGCCGTGGGCGCGGACATGTTTCCGTGACGGCGAAGGGTCTCCCGGGAATGGATCAGCGCATCCGGCGGCAGGTCGAGCGCCTCCTCCAGCGCGTCGAGAACCCGCGCTCCGCCGGGGTGCGCGGCGTACACGTCGATCTGGTCCGGCGAGAGGTCGCGGGACTGGAGGAAACCCTCGACGGCGCCGCGAAAGCGCCGCCGGACGATGTCCGGGATGCTGCGCGAGAACAGGACGCCGAACTCACCCGCTTCGCCGAAGTCCCAACCCATGACATCCAGGGAGCCGGGCCAGGTGTGCTCGCCCCAGTCCCGGACCGCCGGCCCCCGGCCCGACGTGCTCAGCACCGCGCCCGCGGCCCCGTCTCCGAAGAGCGCGGCCGCGACGACGTTGCCCTTCGACGCGTCGTCCTTCTGGAATGTGAGCGTGCACAGTTCGACGGTGAGGAACAGTACGTTCAGTTCGGGTTCGGCCCGGCACATCGCGCCGGCACGGGCCAGCCCCAGCACTCCGCCCGCGCAGCCGAGACCGAAGATCGGCAGGCGCCGGATGTCCGGAGACAGGCGCAGGCGATCAATGAGCAATGCGTCCAGGGTGGGAGTCGCCAGGCCTGTGCTGGACACCACGACCAGTCCGCCCACCTCCCCCGGCTCCAGCCCGGCCTGATCGAGACATCGTGCGGCGACATCTTCCAGGATCGCCAGCGAACACTCGATGTAGACGTCGTTGCGTTCGGAGAAGGTGCGCGGCTGGCGATACCAGTCCAGCGGCATGGAGATCTGGCGGGAATCGATTCCGGCGTTCGCGTACACCCGCGCCATACGGTCGAAGTTGGCGAACGAGTGCGAAAAGAACTCGTAGCCGAGGGGCACCAACTCTTCCTGCCGGTACGGGTGCGGCGCGTGTCCGCTGGCCAGGGAGTTGAGGCGAACGGCGTTGTCGTGTGCCGGCATCACTCTCCCCTCACCCTCCAGGCCTCCGCACCCTCCGCTTGATCTCCGGGTCGACCCGCGTGCCGTACATGGTGATACCGGACAGGCGCGAGAAGTAGTCGTAGGCCGCGGCCGACACCGCCTCCACCACCGCCCCGCCGTCGCCGCCGTAGTTGGACATCACCGAGATGACGTAGGGGCGGTCGGGCACGTCCACGAGGCCCCATACGGTGGAGACCCCGGTGATCCCGCCCGGCTTGAAGGCGATGGGAACGTTGCGGGGCACCGGGTTGCGGATGGGTCCGCCCTTGAAGATCTCGAGGATCTCGCGCACCCGTGCGCAGCTTGCCCCGCTCATCGGCAGATCGCAGCTCGCGATCCGCTCCATGATCAGCGCGGCGTCCCGGGGCGTGGAGAGGTTCTCGTTCCCGCGCGCCGATTCCTCCGGCTGGATCATCTTGCGCTGCAGCAGGGTGTGCTCGGCCCCGAGCGAGGCGGAGAGGGCGTTCACCTCGTCCATTCCCATCTGGTCGATGAGCACGTTGGTCCCGGTGTTGTCCGAGTACACGATCATGTAGATGGCGTAGTCCTCGAGGGACAGCGACGCGCCCCCGTCGGTCAGGTGAAGCAGCACTCCGCTGCCGCCGGTGCGCACCTCGTCGGTCATGTCGATGCGGCGACGCAGCAGGCCCGGCTCCTCCTCCGCCCGGCGGAAGAGCTCCAGCAGAATGGGGATCTTGATGGCGCTGGCCTGTGGGAAGAGCAGCTCGTCGTTCACCCGGAAGCGGTCGCCCGAAGTGAGGTCGATAATGTGTACGCCGGCGACGCCCTCGTAGTCGTTTACGATGCTCTCCAGCTCCGCCTGCAGCTTGCCGCGAAGAAGCGCCAGATGCTCCTCCTGGGCGGAGACCGGGGAGGCGAGGGAGAGGAAGAGCGTGGAGGCGGCAAGGCCGAGGGCCATGCGGCAGGTGAGGATACGGTGCGGCAGCAAAGACGTCATGGTCCCTCCCGATGATGTGCTTCTGGCTGATGATGACGCGGCGATGGCGACTCCGGGCAGCATCGGGTGACGACCAGGGCTTGGCCGCACCGGCCTCTCAGATGCGCATCGCCGAGAAGACCGCCCGGTGCGCGGCCACGATGCGTTCCAGCGCCTCCTGGTTGGGCTCGAGCGACCACTCGCCGCGCTCCGAGGTTCCGCCCAGCACGATGCCGTCGCTGCGCGGCTGCATGTGGATGCCGAGGCCACCGCCGGAAACGGGGGCGCCGCCGAAGGTGCCGTAGTTCACCTCCGGCTGCGGAATCAGCACGGTGAGCTGCCCCTTGAGGGGAACCATCGTGCGGTCATCGAACAGGTCGCGCGCGCCCAGCCCGGTGCAGTTGACCACGACCGACTCCTCCAGTTCCATCAGCTCCCTCGGCTCGGTGAACTTGCGGATGACGATGCGTCCGCCGCGGTCCACGATGTCCCGCACCAGGGCATCAAGATAGATGGAGGGTTCGATGCGCATCTGGGTGCGCTGGGTCGCGTAGCGGGTTGCAAACGGATGTTCCCCGGGTCCGAGCAGTCTGGTGCCCGTGCGCAGGTGCGCGGGAAGCAGCGGCTCGGAGTCCCCTCCCCCGCCTCCCCGCGGGCGCGGCTCGTTGTTGCTCAGTGCGTAGCTGTGGATCCAGGACACCCCGTACCCCCGTCCGACAAGCAACTGCAGCTGCCGGTAGGAGATTTCCGCGGCCTCGCGGAACTGCGCGTCCCAGGCGGGCGTGCGCAGGTCACCGTCGATGAGGCCCGAGGTAGGAGTGAACCCCGCGAGCGACATGTTCGAGGTCGTGTTGGGGGGAACGTCCATCGTGTAGATGGTCACGTCGAACCCCCGCCGCTGAAGCTGACGTGCGGCGGTGAGCCCCGCGGCCCCGCAACCGATGACCGCAGCGCGGCGGCTTTCGTGCTCCAAAGCCATCTCGGCGGCCATGGCGCCCGTGCCCCAGGAAAGCGACATCCCAGCCCCGCCGTGCCCGTAGTTGTGGATCACGGTGGTCTCGTCGAGCCGCTCGGCGCGGAGCAGGAAGCCCGCCGGGCGATGGGGACGGAGCCCCACCGTGGTTCGGATGATGCGGTTCGGGTCGACGCGCACCGGCGTGAGGCGCAGTGAGGGCTGACCCATGGGTGTCGAGCGCACTCCGCACGCACTCAGCCCGCTCCCGAGCAGCCCCAGGCCGCCGATTTTCAGCAGCGTTCGTCGATCCATCACGTCTCCGGCCCATTCTGCCATGGCAGGTGTCTTCGCCGATTCACCATCTTGGATTCGACACCGTTGAAGGGCAACCTGTCGGCCAGGAAAATTGATATGTGTACCTGTACACGATACACTGCTTGATCCGCACGTTCCGGCACCGGGGCCTGAGGCGGTTGCACGATCGTGGGGATGCGAGAAGAGTCCCACCGGCTCAACGAGAGCGGATCAAGATCGCGATCGACCTCGTCGACTACCATTGACGCAATGTCGGGAGCCCATATCTCATGCCGATGAAAGACCCTCCCCATCCGGGCCGTAGCATCAGGATTACCTGTCTCGATCCGCTGGGCCTGAGCATAACCGACGCGGCGCGCATGCTGGGCGTGGCCCGTCACACACTCTCACGCCTGCTGAACGGCCACGCCGGGGTATCCGCTGAGATGGCCATTCGGCTGGAAAAGGCAGGCTGGTCCAACGCGGAGTTCTGGATGCGCCTTCAAGCGGCGTACGACCTCGCACAAGCGAGAAAGCGCGAAGACCGGATCAGGGTCGATCTCGGTCTCATGCCCGCGCGCGTCGAGGAACGACAGCCGGTCGGGTAGCCGGCGCGGCGTTACCCGGGCAGGACGAACCCCACCGCCCGGTCCACGTCCCGGATGTCGACCACCGCGCCATCGGTGAAGTCGATCACGATGCGCCAGGGCCGGGTCCCATCCTCGGCCGCGATCGGCTCCAGCCACGTGCGTTCGATCCAGCGCACCCGCATCAGCGCATCCTCCAGCGCGGCAAGCTGAAAGTCGGTCTCGGGCCCCGCGTCGATGTAGTAGTTGATGGTCTCCACATCAAAGGGGTGGTTGGTGCGCCAGCGGTTGAGCGCCTGGTTGACCGTCACCCAGTCCGCGCCCGTGTCGATGAGGTGCTGCGCGTGGAAGCGGAGCAGCATGTCGTTGTGCTTGGGATTGCGGGCCAGCGCCTCCTCAAGGAAGCGCTCGTACTCCGCGACATCCCCCGACGCCAGCGACTGCATCCCCTGGATGAACTCCGTGTCCGCCTCGTCCGGAGTCACCCGCACCAGCACCTCCGCGAGCGCGCGCCCCTCCTGGGTGAACCAGCCCGGAGGCTCCGAGCCGCGCGAGAGCCACCACTCGCGCCCGCCCACGATCAGACAGATCCCGTAGATGACGAGCAGTAGCCGGTATTTCTGGTACCAGGGCATGCTACAACCCCTTCTGCACGCTCTTGTCGCGCACCTTCCAGATGAAGGAATCCACGTAATAGTGGGTCAGCGCATACGCCGCGATCAGCGTCTCCGCGAAGAGGGCGTAACTCGCCGCGTAGTCGAGCCCGGCGATGTTGAAGTTCTGGATGGCCGCATAGGGCGCAAAGTTGACCACCCCGAACCCGAACTCGTCGAGCGGCCGGTTGATCATCAGTTGCACGACGATGGCGTACGCGCCCCCGCCGAGCAGGAACCACTTCAGCTTGCCCTTGCCGGCCACGCGGCTCCAGAAGCCCGGCTTCGACACCTTCAGGTCGGCTTTGCGCCTCATGAAAACGTAGACCATCACCATGTACTGGACCCCGTGCATGATGCGGTGGGCCACGTTGTAGATGAGGATGGAGTTGGTGTGCCAGGCCGCGAAGTACCACAGGAAATAGCTGGCCGCGATGAAGACGTACTTGATGGGGTTGATGCGCCCGCCGTTCTGCACCAGCCGCCAAAGGTGCACCGTGTAGCACGCCAAGTAGATCCCCAAGGCGAGCCAGGCCACCTGCTGCAGGGTTTCGACGAAGCCCGCCGAGACTGGAATCTGCATGCGGTGCAGCTCGCGGATCCACAGGTGCCTGAACATGGGCGCCTGGATAAACATGTTCAGGTACAGCGACCAGTGCAGCGCCAGGTCCCAGCGGCCCGTGGAGGGCGTGCCCGCGCCCGCCTTGAAGTCGTAGATGCGGCTGAAGCCGTGCTGCTGCATGATGCTGTGCTGATGGTCCCAGGCCGTGACCATGAGCAGCAGCGTGATCGGGGCCCATGTGAGGCCCGCGGCGGTGAGCCCGAAGATGACGATGGGCCCGAGGATGAGCCGATCCTTGAAGCGCGCCCACTCCTCCGGCATGCCGTAGCTGCGCACCCAGCCCGCGTAGTGGTGCGGCACCGTGATCCAGAGGTTGACGGAAGCCACCACGACGTACGGCAGCCACATCTGGAAGCCCAGGGCGATCGCCACCGCGAGGAAGGGCAGCCCCAGGAACCACACCAGGTCGAGGCGCGGGTTCAGGATGTAGCCGGTGCGGAACGGAGACTCGCCCGACCGATTGCTCTGTGTGGGCATACCTGGCGTGCAAGGCGGGTGAAAGGGAGCGATCTCGGCCGCGTACCATTGCCAGGCGGAGTCGCCGCTGAAAATCGCCAGCCCGCGGGACCGAGGTCAAGCGGGATGGTACGAAGCCCTCCTTCATGCGCTCCTGATGCAGGAGTTCCTCGTCTCGTTCATCCACCCATCAGGAGGTTCCAATGAAGCGGCTATCGCTCGTTCTCATCGCAGCCCTGTTCGCTCTCGCTTCCCGCTCTCCCGCCGCCGCCCAGGCCACGCTGTCTCTGACCGGCGGTGTCAACCTGTCTACGCTCGCCGCCGACGCTCCTTCCGCCGGGGACATCTGGCACTCCGAGTCCCTCGCGAGAATGTCGATTGGGGTGGCGGCAACCCTCCCGGTCACAAAGCACGTTGGGGTCCAGTTGGGCGTCGCCTACGCGCAGAAGGGCGGTCGGCTGAGCGGGCTGGACAATCGCCAACTGGTCACCGTGGACATGGCGCTCGATTACTTCGAGTTCACGCTGCTGGCCGTGCCGACGTTGTCCCTGCCGTCGTGGGAACGTTCCTCGGTTCGCTTCTTCGTCGGTCCCACGCTGGCCAGCCGGGTGTCCTGCGACTTCGACGCATCGGGCTGGTTCGGAGCGGAGCACGTCGCCGCCGCCGACAGCTGCGACGCGGGACAGGACGAAATCGAAGCCGCGATGGACCTCGGCGTCGCCCTGGGCGGAGGAATCGCCGTTGGGGTGACCGACCGGGCCGATGTGAGCGTCGACCTGCTCTACACGCTCGGGCTCATCCCCATCGGAGGGGCAGACCGGTACGCGAGCGGGCCCAGGCACCGTGTTCTGACTCTGCGGGCCGGCATGGCCGTTCCAATCGGCTAGGGGTCGAGCAGCCCCGTCGAGTGGCCTCGCCAGAATAGTCTGATCGCACACATGTTGGGGGGTGGGTGCGGCTAGCTCACCCGAGGATCCGCGAAGAGGAGTAGGGATGTCGGGCTAGTGAACCCGGATGCCTGTCACTTGGAGGCTCGCATGCGTCTGCTGATGTCCGCGATTGTAATGTTGCTTTGGGCCCCGGGAGTGCTGCGCGCGCAGACCGCCTGTCCGACGCCATGGCGGCTGGAAGAGCTCGTGCGGATCGGCTCCGCAGAAAGCACGGACCTCGTCGCGGGCGTCCGGGACCTTGCGATCGGACCGGATGGCGCTCTGTATGTCGCACAGGCCATGGTGCCGGCGGTCACCGTCTTCTCTCCCGATGGCAGGCCGCTTCGCCAGATCGGCCGCGCAGGCAATGGACCCGGTGACATCCAATGGGCGGCTTTCGGCGTTGGGTGGGTCGGAGACACGCTCTGGATCGCGGACGAGACCCGGGTCCAGTTGTTCACCACGGACGAGCGCGTCCCTGACGAAGTCATCCAGTTCTACCTGAGCGCACCCCAGGAAGGATCGAGTTTCACCCCGGGCCGCATGCTCGCCGACGGGACCTTCATCGGCATGCGTGCCATCGTTGACGGGACGGCCTGGTCGTCGCGGGGAGCCGATCCCGGGCTCGCACTGCTCCGCTTCTCTCCATCCGGCGAGGTCCTCGACACGATCGCGATCATGGATTGGCCGGACAACGCCATAGAAAACGTGACGAATCCGGGTGACTGGCCTGTTGTCCACCCCCTCAAAGACCTGCCCCTTATCGGAATCAAGGAGCCTCTGACAGCGATCACACCCGATGGCTCAGCAGTTGTACAGATCGCGAAAGTGCATGAAGACGCGACCCCACCGACCTTCGACCTCGTGGTAATCTCGATCCGTGGAGACACGCTCCTGAATCGAGCGGTCGAGTACGAACCGCGCGAAGTCACCCGCGCGATGGAACGCCGCCTGGCCGACGAATACGCCGGATGGATGGCCGGAGACTACTCGTCCCGCATGATGCGACTGCTGGAGTCAACACTCGAGCGCCAGCGCCGGGTCTACCGCGACGCGTTCTGGGTCCCGCAATACCATCCTCCCGTCAGGCAGGTTGTGGCCGGGACGGACGGAACGATCTGGTTGCTTCGCGAGATGCGTGACGATCGCATCGATGTATGGGAGGTTTACGGTGCGGACGGAGCGCTTGAGGGCCGCGTAGAGGTTGGACAGGGTCGCAGCACTGTGAAGCCCTGGATGCCTCGCCTGGGAATCGGCATCGCGAGCCGTGACGAGATCTGGGGAACCTCGCGCGGCGAGTACGACGTGCCGTATCTGCACCGTTACCGCGTCGATCGGACGTGCGAGTCCTAGTGGGGTTGTGGATGAGTGAGAGGCGGGCGGGCAATCTGAGGTACGATCAACCGGGACATACCGATTGGCCCCGGGGGAGGTAAGACGTGCATCGGCTGATCTCTGGCATTGTTCTGTTGATTTGCGCTCCTGGCGCGGCACGCGCTCAGACCGTGTGCCCTACGCCATGGCGTCTGGAAGAGGTCCTGCGGATCGGCTCTGCGGAAAGCACGGATCTTGTTGCCAGTGTCCGGGATCTCGCGATCGGGCCTGATAATGCCCTGTACGTGGCACAAGCCCAGGTGCCCGCAGTCAACGTGTTCTCCCTCGATGGCGAGTTGCTTCGCCAAATCGGGCGCGCGGGCCGGGGGCCTGGTGATATCGAGTGGTCGGCTTTCGGCCTGGGCTGGATCGGAGATACGCTTTGGGTGGCCGACCTCAACCGGATCCAGTTGTTCACTGCGAACGAGCGCGTGCCGGAGGAAGTCATCCAGTTCTACCTGAGCGTGCCCGCGGAAGGATCGCACCTGACCCCAGGTCACATGCTGGCGGACGGGACTGTTGTGGGTGCGCGTCGACTCAGCGACATGAGGGTCTGGTCGTCCCAGGGAGACGATCCTGGGCTGGCGCTGCGTCGGATCTCACGATCCGGTGAGGTCCTCGACACGATTGCCATCATGGATTGGCCCGACAACGCCGTGGAGAATGAGAGGAACCCCGGTGGATGGCCTCGTGTCCACCCCCTCAAGGAAGCGCCCCTGCCGGGATTGCAGGAATACCTGACGGCACTCACGCCCGAAGGCTCCGCGGTTGTGCAGATCGCGAGAGTGCGGGAGGAGGCGACTCCGGCGACCTTTGATCTTCTGAAGATTTCGATTGGTGGAGACACGCTCCTTCATCGGGAGATCGAGTACGAACCCCTTGAAGTCACCCGCGCAATGGAACGACGCCTGGCGGACGAATACGCCGGATGGGCGGTCGGAGACTACACCTCTCGCCGGATGCAGTTGCTCGAAACCACGCTCGAGCGCCAACGCAGTGCCTACCGGCGCGTATTCTGGGTCCCCGAGAACCATCCTCCGGTCCGAAAGGTCGTGGCCGGAACGGACGGATCCATCTGGTTGCTCCGGGAGCTGCGGGACGACCGCGTCGATGTGTGGGAGATCTACGGTTCGGACGGCAGGCTCGAGGGCCGGCTGGAGATCGGAGAGGGTCGCGCTTCGACAAAACCCTGGTACCCTCGTCTCGCACTCCTCCTCGTGAGCCGTGACGAGGTTTGGGGAGCCACGCGCGGCGAATACGACGAGCCCTACCTTCACCGGTACCGCGTCGACCGGACGTGCCCGAGAGCGTAGGCGGTGCCGATCGCGAAGCATGGCGGGTCGCGCGTCGCCTGCGGGGGCATCCTGCTTCTCTGCGCCGGCGGAGATGCACGGGGTCCCGCCGCGGCCCCCGCCGCCGCGCCTGGCGGGTCGCCAGACTCCCGCTCCTGACGGAGGGCTGACGCTCGTCCACGTTCTGGACATGGCAGCGCTCGTTCTTCTGATGTAATGTTGACATTACCTACATGTAAGTTGCGCATTACATCACGATGCCCCTATGGTGTTCTCCTGTGAGATTCATCGGTGCCGCAGCGGGGCAGGAGGAAGCCGAGCCTGATGCCCGACCGGGAGATGCAAATGACCGACACGCGACTCCACAACAGCGTCCGGCGGTACCGTCGGGACCTGGGCCTGTCGCAGGAGGCTCTGGGGGACCGGGTCGGGGTGAGCCGGCACGCGATCATGGCAATCGAGGGCGGCCGCCAGGTCCCGTCCACGACGCTCGCGCTCCGGCTGGCGGACACGTTCGACTGTGCCGTCAAGGACCTCTTCCGGCTTGAGCCGGTGCCGGAGCTGGAGGTCCACCTCCCACC
>VXNP01000020.1 GCA_009840525.1 Gammaproteobacteria bacterium
ATGCTGGCCACGCCGATGGCCACCACCGGCCACCCCGCCACCAGCGCCAGGAAGACCCCCGCCCCCGTGGCGAGTGCGAACGCCAGAAAGGCCCCCCGCAACACGTCCCTTCCTTCGATCAGCCCCGCCTGGGTGACGCGCACGGGACCCAGCCGCCCCTCGCTGTCTCCTCCCTTCTGGTAGTCGTAGTAGTCGTTGGCCAGGTTGGTGCCGACCTGGATCAGCACGGCCGCGGCCAGCGCGGCGAGCGCGGGCAGAAGGGCGAAGCCGCCGTACATGTGCGCCAGCCCCGTGCCGGCGGCAACCGGCGCGATGGTGGCGGTAAGGGTGCGGGGCCGGCAGGCCATCACCCAGGCCTGCGTCCGGGAGATGCTCCCGCCGGTCATGCCTCAGCTGCTACGGCAGCCACGGGTACTTGCGGAAGTCCGGCCTGCGCTTCTGCAGATAGGCGTTCCTGCCCTCCTGCCCCTGCTCCGTCATGTAGAAGAGCAGGGTCGCGTTGCCCGCCAACTCCTGGAGCCCGGTCTGACCGTCCACGTCGGCGTTGAAGGCGGCCTTCAGGCAGCGGATCGCCAGCGGGCTCTTGTCCAGGATCTCCTGCGCCCAGCGCCAGCCTTCCATCTCCAGCTCCTCCACGGGCACGACCTTGTTGACCAGCCCCATCTCCAGCGCCTCGGCGGCGTTGTACTGCCGGCACAGGTACCAGATCTCGCGCGCCTTCTTCTGCCCCACGATCCGCGCCAGATACGAGGAGCCGTACCCGCCGTCGAAGCTCCCCACGATGGGCCCGGTCTGGCCGAAGACCGCGTTGTCGGCGGCGATCGTCAGATCCGAGACAACGTGCAGCACGTGGCCGCCCCCGATGGCATATCCGGCAACCAGGGCGATGACCGGCTTGGGCATCGTGCGCATGTAGCGCTGCAGTTCCAGCACGTTCAGCCGCGGAACCCCGTCGCCCCCTACGTACCCGGCGTCGCCTCGCACGCGCTGGTCTCCCCCCGACGAGAACGCGTACTTGCCGTCCTTCGCGGGACCGTTGCCGGTGAAGAGGACGACCCCGATGCTCATGTCCTCGCCAGCATCGCGGAAGGCCTCCTGCAGCTCGAACAGCGTTTCCGGGCGGAAGGCGTTGCGCACCTCGGGACGGTTGAAGGCGATGCGCGCCACGCCGTCGCACTTGTGATAGGTGATGTCCCCGTATTCGCGGACCTGCTTCCAATCCGGCTCTCTCATTCACGATCTCCCGGTCTCTGCTTCATGCGCGACCCCCGGCGTTCACGGCAGCCCTGGCTCGGGCGCCTCTCCCGGCGATCCCGCGGAATGTCGTGCGCGGACAACCCGGCAGCGGCGCTCAGGGCAGGTCGAGGGCTTCATACACCGCCCGACGGCAACGCCGGTTCCGTTCCCGATCCGTTCCGACCTCGATGATTCTGCTCCCGCCTGCGACGATCCCCCGCTCCAGCGCCGACACCAACTCCGCGCGCGTCCGCACCCGCTCGTGCGGCAACCCGTAGAGGGCGGCCGCGTGCGCGAAGTCCAGCCCGTGCGGCGTTGCGAAGTGCCGGGTGAACGCGGGTTCGAAGTCCCGGATGGGCAGGAAATGGAAGATACCGCCCCCGTCGTTGTTGACCAGAACGAAGATGACCTCGGCGTGGTCGCGCGCGCTCAGAAGCCCGTTCATGTCGTGGATGAACGCCACGTCGCCGACGATGGCCAGCACCGGGCCCTCTCCGCCGGCTGCGACGCCTGCCGCCGACGACAGGATGCCGTCGATGCCGCTGGCTCCGCGGTTGCCGTGAACCAGAAGCGGCTTCCGGCAGGGGAAGGCGAAGGCGTCCAGGTCGCGCACGGGCATGCTCGACGACACGAAGAGGGTGCTGCCGGATGGCGCCGCGCGCACGACCTGCGCACACACGGCGCCTTCGAACAGCTCGCCCTCCGAGGCCTCCGCGACCGCGCGCGCGGCGGCCTCCTGCGCCCGGCGCCAGAGGGCGGACCACCGTGCCTTCGACTCGTTGGGCGCCCCGGCGCGCTCCAGCCCCGCGGCCTTTGAGGCCACGTCGCCGCCCGTGCGCTCGGACCCGCCCGCCATCGCCGCGCCCAGCACTTCGGCGAAGGCCGCCACATCGGCGCGCAGATAGTGGCTGGCGACGTTGAGGTGATCCTTCCAGCGATCCCCCGCGTCGATCACCCACTGCTCGCCTCCCGCTTCCCCCAGGAGCGACAGCAGATTCGCGGAGGTGGGGCTCGCGCCGAGACGGAGGACCAAGTCGGGGCGCAGCGCCTCGCGCGTGGGCCCGCCCCCCAGGAAAAGATCGTAGCCGCCGATGCGCAGCGCCCCCCCGGCGTCTCCGAAGCGGGCCCCGGAGAGGGCGTCGGGAAGAAGCGGATAGCCGGTGGCGGCGGCGAGGGCCCTCGCGGCGGGCCCGTCGCGCTCCGGCTCGGGCGAGGGGCCGGCCACGATCAGGCCGCGGTCGATCTCCCGCACCCGCGCGGCAAGCTCGGCCAGGTGGCCGGCGGGCGGTGCCGGGCGGCGCACCGCTATGCGCGTGAGGGACGCCGCTTCCGGGCGGCCCCGTGCGGCCAGCGGATGCGCGGCGGCGAAGCCGTCCGGAACGTCGCCGGGGACGCGGGTGGGCGCGAGCGGCTTGGCGAAGGGCAGGTTCATGTGCACCGGGCCGGCTGGGCGACCGAGGGACGAGGCGACCGCGCGCGCCGCCAGCGCCCGCAGATGGACGAGCGCAGCCTCCTCAGCCTCGGGCGGCGCGGCCTCCACAAAGTCGCGGACGTGCCTGCCGAAGATCCCGGCCTGGTCGATCGCCTGGTTCGCGTCCGCACCCCGCAGCCGGTGCGGTCGGTCGGCGGTCAGCAGCAGGAGCGGCGCCTCGCTGTACGACGCCTCCACCACGGCCGGAAGGAGATTGGCGACCGCGGTCCCCGAGGTGGTGATCACCGCGGCGGGCCGCCGGGCGCGCTTGCCCACCCCGAGCGCGAAGAACGCCGCGGACCGCTCGTCCAGGTGGGTGAAAACGCGCAATCGCGCGTCCGCGGCGGCGGCCATGACCAGCGGGGCAGAGCGGTAGCCGGGCGCCAGCACCACCTCGCGCACGCCGGCGCGCGCCAGTTCGTCCAGCAGGGCGGCCGCCCACATCAGGTTCCGGTTCGGACCGGTCAACTTCCGCCGCCGCTCAGCGGATGCCGCGGGCCCCGGCCGCGTCCAGCGCGCGCAGCACCGGTTCGAACTTGATCCCGGTCTCGTCCCACTCCCCGTCGGGATCCGAACCGGGCACGATCCCGGCGCCCGCGAAGAGCCGCCAGGTGGTCGAGCGCGCCACGGCAGTGCGCAGCGCCGGCACGAAGACCCCGTCGCCGCGGGTGTCGAACCACCCCACCGGGCCCGCGTACCATCCGCGCTCGAAGGGTTCGTTCCTGGAGAGCAGGTCGAGCGCCGCATCCCGGGGCAGACCGCACACCGCGGGCGTCGGGTGGAGCGCCGCCAGCACGTCCAGCACCGAGGGGCCGGGCCGCAGAACCGCCTTGATGCGGGTCTCAAGGTGCTGGATGCGGGCCAGCGTGAGAACGTGCGGTTCGGCCTCGGCTTCGACCGTCCGGCACAGCGGCTCCAGGCGCGCGACCATGTCCTTCACGGTGAACGCGTGCTCCACCCGGTCCTTAGCGCTGTTCAGGAGCTGTCGGGCCAGGGCGCGCTGCTCCTCGTCGGTCGCGCCGCGGGACACCGAACCGGCCACGGCGGTCGCGCAGAAGCGGTCGCCCCGCACCATGGCGAGCGCCTCCGGGGTCGCGCCGACGATCGGCGACCCGGCCGCGGGCTCGAAGAGAAACACATGGGCATCCGCGTTTTCGCGGCGCAGGTAGGCGAGCACGTCCACCGGATCGATGGCGCCCGTTGTGGACACGTCGAGAATCCGCGCCAGCACCGCTTTCTCCATCCGGCCGTCCTCGATGGCCGAAAGGATCTCCTCGACCGCCCGCTGCCAGCTCCGGCGCCCCGAACGCAGGCGGGCGGCGGGCCGCGGCGCCCGACCATCCCCCTTGCGAGCAGCGAGGGCCACGCCCTTGATCGTGTAGTCCAGCCGCGCCCGCAACTGGCGGCGCACCGTCGCCACGTCTTCCCCGGGAGCCACCAACTCCTGGGCGCTGAGCCGCACGGCCTCCCCGTCATGTTCGAGCTCCAGGTCCGGAAGAACGAAGCGCGCGCGCGGGTACGCTGCCCAGAAATCCCGCGGCACGTGATCGTCCCGAAAGGAGAAGCCTCCGTAAAAGCGTAGCGCCGGCTCCGGCCCCGCTCCTCGCCACCCGTTCCCGTTCCCGCGCCCCGCACGACGTGCCGCACGGTCCTGGATCTCGAGGAAGCGATTCCGCGGCCTGGACCCGGGATGAACCACCAGCGAGTCGAGTTCCCCGATATGTGCCAGCCATCCCCCGCCTCGCGCCCAGAAGCCGCGCGCGCGGCCCCGGCCCCATCTCAGGAATGCACCGGGCTCGAGGCCAATGTCCTCGACGGTTTCGCGAACCGGCACGAAGCGCGGGGGTGCCTGTAGTCTCATGTCTTCGGCAGGTGATCTCCGTGGTCCCGGTGGCCCCCGCGGCAACGTGTCCCGCGATGGCTTGTGCTCCACCATGCAGCGCTGGCGGCCAACGCGCCGGAAAACGTTCACTGTGCCCGCGATTACGTGCAAGGGGCGCGTTGCCCCGCACTCCGCGCGCGTCTATCATCAGCCGGGTTTTCGCCTTGTGCCATCTTCCCCCGTGAGGAACCCGATGGACCGCAGACTCTTCGTTCGTTCCGGCGCCACCCTCGGCGCTCTCGGCATGGGAGGCCTCGGCTTCCCCCGCTTCGCGAGCGCCAACTGGTCGCCCCACCTCCAGGCCGGCGCCATCCGCATGAACTCCAACGAAAACCCCCTGGGGCTCTCGGCTGCGGCCCGTCAGGCCGTCATCGACAACCTTGATCTCGCGAACCGCTATCCTGGCGATCTGATCGGGCAACTCAGCGACAGGATGTGCTCCTACTACGGCATCAACTCCGATCAGTCGGTGCTCGGGGCGGGCTCCACCGAGATCCTGCAGATGATCGTGCAGGCGTATGCGTCGCCGCTTCGCAAGCTGGTGCTGGCCGAGCCCACCTTCGAGGACGTGAACGACTATCGCGACACCTATCCGTACGACGTCGTGACCGTCCCCCTCAACTCCAGGTACGAGCACGACCTGAACCGCATGCGCGACGAGTCCGAGAAGGACGGCCGTCCGGCCATGGTGTACATCTGCAACCCCAACAACCCGACGGGCACCATTACGCCGAGCGCCGCACTCGACAACTGGATCGCCGACGCGCCCGAGCACGTGCTCTTCCTCATGGACGAAGCGTACTACGAGTACGTGGAAGACCCCACATACTGGTCAGCGCTCAAGTGGGTGCACGACCGCCCCAACGTGATCGTGGTGCGCACCTTCTCGAAGATCTACGGGATGGCGGGGCTGCGCCTGGGCTTCGGCATCGCGCACCCGCTCGCCGTGCGGCGTCTGCAGGACTTCGCGATACACAGCAGCGCCAACCAGCTCGCGCTGGCGGCCGGCATTGCCTGCTTCGGCGACGAGGAGCTGATGGCGAAGAGCCGCGAGGTGAACCGGGAGGCCCGCGAGGTCACCGAGGCCTGCCTGGATGAACTCGGCCTTGAATACCTGCCCACCCACGGCAATTTCCTGATGCACCGGATCAGCGGCGATCTGGACACCTACATCAACCGCATGAGCGACGCGGGCCTCCTGGTCGGCCGCAGGTTCCCGCCCATGCTGGGCTACAACCGCCTCTCCTTCTCCCTCCCCGAGCACATGGAGCAGTGGGCCGAGACCCTGCGCGACTTCCGCAGCAAAGGCTGGGTGTAGTCGCCCGTGACCGACAGCCAGGACACATCCGGGCATCCGGCCACCCCGGAGGCCGGGTGGCCCACGGATAGCGGGCAAGGGACGGGGCCCGCGCGGGCCCCATCCACGCGCTCCTACCCCACCTTCGGGAGGGCCCTCTGGCTGGTGGTGCTGGTGTTGGTGCTGCAGGTCACAATCGGGCTGTCGTTCACGCTGCTCGACCCGACGGGGGGAACCTTCAGCCAACACCCGCTCGCGCTTGGCCTCGGCAACGTGGTCGCATTCGGCCTGGTGATTGTGGGCGCCACGCGGCGCAACGGGGTCGGCTTCCGCGAGACCTGTCCGCTCTCGGCGGCTTCCGCGCAGGTGCTCTTCCTCACCGCCGTACTCATCCTGGGCACGGTCATTCTGCTGTCCGAGGTCGACAACCTGACTCGCCTGTTCTTCCCGCCGCCCGCGGCACTGGCCGAGGCGTTCGAAGGACTCCTGGACACCCGAGCGCGCCCGATCAGCAGCTTCTTCCTCCTCGTGGTCGTTGCGCCGGTGACCGAGGAAGTGCTCTTCAGAGGCCTCATTCTGAGGGGCTTCCTCGCCAACTATTCGAAGAGGCGCGCCATCCTGCTCTCGGCGTTCCTCTTCGCCGTGATGCACACCAACCCCTGGCAGTTCATCTCGGCCCTGGTCGCCGGAGTGCTGCTGGCCTGGCTGCTGATCGAGACCGGATCGCTGATCCCCTGCCTGTTCGCGCATGCGGTCGCCAACGGCACGGCATGGCTTGCCGGGCTCACCCAGGTGGAGATTCCCGGCTTCACGAGCAGCATGGGGGATGCCGTGCAGTTCCAGCCGTTCTGGCTGAACGCGGTGGGCGTGGCGTTCGCGGTGGGCGGCTATCTGCTGCTGCGGCGTGCGTTCCGCGAGGAAGCCCGCCCGCCCGAAGATCTGTACCGCCGTCCGGGTCTGACCTCCTGAACCTCATCGCTCCACGCGAGGATCCGCCGATGACCTCTCCGCCATCCGTCCGACCGGGATACTGGACCGCCAACCTGCGCTACCTGGCAATCCTGCTCTCGATCTGGTTCCTGGTGTCGTTCGGCTGCGGCATCCTGTTCGCCGACGCGCTCAACGGCTTCCGGATCCCCGGCACGGGATTCAAAGCCGGATTCTGGTTCGCCCAGCAGGGCGCCATCTACGCCTTCCTGGTGCTCATCTTCGTCTACGTCCGCCTGATGAACCGGCTGGACCGCGAGTACGGGGTGGAGGAGGAATGAGGGGGGCGGCTCGATGAACGTTCAGGCCTGGACCTTCACCCTGGTCGCGATCTCCTTCGCGCTCTACATCGGCGTGGCGGTGTGGTCCCGCGCGAACACGACCCGGGATTTCTATGTGGCGGGCAAGGGCGTGCATCCGCTTGCGAACGGAATGGCGACCGCCGCCGACTGGATGTCGGCCGCGTCCTTCATCTCGATGGCCGGGCTGATCGCCTTCCTGGGATACGACGGCTCGGTGTATCTCATGGGGTGGACGGGCGGCTACGTCCTGCTGGCGCTGCTGCTGGCGCCCTACCTGCGCAAGTTCGGCCGTTACACCGTTCCCGACTTCGTGGGCGAGCGCTACTACTCGAAGACGGCGCGGGTGGTGGCGGTGGTGTGCGCCATCTTCATCTCGTTCACCTACGTGGCCGGGCAGATGCGCGGGGTGGGCATCGTCTTCAGCCGCTTCCTCGAGGTGCCGATCGAGTGGGGCGTGGCAATCGGCATGGGGATCGTCTTCTTCTACGCCGTGCTCGGGGGGATGAAGGGCATCACCTACACGCAGGTGGCGCAGTACTGCGTGCTCATCTTCGCGTACATGGTGCCCGCCATATTCCTCTCGATCCTCATCACGGGGAATCCCGTGCCGCAGCTGGGGCTTGGCGGCGCCGACCTGGTCAGCGGCGAATACCTGCTTGACCGGCTCGACGGACTCCACGAACAGCTGGGCTTCGCGGCCTACACGGACGGCTCCAAGTCGACGCTGGACATCTTCGCCATCACGGCCGCGCTCATGGTGGGCACGGCCGGGCTGCCCCACGTGATTATCCGCTTCTATACCGTGCCGCGCGTGCGCGATGCCCGGATCTCGGCGGGATGGGCCCTGCTTTTCATCGCAATCCTGTATACGACGGCTCCCGCGGTGGCCGTGTTCGCGCGCACCAACCTGCTCAACACGGTGTCGGAGCAGCCCTACGAGGCGGTCCCCGAGTGGTTCACCACGTGGGAGAACACGGACCTGATCGCCTACGAGGACCACAACGGGGACGGGCTGATCCAGTTCGTGGGCCCCGATGCCATAGATGACTCCGGGCGGCCGGTGGAGAACGAACTCACCATCGACCGCGACATCATGGTGCTGGCCAACCCGGAGATCGCCGGGCTGCCGGCCTGGGTGGTCGGGCTGGTCGCCGCGGGCGGGCTCGCGGCGGCGCTCTCCACCGCGGCGGGGCTGCTGCTGGTGGTCTCCTCGGCCATCAGCCACGACCTGCTCAAGGGAGTCTTCCGGCCCGGCATCTCCGAGCGCGGAGAACTGGTCTGGGCGCGCATCAGCGCGGCCTTCGCGGTCGTCCTGGCCGGTTACCTTGGCATCAACCCCCCGGGCTTTGTCGCCCAGGTGGTGGCGTTCGCCTTCGGGCTGGCCGCGGCCTCGTTCTTCCCCGCCATCATCCTGGGCATCTTCTCGCGGCGCATGAACCGCGAGGGCGCCATCGCCGGCATGATCTCGGGAATCGTTTTCACCGCCGCCTACATCATCTACTTCAACTACGTGAATCCGGCCGCCAACACGGCCGACAACTGGTTCCTGGGGATTTCGCCGGAGGGCATCGGTTTCGTGGGCATGCTGATCAATTTCGTGGTCGCGGGCATCGTTTCGCGCTCGAGCGCGGCGCCGCCCGAGGAGGTGGGCCGGCTCGTGGAGAGCATCCGGGTGCCGAAGGGATCCGGACCTGCGCACGAGGTATCGGCATGAGCCGCGCGCGCTGGCGGACGGCCGCGGTGCTGTGCGCGGGCACGCTCGCGGCGGGATGCGCGGGTGACCGAACCGGATACGATGTCGTGATCCGCGGGGGCAACGTCTACGATGGCTCCGGCGCACCCCCGATGGTCGTCGATGTCGGCATTCGCGGAGACCGGATCGCGGCGCTGGGCGATCTCTCCGGCGCCGAGGCCGCGCAGGTGCTCGACGCCTCGGGAATGGCGGTTTCCCCGGGCTTCATCAACATGCTCAGTTGGGCCAACGAATCGCTCATCGTGGACGGCCGCTCTCTCGGCGACATCCGCCAGGGGGTGACGCTGGAAGTCCTCGGCGAAGGCTCATCGATGGGACCGGCGAACGACGCCATGAAGGCGGACTTCCTCGATGACTTCGTGTCCTGGCTGGGCGGGACGGAAGCGGCCGCGCGGGCCCTGGGGCTGCCGCCGGACGCGCCGCTGGAGGTTCCGTGGACGACGCTCGGCGAGTACCTGGGCTTCCTGGAGCGCAAGGGCATTGCCACCAACGTGGCCTCCTTCTTCGGCGCCACCACCGCGCGCATCCACGAGATCGGCTACGAGGACCGCCCCCCGACCGCGGACGAGCTGGAGCGCATGCGCGCTCTGGTGCGCACCGCCATGGAGGAGGGCGCCGTCGGGGTGAGCTCGGCGCTCATCTACACCCCCGGCTTCTTCGCCGACACCGACGAGCTGATCGCGCTCTCCGAGGTCGCCGCCGAGTACGACGGGATGTACATCTCGCACCTGCGCAGCGAGGGTGCGCGGCTGCTGGAATCGGTCGAGGAGCTCATCACCATCGCGCGCGAGGCCGGCATCCGCGCCGAGATCTACCATCTGAAGGCGGCCGGGCGCGAGAACTGGCACAAGCTGGAGGACGTGATCGCGCGCGTGGAGCAGGTGCGCGCCGAGGGCCTGGGCATCACCGCCGACATGTACACCTACACCGCCGGCTCCACCGGGCTCGACGCCGCCATGCCGCCCTGGGTGCAGGAGGGTGGCTACGACGCCTGGGCGGCGCGCATCCGGGATCCGGAGATCCGCACGCGCGTGGTGGAAGAAATGCGCACGCCCACTGACGAGTGGGAGAACCTGCTGCTCGCATCCGGACCCGAGGGGGCATTGCTGGTCGGGTTCCGCAACGAGGAGCTGCGCCGATACCAGGGGATGACCCTGGCCGAGGTGGCCCGGGAGCGCGGCACACCGCCCGAGGAGACGGCCATCGACCTGGTGATCGAGGACGGCACCCGGGTGCAGGTCGTCTACTTCCTCATGTCCGAGGAGAACGTGCGCCGCCAGATCGCCCTGCCCTGGGTGTCCTTCGACTCCGACGCCGCGTCCATGGCGCCGGAAGGCGTCTTTCTGCAGAACAGCACCCATCCGCGCGCGTACGGCAACTTCGCCCGCCTGCTGGGCAGGTACGTGCGCGAGGAAGGCGTCATCCCGCTGGAAGAGGCGGTGCGCAAGCTGACTTCGCTTCCGGCCGCCAACCTGCGCATCTCCGACCGCGGGCGGCTCGCAGAAGGCTATTTCGCGGATGTCGTGTTGTTCGATCCCGCCACCATCATCGACCACGCCACCTATGAGGACGCTCACCAGCTCGCAACCGGGGTGACGCACGTGTTCGTCAACGGCGTGATGGTGCTCGAGGACTCCGAACCCACCGGCGCGATGCCCGGCCGCTTCGTGCGCGGGCCGGGCTGGAGAGGCAATTAGCTAACTGGACTAAACTAGATTAGTCCGGTCGCCGTTCCTCAGTCGGGCACGAACGCCACGATGCGCAGCGGCCCTCCGCTGCCCCCTGCGATCTTCATCGGCAGCGCCACGACGAAGGCGCCCCACTCGGGGAGTTCCGGCAGCGAAACCACGTTCTCGTAGCCCGGGATGTTCTCCCAGTAGAGGATTCGGTGCGTCTCGAAGGCGCTCGACTGCCCGTAGTCGAGGCTGGGCGTGTCGAGGCCCAGGGCAGCAATGTCGCGGTTGTCGACCAGCCATTGCGCCGCCTCCGGGTCCAGTCCGGGGAAGTGGAGTGCCGGAATCGCCTCCTCGCCTCGCAGGGCAGTCCCAAGGTAGCGGACGGGGTCCGGCCAGCGGTCGGCCCAGCCGGTGTCGAGCAGGACGGTCGTCCCCGGGGGGATGGGACCATGGCGCGCCTCCCACGCGGCGATCGCCTCCACCCCCACCTGGTGGTCCGGATTGTCCCCTGCGGGATCGCGGATGACGGCGGCCGGCCCGATCAGGGCGGAAAGGGGGATCTGCGCGGTGGTTATCCTTCCCTCGGCGAAGTGGATGGGCGCGTCGACGTGGGTGCCTCCGTGTTCGGACGACGCGAAATTGAAGGCGGCGTAGAAGTACCCTCCCTCGGTCATGCCGTAGGCGACCGTGTCCAGCACGAACGGATCCGCGGTGGGCCAGAAGACGGCGTCGGCGGAAACGTCGTGGGTCAGGTCGATCCAGCGGCCCGCGGTGCCGTCGAATACGGCCGAGTAGTCAGGGTCGGCCGGCGCGCATGACGAAACCAGCGCAAGTACCACAAGGATGTGAAGTCCGGTTGTTCGCTTCATGAAGCCTCCTCCCGGGAAGCGCCCCGATAGCCTGATATGCGAGGGCCCGATGCCCTGATAGTAGCGACGAGACGCAGGTTCCCGCACCGTCCGAACCGCGCACAGGCTGGCGTCGCCCGGGACGCTGCTCCATCATCCATGGCGTTGCCCCAATGGTCCCGGAGGAACGTCCCATGTCTCGATCCGTACACCGTGTTGCCCTCATCGCGCTGATGCTCGCGCCATGGCTGACGACCGCCTGCGGCCCCGGCGAGCAGTCGGGCATGCAGGCCGACATGAACGCGGATCTGCTGGCGGCTGCGGTGCGAACGCACATTTCCGCGGCATCGCTCGAGCCCCATGCGCGCGCGATCGTGGAGCACGACCGCCTCTCCGGGAGCGAGGGGGAGAACGCTGCGATCGACTACGTCGTCGCGACGCTCGAGGCGGCCGGCGTGCCGGTGGAGGTGTATGCGTTCGAGACCTACCTATCCGATCCGATCTCGGCATCGGTGTCCGTGCCCGACGGCCCCGCCTTCAGCGCCATCACCTCGTCGTTCTCCGCCACGGTGGGCTCGCTGCGCGCCCCGCTGGTCGACCTGGGTGCGCCCGCCAATCTGCCTCCCGTCGAGGTCGGCACGGGCGAGCGCATCGTGCTCGCCGGCGAGGGAATGGACCGAGCCGGCGCACGCGACCTTCCCGACGTCGCGGGGGCCATCGTGCTCCTGGACGGGCAGCCGAGGAACATCCCGGTCATCGTTCTGGACCGGCTGGGTGCCGCCGGGGTCATCTTCGTGCATCCCGAGGAGCGGGTGAACGACCTCATCGTCACCTCGACGTGGGGCACGCCTTCGCTGCTCAACTACCACCGCCTGCCCGACATGCCCGTCGCGCACATCGCGCGCAGCGACGGAGAGCGACTTCGGGCGCTGCTCGCCGGCGGACCGCTCGAGGTCGAGCTGTCGGCGCGCACCGACGCCGGATGGAAGGAGCTTCGGCTCGCCGTCGCCCGCATCCCCGGACCGGAGCCGGAGAGCCCCTACGTGCTCTTCGGCGGGCACATCGACGGATGGCACTACGCGGCGACCGACGAGGGCGCGTCGAACGCGGCGATGCTCGACCTGGCCCTCGCCTTCCACGCCGAGCGCGAGCGCATGCGGCGCGGCCTGGTGGTGGCCTGGTGGCCCGGGCACTCGAACGCGCGCTACGGCGGGTCGACCTGGTTCGCCGACCACTTCTTCGAGGAGTTGCGCTCGCGCGCGGTGGCCCATGTGAACGTGGACGGGATCGGACAGATGGGCGCGCGCCTCTTCGCAGCCGCGACGACCGCCTCGCTGGCCGAGGTCGCGCGCTTCGCCATGCAGCGCGGCGAGGACGCCGACATCCAGCCCACCCGGCCGGCACGCAACTCCGACCAGTCGTTCAACGGAGTCGGGCTGCCGCTCCTGCAGCTCTACCGCAACCGCGCGCAGGAGGACGGCGGCTACTGGTGGTGGCACACTCCGGAGGACACGTTCGACAAGATCGACTTCGACATCCTGGAGGGCGACACCTACCTGTACGCGATCGCGCTCTCGGCGCTGCTCGGCCGGGAGGTGCTGCCGGTGGACCTGGTGGGCCAGGTCAAGGCTCTGGGCGCGGCCATCGCCGCGCGCTCCGAATTGGGCAGCGGTCAGTTCGATCTCTCACAGGCCTCCGAGGCCCAGGGCGCACTTCTCGCGCTGGCGGGCCGGCTGGAGGCTGCGCTCCCCCGCGCGACCGGCTCACCCGAACTCGACATGGCGCTCGTGGACGTGCTGCGGCCGCTGCACCGGGTGCTCTACGTCCCGCTCACCGCGCACCACCCGGACGCGGGCGCGGTCTCCGGCCCGCTTCCCGGCCTCGCCCCGACGCGGATCCTCGCCGAGGAGGCGCCCGGCAGCGAGCGCTACCGCCTCGCCATCGCCACGCTGGTGCGCGAGCGGAACCGGCTGCTGGAGGCCATCACCGAATCGAACCGCCGCGCGACCGCCCTGCTCGAGTCGCCGGGGATCCGCTAGGAGCTGTTGACATGACGTACTCGCGCCCCCTCAGCATCCTCATCCTGGGCGGCACCGGGTTCATCGGCCCGCACCAGGTGCGGTACGCGATGTACCGGGGCCACCAGGTCAGCATCTTCAACCGGGGCCGCACCGCCCCGGACCTCTTCCCCGGCGTGGAGACCCTGATCGGCGACCGCGACGGCCAGCTCGACGCCCTGGAGGGCCGCACCTGGGACGCAGTGATCGACAACAGCGGCTACGTGCCCCGCCACGTGCGCGACTCGGCGGAGCTCCTGCGCGACTCGGTGGGCCGGTACCTCTTCACCTCGACCGGATCGGTGTACAGCTTCGACCAGGACGAGCTCACCGAGGACTCCGAGCTCCTCCCCATCGAGGATCCGGAAAGCGAAGATGTCGACCGCTACTACGGTCCTCTCAAGATCCTCTGCGAGAACGCGGTCACCGACACCTACCGGGAACGCGGCACCGTGGTGCGGCTCCATGTCGTGGCGGGACCCGGCGACACCACCGACCGCTTCACCTACTGGCCCGTGCGCATCGACCACGGCGGCGAGATCATCGCACCGGGAAGCCGGGACACACCGGTCCAGTACATCGATGTGCGCGACCTGGCCGAGTTCATGATCCTGTGCCTGGAGCGCGACATCGGCGGCACCTTCAACGCCGCCGGCCCGGCCCTCGCTCCGACCTCGATGGCCGAGTTCGTCTACGGCATCCGCGCGATCACGAGCACTCCGCTCTCCTTCACGTGGATCGACGAGCCATTCCTCGCCGAGCGGCAGGCGCGGTTCCCGCTCTGGTATCCGCCCACGGAAGGTCGAGTCCGCGGAATCTCGCGCGTCAGGTCCCACAGGGCCGTCGCCAAAGGGCTCAAGTTCCGCCCCATCGCGGTCACCGCCCTCGACACGCTGGAGTGGTTCAGGACGCTTCCCGAGGAGCGGCGCAACCAGCTTCAACTCAACCTGGAGCGCGACCGGCAGCTCCTGGAAGAGTGGAAGGCGTAGGCTCCACGTGGAAGGCCTGGGCTACACCCGGAAGAGCACCGACTCTCGCCCGTAGAGGCGGATCGAGCACCACGTCAGCAGCGCGAAGCCCACGGCGTTCACGCCGGCCAGGAGCGCCAGCGCCAGCCAGTCGACCTGCCCCTGTATGGCCTCGCGCATCGCCAGCGCGTTGCCGAGGATGGGCACCGCGTACACCGCTGCCCCGAACGAGGCCGGCGCGAGGGCGAAGATGGCCAGGAAGACCGAGAGGAACACCAGCGGCGCGGTGTACATTCCCGCCTCGCGCTGAGAGCGCGCCCAGGTGCCGATCACCATGACAAGGGCCGAGATCAGCAGGGCGAGGGCGGCCAGGTTCACGGCCAGCGCCGCCACCTGGGCCGGCGCCAGCGACAGTTCGCCCGGCCCCGCGAAGTCCTCGGGCGCGAGCCCCAGGCGGGCCGCCATCATCATCCCGACGATGAGCAGGAGCGACGCCGCCACCGCGAACGTCATGATGGCCAGGCTCTTGCCGACTACGATCGCGGGACGCGGCACCGTCGACACCAGCAGCGCCGCCAGCGTGTTCTTCTCCTTCTCCCCGACCGCGACGTAGAGCGCCCGCGCCGCGTTGGTGACCAGCAGGATCACCGCCATGTAGGGGATCAGCAGGCTGAGCGCTCCCCCGATGCCGCCCGAGGTATCGATCAGCACGACCTCGAAGGGCCGCAGATCGCGCATGCGCAGGCCCCGCTCGGCAAGCCTGTCCTCGACGGCCCGCTGCTGCACCGCCTGCAGATCCTGGCGCAGCGACACCGCCGCGGCCCAGACCGCGTTCTCGGCGGATGCCGCGCGGATCCGGTACGCGGTCCCTTCGCGCAGCACGGTCACGTGGGCTTCGCCGCCCTCCGCCACTTCCTCCAGCGTCGCGACGCGCACCAGCGGATTGGCGTCGAGCAGCCGGCGCAGCACATCGTCGCCCCCCGGGGCGACCACGGGGACCGGCCCGGAGTCGTCCCCGGTCAGCCGGTCGAGGTTGCTGGCCAGCCCCATCAGCAGGGGGAAGAAGACGAGCGCGCTCGCCACCATCCCTCCGATGAGCCGCACGTCCCGCCTCAGGACCCGCATCTCCTTGCCGTAGATCAACAGCGCCTTGCGGATCATCGGCCGCCCGCTTCCCCGTCGGCCCCGACGAGGGAAAAGAAGATGTCCTCGAGGTCCCCGAGCCCGGTCCGCGCTCTCAGCGACTGCAGGGTCCCTTCGGACCTGAGCCTTCCCCTGTGGATGATGCCGATGCGGTCGGCAAGCTTTTCCGCTTCCCACAGGATGTGAGTCGAGAACAGGACCGTCTTCCCCTCCCCCTTCAGCAGGCGGATGTAGTCGATCACCTTCCTGGCGGTGAGGACGTCGAGCCCGGAGGTGGGCTCGTCCCAGACGAGGATCAGCGGGTTGGTCACCAGCGCGCGCATGAGCACGGTCTTCTGCTTCATGCCGGTCGAGAACGTATCGGTGCGCTCGTCGGCGAACTCCGTCATGTCCAGCAGATCGAAGATGTACGCGAGGTTGTCTTCGATGGCGGCCGGGGCCATGTCGTTAAGGCGGCCGAAGAAGTGGCCGATCTCGCGCGGCGTGAGGCGCTCGTAGACGCGGGTCTCGTACGACACGAAGCCGATCAGGGCGCGGATGGCGGCCTTCTCCGTGCGCACCGAGTGTCCCCGCACCCAGGCTTCGCCCGAGGTCGGGTCCATCAGGGTGCTCAGGATGCGCAGCACCGTGGTCTTCCCCGCCCCGTTGGGTCCCAGGAGCGCGTAGATCTCGCCCGGGTCGCAGCTCAGGTCCAGACGATCCACCGCCTGCACCCGCCTGGCCCCGCGAGACCGGAATTCCTTGCTGAGCGCCTCGGTGCGGATCATGTCGTTCTCTTCACCGGTTCTCCTCGCGTCCCGGCTCCGTGGCGGGCATCGCCCCCCCCTGCCCTTGATTGCGGATGCCGGGGGCCGTCACTATTCAGAGGCATCCGCGGGAGAGGACCCGGAGAAGCTACATGCGCACATGGCTTTCCGCGATATTGCTCGCCGTCCTGGCGTGCGACGGCGGCACCTCGCCCTCGCCTCCCGCGTACGTCGCCGTTTCGCCGCAACAGAAGCTGCTGCTGGAGCGGGGCTCGACCATTCGCTTCGAAGCCCGCGTGACCGATGCGCGGGGCGCGGCCATCGCCGGGGCGGAAGTCGCGTGGTCGGTCGCCAATGCCTCCGTCGCGACCATCGACGCCAACGGGCAGGCCACCGCCGTCGCGACGGGCGGCACGGAGGTTCGAGCCACGGCGGGAGACGTGTCCGGCACGGCCAGACTGGAAGTGTACATGGCCCAGCCCGTCGCCGAGTACGTGCCCGGCCGGACCTACTTCGGGCGCAACCGGTACGTCGAGTACATCGCCGGCGACCTGCCCCTGGTGGTGAGCGCGGGGCACGGGGGCGGCGAGGAGCCCGACGAGATTCCCCGCCGCACCTACGGGACTCTCGCGCGGGACTCGTGGACGCAGGAGACGACCCGCGCGGTCCGCGACTCGATCATCGCCCATTTCGGAGGCGGCCAGCCGCACATCGTGATCAGCCGGCTCCGGCGCACGCGCCTCGACCCCAACCGGGAGATCGTGGAGGCGGCCCAGGGGAGCGAGTTCGCGGAGCAGGCCTGGCGCGAATACCATCGCTTCATCGTGATCGCGCGCGACCGCGTCGCCGAGGATCACGGACGAGGATTCTATGTGGACCTGCACGGCCATTCGCACCCCACCCCGCGGGTCGAGCTGGGATACCTCCTCACCGGCAGCGACCTGAGCCGCTCCGACGCCCAGTTGAACGCCCCGCGCTTCCCGGAGCAGTCGAGCATCCGTTCGCTCGCCCGCCGGGTCGACCTCTCCTTTGCCGACATCGTGCGAGGACCCGAGAGCCTGGGCGCGCTGCTGTTCGGCGAGCGCGTCACGACGGTGCCCAGCCCGCTGATTCCCGATCCGCATGGGGAACCCTTCTTCAGCGGAGGCTACAGCACTCGCCGCCACGGGTCACTGGATGGCGGCGTGATCGACGGCGTGCAGATCGAGCTGCATGGCCCCGGGATCCGCGATACGGACGAGAATCGCCGGCGCTTTGCGGGCGCCCTGGCGCGGTCGCTCAGGTTCTTCCTGGAGACGCACTACGGGTTTTCGTGGGATTAGGCTGGGATCCCGCCCCTGAACGATCCTCCCCCTATCGGAGCTTGATTCTTCCACGGACGCCGACCGTGTGCCACGCCCCTCCGAGGCCGCTCTCGCGCCGCGTGCCTTCGAGCCGCAGCCCGACATCCGCGCCCAGGTCGTAGCGCACTCCGCTCGAGAAGGCGCGCATGCCGCCGTCGGCGAGGTAGAAGCCGCTGTACGGCGTGCCCTGGAAGCCGGCGATGCCGTAGGCCACTTCGCCGTCCACGTTGAGGCCCATGCCCGGGCCGTGGCCGCCCACCGCGTCGTGCACCCCGCGCTCCCAGAGCTGGTTCACTCCGCTCGCGTGGTCGCCGTAGGAGGGCGCCACCCGGATCGAGAACCCCTCGCCCCGGGCCGCAGGATCGAACATCAGCATTCCGCCGAGGCCCCACTCCTCGTAGCCGTCGCGCGCCGAGATCACGAACCGCCCGCGGCCCTCCGCGGTCAGGCCCAGACCTGAGTTCGTGTAGCGAAGCCCGCCGCCGACTTCCGCGCCGGCGCCGTTCATACCGTCGCCGTTGTCGTAGCGCATCCCGCCCTCGAGCACGAACGCCATCTCCTGGCCCTCACTGGCGCGGATGGCCTGCGTCAGCTCCAGCGCGAGCTTGCCGCGCTGCATGTTCAGCGTGACCTCCTCGATCTGCTCGCTGCCGTCGACCATCACCTGGCCGGCCCAGCCCTCGGCCTTGAGGCGGACACCGCCCGAGCCCCTCGCGAGCAGTTGGTAGCTCGCGCCTCCCGCTCCGGTCAACATGCTGGCCGGGCTGGTGCGCAGTCCCTCGCGCACGTCATCGACTTCGATGTCGCCTCGACCGAAACCCGCCGAGCCCCACACCGACGTGCCGGGCGCGCCGGAGAACCACGCCACGTAGGGATGCACGCTGGTCATCGTGGTCCCGTAGGTGCCGGTCACCGCGCTCGCCCCGGTCCTGTCGGTGAAGTCGAAGGAGCCCGAGGAATACGAGCCCGCGACACCCGCCAGGATGTCCGGCCCCACGCGAACGTCCACGCCCACGTGGGCGCTCACCATGTTGCCTTTCCAGTCGACGCCGGTCGCGCCGGGCTCGCCCAGGTGGTGGTACTCGCCCGCGCCCCAGCTCGCCAACTGCGTGCCCGTGGCGGACTGCTGCTGCGCGTCGGAGGCCGCCCCGAAGGGCATCGTAAAGGAGGTGCCGCCGAATAGGGCCGCGAGGCCGGCCTGGTCGCCCTGCGCGAGCCCGATCCCGCCAGCCCCCGGCGCGGACAGGCTCGCCGCCATCGACGAGAGCCCGTTCGTCTCCACGCGCCGCGCCATGCCCATGCCCCTGGCCACCGCGTCGACGCGGCCTGCGATCGCCGAGACCGTGCTCGACGTCATCGCGGCCGCCACGTGCGGCAATACGCGCGTGTTCAGGCGCCCCGCACGCTGGACCGGGTCGTCCGTGGCCGCCGACGCGCTCGCCGACGCCGCGCCGGTTCCCGCCCGGTTGATCGCCGAGACGCGGTAGTGGCGCGTGCTCCCCGGCAGCAGGC
>VXNP01000005.1 GCA_009840525.1 Gammaproteobacteria bacterium
GACCGCGATCTCGGTCCGAGCCGGTGACGAACGGGAAATCTGGCGCGGACGGCCTCCCGCAGCGAACTTCCGTTCGCGCAGATCGTGCAGTCCATCACGCGAGGAATCGAATGATGGCACGCACGAAACGAAGTCGGCGCTCATATGGCGCCGGCGAATGGGGCCGCAACCGGGTCCGGGTGTTTCCCGACCCGAAGACCGGCATCTTCCAGATCGAGTGGCGAAAGAACGGGCGCAGGCTCACCAGATCGCTGAAGCATCGCGACTGGAGCCGGGCGAAACGGCAGGCGGACGAGTTCGCTGCCGGGTTCGCGAAGCCGGAGCCGAACGGCAAGAAGGAGGCCGAGCCGCTCACCCTGGAGAGGCTGTTTGACATTTACGGTGAAGAGGTGACGCCCACCAAGGGCGAAAACAAGCGGCGTCACGACAGGGCCGCAATGCGGATGTTCCTCGGGTTTTTCGGCAGGGACCGAAACCCCGGAACGCTTTCGCGGCGTGACTGGGACCGCTTCATCCGAGCGCGGCGCGCGGGGCAGGTCGGCCTGAGCGGAGCGCCGGTGTCGAATCGCACCATCGCATACGACCTGAAGCTCCTGGTCGCGGTCTTCAACTGGGCCTCGAAATCGAGGGACGAGCAGGGCCGCTTGCTGTTGGAAGCGAGTCCGCTGAGAGGCCTGAAGACACCCACGGAGAAGAACCCGACACGGGTGATCCTTTCCGAGGACGAGTACCAGGCGCTTCTGCGGGTGTCACGCGACGTCGACTGGCGGTTCCGCATCGCCCTCGTGCTGGCGCACGAGACGGGACACCGGATCGGTGCCATCCGTCACCTGCAGTGGTCGGACATCGACCTTGAGGCCGGAACGGTGCGGTGGCGCGCGGAACACGAGAAGACCGGATACGAGCACACCACGCCGGTGACTGCCGAAGCGGTTGCCGTCTTGGCAGAGGCACGAAAGAAGACCCTTGGGAGCGGGGACGCTCCGGTCCTGCCCGCGCCTAGGAATCGTTCGAAGTGCGTGAGTGCCGAGCGGGTACGCATCTGGTGGCACAAAGGCCAGAGGCTTGCGGGGCTGGAACCGAAGCGTGGCCGGGGTTGGCACTCGCTGAGGCGCAAGTTCGCTTCAGATCTCATGAATCAGCCGCTCAAGGTGCTCTGCCAACTCGGTGGCTGGAAGACGCCCCACACGGTTCTTGAGTGCTACCAGAGGGCCGACGAGGGACAGCTCCGGACGGCGCTGGACAACCGGCGCAGGGTTCCCGGCTGAGATCCGAATTGGCGGGAGTCAATTGGCGAGAATTCGGCCAACCGGAATCGTAAGATCAATCCCCGCAACAGGATGCGAAACGACACGCGCCCGCCGGCAGAGCAGCAGCGTATTTCGGAGGCTCGTTTCGCCCCCGTCGGCCCAGTGCTTCACGTGATGCGCCTCCGTGAACGTGCAGCCACACCCCGGAAAGCGGCATCCCCGATCCCGCTCCTCCAGCGCCCGCCGGATGTGCGGTGGAATGGTGCGCGTCCGGCGGCCAACGCTCAGCATCGAGCCGTCCTTCGCGTGGACCATGGCGACCACTGCGGCGTCGCACGCCATGCGCCGCGACGTCTCCGCGGAAACGCGAATCCCGTCCAGATCCGAGCGCCCGGGCTCGCCCTCCGCCGCGAGCGTCGCCGCGTCGCAATGGACCATGACCTGGTAGCGCTCGGTCCGGGTGCCGGACCCGACGCGGGCTGACGTGTTCGCCGCATTCTCCGCATTGGCGCCCGGCGTTTCCGCGGGCACTCCCCGCAGGGCTGCATTGGATTCGGTGGTCTGAGCACCATCCAGTTCATCGAGGTCGCCACCCACCTCGTCCACATCGCCTTCCGGTTCGCGGCGCTCGCCACCTCCGAATCCCGCAGCCAGCGCTCGCTCCGCCAGTAGCCCCACCGCATCCGCCCGGCGCTGCTTCGGCTCGGGGCGCGCATCGCCAGGCTCGCAACTGACACCCCTGGCAGTTCCCGCCCCGTCTCGGACATCGCGCCTGTGACTGCCGGAGCCGGCTCCCTCCTCGCGCCGGAACAGCGCATCCGACGCCGCCTCCACCGCCCGCATTAGCACGGCCCCGACCTCCGGCTCGAGCCGGCCCTTCACCACGTACATCCCGTCGCCGTCCACGAAGACCGAGAAGGTGCGGCTGCGGCGCCGGGCCTGCTCGGCGGTCAACTCCGCGTCGCGCGACAGCTTTTTCAACATGCGCACGGTCCGCTCCAGCTTTGCCGCCGAGCCCGCGCGCGCGAACTCGAGCAGCTCCGCCTCGCGCTCGGGAGTCGCAACCCGGGTGAGCGCCCGCACCTTGGCGTAGGAGATGGTCCCGTGTTTCAGAGCGTCCGCGGTTTGAGGCAGGCGCTCGAGCGCGCGGGCGATCCGGACCCGTTCGCGGGCCGTGCCGATCTTCGTGCCGATCCTCCAGGCCAGCCATTCGGCGCAGGAGGAGTAGCCGCCGTCCTTCCACCCGCCCCGGCGGTCGAACTCGGCGATGAGGGTCATCATGCGCGCCTCGGCGGAGTTGATGCGGGCCGCCAGTTCGGCGATGCGCTCGCCCAGCCTGCGGAGTTCGTCGTCGTCACCATCGCCCGCGGCGCGATTCGGGGCGTTCTCGGGACCGGAGGGCGGGGGGTCGGCGTCGAGTCGAACACCCGTCGGCTCCCGCACCATCGCGGGTCCCGGGAAGGACCTCCGGCGAGTGTCGTAGAGAGCATTTGCAGATGCGATCATCATTCCTCCCAACATCATCTTGTACAATGACTTACGTACAAATATAACGCCACTGAAATCGGCTTCTCAGGATGCCCTGTAGTGGCCGAAACGGGGTTGGGAGATCTTCGGGGGAGGCTGCCGCCTGCGAGAGGCGTCAGCGAGCCCGCCAGCGCCTCTGACGGGCTGGAAGACGCGGGGTCTCGGAGTTCGCCGGATCACGGGCCCAGAATCCGTCAATGGCAGAATGGGACACGCAGATGTGAATTTGGGACGCGGCGCGGGCGGGCAGCCGACGCTCAGCGAACTACCCACCAAAGAGCACGAGCGACCGCCCGTCAATGGCAGGATGGGACACGCACATGTGAATTGGGGACGGCGCCGAGAACCGCGAGTCCGTCGGCAATCGAGTCCGTCGGAGATTCGGTGCTGCACGCGGGTCCGGGATCGGCTGGCCACGACCGGGCGGCACCAGCGAGGTCGCGGACGTACTCGCGGTCCGGGTCCGAGAACCCCGCCCGCGTGCGCCGAGAACAGCCTGCACCGGGGAAGACGGGAACCGAGGATTCTGGTGGCCGGGGGCGAGTCGTTGCCGTTCCAGGTTTCCGCGGAAGCGCACGCATGGTGCATGACCATGAGCCCGCATTCGGCGTGGCTTTGCGTGAGTGCGCTCCCGATTGCCGAACCGATGCCGCAGGCCCGTGCGCGAAGCAGCCTCGCCCCGATAGATTCCCCGAGACCGTCATCGCGGGTGAGCCGCGGCAGGTACGGTCCGGGTAGCCCAACTTGGGCCCGCACGCACCACCCTTCATCACACGATTTGCGGAGGACTTCCAATGACCACACGAAAGCAGGCGAGCGATTTCCCCCAGGAGGTGCTGGCCCTCTTCGATGGGTACGTGCACGGGTTCATTCAGCGCCGGGACTTCCTGGAGGGGGCCGGGAAGGTGCTGGGCGGCGGCGCGGCCGCCCTGGCGGTCCTCGAGGCGCTTCGGCCCAACTACGCGTGGGCGCGGCAGGTGGAGCCGGAGGATGCCCGGATACAGCAGGAGTACGTCACCTATCCTTCGCCGAGCGGCTCGGGGATGATGCGCGGCTACATGGCCACGCCCGCCGGCGCGACGGTAGCCAAGCCGGCGGTTCTGGTCATCCACGAGAATCGCGGACTCAACCCCTACATCGAAGACGTGGTGCGCAGGTTCGCCGCGGCGGATTTCGTGGCGCTGGGGCCGGATGCGCTCACGCCCCTGGGCGGCTATCCCGGCAACGACGACGAAGGCCGGGAGATGCAGCGGCAGCTCGACAGGGACGTGATGATGGAGGACTGGGTGGCCGCGTTCCGGTTCCTGCGGGATCACGATGCGACCACCGGGCGCGTCGGGGCGGTCGGGTTCTGCTACGGCGGCGGGGTCGTGAATCAGCTCGCGGTCCGGCTTCCGGATCTGGGCGCGGGCGTGCCGTTCTACGGGTCGGCGCCGGCCGTTGAGGACGTTCCCTCCATTCAGGCGCCGCTCATGATTCAGCTCGCGGGTCTGGACGAGCGCATCAACGCCGCCTACCCGGCCTACCAGGAGGCGCTCGAGGCGAACGGAAAGGAGTTCGCGGTCCATGTCTATGAGGGCGCGAACCACGGCTTCCACAACGACACCACGCCACGCTACGACCAGGACGCCGCCAGCCTCGCGCAGGACCGCACCATCGCGTTCTTCAACGAGCACCTGAGAGGCTGAACGAGACTTCGCCGCTCAGGACGGCGGGGGCGTCGGGGCTTAGCGTCGCCGGAGTGGAGGGCAGCGCGTCGCCGCGAGCCGCCTGAGCCCGCGCGCCGCACCCGCTCTCAGCCGCGCGTAAGCCTCGGCACGTTCAGCGGGCTGGCCTCCAGCACCTGGCCCCAGATCCTGCGGCCTACCGCGTCGGCTTCGCGCAGGATGGCGTCCGCGTCCATGGTGAGGACCTCGCGGTCGCGCATGACGAAGCGGCCGTCGACCATCACCGACTCGATGTCGCCTGGGTGGCCGCAGTGGAGCACTGCGGAGATGATGCGCCCTGCCGGCACCAGGTGGGGCCGCAGCGTGTCGACCACGAGCAGATCGGCCTTCTTTCCGACCTCCAGCGTCCCCAGCGCGTCCGGCTGCTGCACCGCCAGCGCGCCGCCCTGCGTGGCGTCCGCCAGGATGTCCTCCGGCTGAGGCTGTAGACCGGGAACCTCGTCCCCGTCCCGATTGCGCCGGATTCGCTCGGTGAGCAGAGCGGTGCGCATCACCTCGAAGACGTCGTTGGTGTTGTTGTCGGTGCCCAGCGCGATTGGGCAGCCGGCCGTGCGCAGCTCCGGAATCGGAGGGCTGATGCCGCGGTTCGCCGCCATCCCGGCCTGGTGCGAGATGATGGTGCCCGAGCGGCCCAGAAGCGCGACCTCGTCGTGGTTGACGTACCGCGCGTGCGCCGCAAAGAGGCGCGGACCCAGGAAGTCGTGGCGGTCCAGATACTCCGTCGGGCGAAGGCCGTGGTGCATGACCATGAACTCGTACTCGGCGCGGCTCTGATTCAGATGGATCGTGTAGCCCAGGTCGTGGGTCTCGGCGAAGTCGCGCACCGCGCGCAGAAGCTCGGGCGACGAGGTCTCGGTGAGCGACGCCGCCGGGAAGACCGAGATGCGGCCGTCCTCGGCGCCGTGCCACGTGCTGAACAGGTCGCTGATGCGCTGCATGCCATCGTCGAGGAGCGCCTCGGAGAAGCGAGGCGTCCCGCTGAACGACCGGGCCATCGAACGGGTGGACACCGGGCCGGGCACGTTCTCGGTGTCGCGGATCCCCTCGGCGAGCACGCAGCGGAGCCCGGAGTCGGCCAGCACCCCGGCCTGACGCTGTACGTTCCCGGTGAACTCGACGATGGTGGTGGTCCCGGTGGTGATGGCCTCAAGCGCGGCCACCTGCACCATGAGGTTGCCTTCTTCGCCCTGGAGGAGGCTCGCGGGCGAGACGGCCAGGTTGGCGGTGTTGGGGAAGCCGAAGTCCTCGTTGAAGCCGCGCGCGATGACCGCCCGCATGTGCGCGTGGCAGTTGATGAGGCCGGGGAAGAGCGCCTTTCCGCGCCCGTCGTACTGCTCGGCCCCGGGGTAGGCGGCGAGGACCTCGTCGGTAGGACCGATGGCCGCGATGAGGTTGCCCTCGACCGCGAGCGCCACATCGTCTTGGACGGTGTCGGGGTTCGCGACGGTGGTGTTGGTGAATACGACCGTGGCGGCCTGCTGAGACGGTGACCTCGCGCCGGGCCGCGCCGCCGCGCGCAACGGGTCGCGCTCGAGCAACAAGGCGGCCGTGCCCGCTCCCGCACCGGCCAGCCACTCGCGGCGGGTCAGATGGCCGGGGCCGCGGGATGCGGGTGTTGTCGGGACCGGGTTCTCGCTATGGGATGTCGCCATGATCGTGCCTTTACTGGTGTCTACTGGTGATATGGTGACGATTTCACTGTTGATATACTTGATGAACCGGCCGGTGAGGACGAGGTGGACGAAAAACCGGCCCCGCCGTCCATCCCGATCTAGCGATTCGTGACCTCCGCGGTCGAGATGCTCCCCCCGGGGGGCAGGCCGCTCGGCACCCGCGCCGGGATCGTGCGGTCGAAGTCGGGGTCGGTCAGGGCTTCCAGGAAGGCGATGATGTCCTCCTGCTGCTGCACCGTCATGTCGTCCACTCCGCGAAACCGTCCCGAGAGCCTGCCGGGCGTGGCCAGAGCTTCATCCCTGCGGTCATCGTCGCCGCGCCGCCTGCGCCGGTTGGAGACGTTGGGATTCTCGGAGCGCCCGCGGTCGTAGAATTCGAGGACTTCCTCCAGCGTCCCGATCATGCCGTTATGCATGTAGGGCGGGGTGACGGCGACGTTGCGGAGGGTCGGAGTGCGGAAGCGGAAGCGCCCGTCGCCCGCGTCCGGCTCGGCCAGAAGCGGGTTCTCGGCCACCCCCTCGGCGTGCATGTTGAAGTCGGAGAGCATCGGGCCCCGGTGACAATCCGAGCAATCGGCCTCGTTGAACTCGTCGAGGCCCCGTCGCTGCTGTGTGGTGAGCGCGTCCTCGTCCCCCGCCAGGAACCGGTCGAAGGGGCTGTTGCCCGCGATCAGCGTGCGCTCGAAGGCGGCGATCGCCTGCGCAACCTGCGTGGCATCGATGGAGGTCTCCTCACCGTACACCTCCCGGAACAGGCTCACGTACTCGGGAATCGCGCGCAGCCGGGCCACGACCGAGTCGACCGCGACCTCCTCGGGGTAGGTATCGCCCCGCATCTCCTCGCGGATCGTGAGCGGGAGCAGCGCCTGCGTCTCCAGGCTCCGCGCCCGCCGGTCCCAGAACATGGGCGCTCGCTCGGAATTGACGGTCTCGAGGTCCGCCGGGAGGGGTGTGAAGCGCGGTCCGCGGCGCCGCCTGCGCTGCCTGTCCAGCCCGTTGTACGCGACGTTGAGCAGCGTGGGCGAGTTGCGCTGTGCCACGGGAATCACGCCGCCGCCAAGGTCTACCCGGTCGGGCCCCAGGCCCACGGCTCCCGGACCCAGCGACAGCGCCCGCCCATCGGCGTATGCGAAGTCGGGGTGGTGACAGGTGGCGCACGACACGTCCATGGGGCCCGAGAGGACAGGATCCCAGAAGAGCAGCCGTCCGAGTTCCTCCTGCGGGGTGCCGGGCGAAGGGGATGTCGAGGCGGTGGTCAGGACGGCGGCCACCGCGAGTGCCAGGAAGAAGCTGAGGGCGATGGGCCTCCGTTGGCGCCGAGAGGGTCGAGGGAAACGGGACCAGTTCATGGGATCCTCCAGCCGGGGAGCGCGCGCTCCAGATCCTGCAGACACTCACATACTATCAGGACACGCTCTGTCACGGACACGCTCGCAGCCTGCGTCCAGGGCCCGCGCCCCGGGCCATCGCCGGAATCGTGAATTGCATGGCGTCTGCCTTCCGCCTTGGCAGTTGCACCCGGAGGAAGTGGGCCCTCCCTCTATCTCCGGAACAGATAGCTCAGCTTCATGAAGAACCGGTCCTCGCCCCGGGCCATGCGCCGGAAACGGAACGCTTCGGGCTCGTCCAGCGCGGCGCCGTAACCGAGGAACACGACCGTGCCGGGGGTCGGGCGGTACGAGAGCAGAACATCTCCCGTGAACTGGTTGTCCTCCGTGGCGCGCGAGCGCATCCAGCCGCCCGTATCCGGGTCGAAGAGGAAGATGGGCTCCTCGGTGTCGCCGGTCCGGAGCGCATCCCGCTTGAAGGAATCGTACTGGCCCACCAGGCGCACGAAGAGGAAGCGCGAGATCTGGTACTCGAGCGAGAGCCGGGGAATCCGCTGGATCGACATGTTGGACCCGTCGGAGCGGCGGTCGAGCGTGAGCTGGTTGTAGAGGAAGTTCAGGCGGAACTGGTCTGTGGGACGCCAGTTGACGGTCGCGTTGGGGCGGAACAGCCACACGCCCCGCGCCTCGGCGAAGCCCACGTCCTGCCACACGTTTACGCCGACCCGGGCCGAGAACGTCGAGAACTCGGGCGTGGTGACGTTCGTGATCCATCCGCGCACGTCGGTGATGCGGTCCGGGGCGTCCCAGAACACCGTGTCCGCGCCCGCCGGCCCCGGCCGAACCACCCCGTAGTCGGTGTACCACTCGGGCTTGAACGCGTAGCTCTCCCATCCGTGGCTCACCCGCATCGACCATCCGCCGCGCAGCTGGAAGGTGCTCGACAGGAAGGTCTTGGTCTCCTCGGGCGCGTCGCTTCCGAAGCCGTGGTATCCCCACCATCCCATCGTGCTGAACCCGGGAGTCCAGCGCTCGATGAGGGCGCCCGGCCTGCCGTAGAAGTTCACGCTGTTGCTGGTGCGCGTGTGGATCACGCCGGGGCGGTTGACGAAGCCGGCCTGGGTCTCGAAGTCGGGATGTATGCCGTTGATGCGATAGTCGAGCACCAGCCGGCGGCCGGTGCGCTGAAAGACCGCCTCCCAGATGGGCGCCTCGGTCGTCGTGCCTCCTGACCGGGTGAAGCTCGCGCCTCCCTGCAGGGACATCGTGTAGACGCCCCCGAAGACCAGGCGGGTGTCGGCGGCGGCCACCCGGTTGAAGTCGCCTCCCACCACGCGGTCCGTGTACACCATCCCGACCGTGGACTGCACGCCGACGTCGCGCTGCAGCCTGAGCGCGTTGAACATGGGGTTCGAGTCCACGCCCGTGCTGCCGGGGACGGCCCCGTCGAGGCCCGAAAGCAGGCCGATGTTCATCCCGGCCACCTTCCCGGTCAGCTTGACGCCCGTCACCGGATTCTGCAGCCGGCGCGTGTAGATGAGCCGGTTCGGAGCGTCGAAGCGATCGATGCCCTCCAGGAAGAAGGGCCGCTTCTCCGGGAAGAAGAGGGCGAAGCGCTCGTTGCTCGACACCTGCCCGACATCCGCCTCGACGTGTGAGAAGTCGGGGTTCACGGTGGCGTCCAGGGTGAGGTTGGCGCTCACGCCCCAGCGCAGGTTGCCCCCCATCTCCGTGTCCGAGCCGTAACTCCAGGCGTCGCCCCCGTCGGGCGCGCCGTTCAGCGCCGCCGTCACCGCGGGCGTGAAGTCGACCACCATGCCGCGGGTGAGGTCGCGCAGATCCACCAGCCGCCCCGACTGGGCGAGGAAGGAGGCGGCGCCCCGCCGCGCGGGCGTCCAGGTGTCGGTGTACCCGGAGTGCTGCACCTTGCGGATGACGTTGATGCCCCAGCTCTGGACGTCGGAAGCCTGGTAGCTGATGCTCTCGAAGGGGATGTGGATCTCGACCTCGTAGCCGTAGTCGGTGAGCCGCCCGCGGGAGTCGAAGATGTAGTCCGGCGTCAGGTTGGTTTCGCTCACCTCGACGCCCCGGCTGGCCCGCCCCTGTTCCCCCTCGGTGCGGTTGCCGTCCTGCTGGATGCCGAACGGGTTGACGCCGAAGAGGAAGGCCTGGCGCCGGTCGTCGAAGGTGTCGAGGAGGAGCTGGACGTAGTCGTCGCCCTCGATCCGGTCCCGGTCGGCGAGGGTGGCGTTGACCGATCCCGAGGCGTCGAAGGCCTTGATGCCGAAGTAGATGCCGGTCGGGGAGTACCAGACGAGGACCCGGGTGGTGTCGGCGGCCGGCCTCTGGTCCACGGGCTCGTACTGGGAGAAGCCGGTGAGCACCGAGGCTTCGCGCCACGCGGGCTCGTCCAGAAACCCGTCGATGTCCGCGGCCTGCTCCAGACGGGGGACGGAGACCTCGGTCTCGCCCGCAATCCCGGCATACGCCGCCTGCGCTTCCTGCACGGCCGGCGCCGCTCCGAGCACGCTCAAGAGAATGGGCAGCATCGCGTTCCCGGCTGGGGTGAAGAGCGCATCCCGACGCGCTCTCCGACAAGTATAGCGCGCACCGCGGGGGAGCACGACATGCGCTGCGCGCTTGACGCAGGGACCTCGTTAAGCCCATAATGGGGGTTTTCCGAGGTTTTCCGGGGCTCGACCCGGCTGGCCCTCCCAGCCGCTTCAGGTCGGTCTCGCCAGCAGTAAGGAGGGCTCCATGTCAGGTGTGCGGAGACTTTTCCTCGCAGGGCTTGCGGGCATGCTCGCCGCTCTACCGGTGAACGCGCAGGAACCCGTCAGCAGCTTCTCCCTCGGTGCCCATGGCGGACTCATCAACGATCCCGCGGGTTACGATGCCGACCGCATCGTGTCGTACGGGATGGGCGTCCGCTTCGGCGCAACCGCCAACCTTCAGCTCTACGAGCGCATCTCGGTCCGCGGAGACGTGAGCCTCACGTCGAAGTCCGGAACGGACACCAGCGGGGGCATCAACGAGTCGGTCGACCTCGGCCGCCAGTTCTACGGCGCCGGCGTCGAAGTTCTGCTCATGACCGGCGGAAGCATGGAGCCGTACGTCCATGCCGGCGGCGGGCTGGTCGTCGTCGACCGCCAGGGCCAGGAACTCAACAGCTATGCGTACGACGTGACCGAGTTTACGGGCGTCGTGGGCGGGGGCGTGAGGCTCCTGCTCGAATCCAACGCGTTCGTGTTCGCGGACGTCACCACCTGGACCTACCAGAACCACATCGTGGACGAGTCCAACATGGACACCTCGTTCAGCGTGGGATTCGGCTACCGCTGGGGCGGGTAGCCGGGAGCAAGCGGCAGTAATCTGTAAGGAGGTCAACCATGAAGCAGAACAAGGTATGGACAGTGCCGCTCGCGCTCCTGGCGCTGGCGCTCCTCACGGTTCCCTCGCTCCTCCGGGCGCAGACCGGGAGCGTCACCGGCGTGATCACCGACGCGGGCACGCTTGCGCCGCTCGACGCCGTACAGGTGTCGATCGTGGGCCAGGGAATCGGCGTCGCCACCAACGCGGAAGGCCGCTACCTCATCCCCGGCGTGCCGGTGGGGGAGGTGACGATTCAGGCCGGGCGCCTGGGCTACGCGACCCAGACAGTGGTCGTCACGGTTACCGCCGATGCGGCGGCCGTGGCCGACTTCGCGCTCGAGAGCGAGGCCCTGCTGCTCGAGGAAGTGGTGGTTACGGCCCTCGGCATCACCCGCGAGGAACGAAGCCTGGGATACTCGGTCCAGGGCATCGACGGCGATGAGCTCGTCGAGGTGCGCGACAACAACATCATCAGCAACCTGGCAGGCAAGGTGGCCGGGCTGGTGGTGACCCCTCCCGCCGTCCTGGGCGGGACCTCGAAGATGATCCTGCGGGGGGTCGCCTCCATCTCCGGCAACAACGAGCCGCTGATCGTGGTGGACGGCGTGCCCATCGACAACAGCCGGCGCGAGACGGCCGCCAACGGCGGCACCCGGGGCGCGGTCGTCCGCAACCGCAGCGGCATCGACTACGGCAACATGGCGCAGGACATCGATCCCTCGAACATCGAGTCGATCACGGTGCTCCGGGGCGCAAACGCGGCCGCGCTGTACGGGTCGCGCGCGTCCAACGGGGTCGTGGAGATCGTGACCAAGTCGGGGCGGGGCTCGATCGGCACCACCACCATCACGGCGAGCAGCAACTTCGTGGTCGAATCGCCGCTGCGCATGGTCAAGTACCAGAACATTTACGGCGGCGGCGCCACCGACGACGGCTACAACTGGGTCGACGGGCGGGGCGGCGGCGAGAACGACGGCGTGGACGAGAGCTGGGGCCCGCCCCTCGACGGGCGCCTCTACCCCCAGTGGTGGTCGAACGGGGTCCCGCAGCCCTGGCTGCCCTCCCCCATGAACGTGAGGGAGTACTTCCAGACCGGTAACAACCTCACGACCAACTTCGCCATCTCCCACGCCACCGAGCGCTCCAACGTGCGCTTCTCCGCGCTGCGCATGGACGCGACCGGCATGGCCCCGCGGAACGACCTGGAGCGCACTCAGCTGGCGTTGAACGCCGGGGTGGACGTGACCGAGCGATTCGACCTCGACGGCTCGTTCCAGTACACGCAGACGCAGGGACACAACCGCCCGGCGCCCGGGAACGGTTCCTACTACGCCATCCACATCTTCAACTGGTTCCAGCGCCAGGTCGACGCCAAGCGCATGCAGCGTGCCAACGCCGAGTGGGATCCGGCTTCCGGCGTCCTCACCCCGAACTGGAATCACAACTATCACGACAACGTCTACTGGGTCCAGCACTACCGGAACAACGACGACCGGCGCAACCGCGTCATCGGCCAGGTCACCGGCAACTACAAGCTGGCGGGGGAGTGGCTGAACGCGCGCGTGCGACTGGGAACGGACTGGTTCGAGCAGTCCAACAAGGAGGTCTACCCCTTCTACTCCCAGGACACCCCCGAGGGGGGCTTCGTGGAGGCCGCTTCGTTCCATCAGGAGACCAACGTGGAGGCGCTGGTCACCGCGAACCGGCAGCTGACCACCGACTTCTCGCTCAACGTCAGTGGCGGAGCCAACATGCGGCGCAACGACTTCGACCTGCAGGAGGCGGGAAGCCGCAAGCTCAACGTTCCGGACATCTACAACGTGAGCAACTCGGCGGCACCACCGCTGCTGAACTACGTGATCCAGAAGAAGCACGTCAACAGCCTCTACGGCCTGTTCACCGTCGGCTACCGGGACTTCGCCTTCATCGACGTGACGGCCCGCAACGACTGGTCCTCGACGCTTCCCGAGGACAATCTCTCGTACTTCTATCCGTCCTACTCGGGGAGCCTGGTATTCACCGACGCCCTGCAGATCGACTCCGACTTCCTCTCCTACGGGAAGCTCCGGGCAAGCTGGGCGAAGGTCGGAAACGACGCGGATCCGTACCAGCTCACCTCGGTCTACTCCGAGGTCGACAAGTTCGGCAACATCCCCGGATACACAACCAGCAACACCATCCCCAACGCCCATCTGAGGCCTGAGGAGACCCGTTCCTGGGAGATCGGCGCGGACCTGCGCTTCTGGTTCGACCGAGCTGCGCTCGACCTCACCTACTACAACTCGACCACCCGGGATCAGATCCTCGCCGTGGACGTGTCGGAAGCCAGCGGCTACAACCGCCAGGTCCTGAACGCGGGCTCGGTGCGCAACAAGGGCTTCGAGGCGTTGCTGACGGTCGACCTGCTGAACCAGCCCCGCGGGCTGGCCTGGGACATGTCGTTCAACTTCGGAAAGAACGACTCCGAGGTGCTTGAACTCGCCCCCGGCCTCGAGTCGATCGTGATCGGGCGGGCCGGCGGCATCCGGGGCGCGGTTGAGGCCCGACCCGGCCACCCGTACGGGGTGTTCTTCGGTCCGGTGTGGAGGCGGGACGCCGCCGGCAACATCATCGTCGGCAGCAACGGACTTCCCATCCGGGGTTCGTCCGAGATCATCGGCTCCTACCAGCCTGACTGGATCGGCGGCGTGCGCAGCACGCTGTCCTACGGCTCCTTCACCGTCAGCGCTCAAGTCGACACGCGCCGGGGCGGGCAGATCTTCTGTGGCTCCTGCCGCCTGGGCTACCGCACCGGCGTGTTGTACGAGAGCGCCAACCCGACCCCCAGGGACTGGGATCCGGACCGGAATACCGGCCGCGGCCCCGTCGTCTTCCCCGGGGTGACCGAGAACGGGTCGGCGAACACGGTGGCGGTGTCACCGCGGACGCTGGGCACGCGCCTCGACGACGTCGACACCGAGTGGCTCTTCGACAACAACTACACCAAGCTGCGCGAGGTGGCGATCGCCTTCGATCTGCCCCCCGCGTATCTGGACGCGCTCCCGGTATCGCAGGCGCGCATCACCTTCGTGGGCCGCAACCTCTGGCTGTGGACCGGGATCCCGCACATCGATCCGGAGACCGCAGCCATCGAGGGCAGCACCACCGAAGCGAATCTCGCCGGCATCGAAGACAAGCAGTTCCCGACGCCGCGGACCTTCGGAATCAACATCTCCGTCGTGCATTGAGGTGATGAACATGCTTCGACAGGAGAAACCGATGATGCCGAAGACATCTGATTCGAGCGGGAGACCGAGAATGAATACGAAGAGAAGGACAAATCGCGGCCTCGCGGCCGGTTTGATCGTGGCAATGGGCCTGGGCGTCTCCGGTTGCACGGAGGATTTCACCGGGATCAACACCAACCCCAACGCACCCACCGACGTGGGCGTTCAGTACCTGCTGCCCGCAGGCATCGTGAACGCCGTGACCTCCCTGCTGGGAACCGGCTTCGACCGGGGCACGGCCTCGGTCTGGGTGCAGCACTACGCCCGCCTCCAGTACGGCTCGATCGATCGCTACGAGATCGACGGCAGCTTCTCGGACGGGCTCTGGGCCGGCCTCTACACGGGGGCCATCGTGGACTTCGACGCGGTCGTCCAGAAGGCCGCCGAGAGAGGCAACGCGAACCAGGAGGCGGTCGGCCGAATCCTGCGGGCGTGGATGTTCCACAACATGGTGGACCTGTGGGGCAATATCCCCTACAGCGAGGCGCTGGGCGGGCTCGCCCAGAGCAATATCACGCCCGTGTACGATGACGCCCAGACCATCTACAGCTCGCTGCTGGCCGAGCTGTCCGCCGCCAGTTCCCAGATCGCGCCCATGAACGGGCTCTTCCCGGACGTGTTCCGGGGAACGGTCGGAAACCCGGACTTGATCTTCGAAGGCGACATGTACAAGTGGCAGCGCTTCGCGAACTCGCTGCGGCTGCGCATGGCGATGCGCATCCAGAGCGCGTCCGAGGCCTCGAGCGCAATCTCGGCGGGCGTCTTCGCAAGCAGCGATGACGAGGCCAAGCTGGTGTGGCTGGGTTCTCCGCCCAATGAGAACCCGATGGCGCCCGCCTTCATCGCCCGTCCCGGCGACTTCCGCATCAGCGCGGCGATGGTCGACGCGCTCATCGAGCACAACGACCCCAGGCTCTCCATCTACGCCGATCCCGCGAGGGAAACGGGTGAGTTCCGAGGCATGCCAAACGGCATGGACGACAGCCACGGGATCGAGTTCGAGCAGGTGTCGCGTGTCGGCAAGTGGTTCCTGCGGCCCAGCACGCCGACGTGGATCCAGTCCTACGCCGAGGTGGCGCTGCTTCAGGCGGAGGCTGCGGTGAGAGGGTATGCCGGTGGCGATGCCGCGGCTCTCTACGAGGCCGGGGTGCGCGCGTCAATGGAGACGTACGACGTCTCATCGGACGACATCGACGCCTATCTGGCGCAGCCGTTGGTGGCGTTCGCTTCGGACATGGACACCCAGTTGCAGCAGATCGCCCAGCAGATGTGGTTCGCGCTGTACGACCAGGGCCCGGAGGCGTGGGCCTACTTCAGGCGCGCCGACCACCCCGGTTTGGAGGCGGGTCCCGACAACCTGAACAACAACCTCATCCCGGTCCGCCTGCCCTATCCGCAGAGCGAGGAGTCGGTGAACAACGCCAACCTTTCGGCCGCGCAGTCGGCGCAGGGGCTGGGACCGGAGCCCTGGAACACGCGGTTGTTCTGGGATCCGAGCTGAGCCGAGTCGCCAGGGTCTGACGCCCGACTCGGGTCGGGCTCCGCGGCGAGGAGAAACCGGTCGGCGCCTGGAATGGGCCGGCCGGTTTCGCGTTCAGGACACCCGCAGCGGGCCCGACAGCACGTCGGTGTTGGGGTGGAAGGTCGCCCAGGCAAACCAGAAGGCGATGTAGGCGTCCGGGACCTGGGCGAGGGCCGCGCCCTCCAAGGGTCCCGTGACCGCACGGCCCTCAATGCTCCACCTGCTGCCCGTCTGCACGTCGAAGAACCCGCCGTCCCGCACCTCGAAGGTGAGGTCCCGGCCGCCGGACCTCGGGTGGTAGGCCACGGCCGCCTGGGCCCGGCTGGACCAGAACACCACTACCGGCCGCGTGCCCTGCACGTCGTCGTGCACCACCACCAGATCGCCCCGGCTCTCGAGCACGATGAACGGGAACGCCATCCCGAAGCCGTTTTCGCGCGGAATGCCCAGGACGCGCTCCTTGGGGGGGCGGCGGGTGTCGAACTCGGCGTGCGGGAACAGGGTCTGGGGGTTGTCGACCACCTCGTAGTCGCCGTAGGGATAGTTCTCGTAGTCCCGGCCGCGCGGCTGCAGGCCCGAGACCACCAGGGTCTCGGGATGCAGGTCCTTCCACGTCCTCCAGCGCATTTCGATCGCGGGCAGCGGCTCGAGGCGTTGCCCGTCCAGCGGTCCGCACCGCGCACCCTGCATCATCTGCGGGAAGAGCGACTCTCCGACCCCGTCGGGACGGCGGTTGAACATCATCAGGTTGTTGTGGAAGAGGAGACCCGAGACGCCGAGGTCGGCGCCGTCGATGGAAGAGCGGTCGAAGACCATGCTCGATCCGGTGAGAGGACAGTAGGTGACCGCGAACGGGCGCCCGAAGTCGTCGAAGTTCACGATCTCGTGCCACCAGAGGATGTTGTGCGGGACCGCGATGAACCGTCCGTCCGCCTCGATCCCGATCACCCGGTCGACTTCGCGGACATAGGTGGCTTCGGCGTGCTCGCTGGAGACCAGCGACGGGTTCACGAGCGCCGGGATGCCGTCCCGGCCCACGCCTCCGGAGACGATGAACTCCTGGGGAATGCTGCAGAAGGAGTCGTCTGGCAAGGACGGTGCAACGCCACCCTCGTCGACGAATGGCGAGGTCGTCTCGACGAGGTTGCACGCGCTCAGGATGCCCGCGATGGCCCAGAAGACGGCCCGTCCCGTCCGTCCCGGCGACAAGCGGCTCATCGCCTCAGCGAGATGATCTCGATGATGCCTCGGGGATACCCCATCCCGTACCGGCTCGCCGCCCTGCCGGGATCCAGGTAGTGAATCTCCTGGATGTCCCGCACCTGATACGCGTTCAGGACGTTGATGTCACCGATTCGCGTCCCGTCCATGAAGACCGTCGGGGTTACGGGCGTCGCATTCGCGAGGCCCACGGTCTGGCCCCGGGCCCGCAGCCACTGGGGATGCAGCGCGCGGATGACGTCGTGCGCCGTGATCGCCTGCGACTCTTCGATCTGCGCGCGGGTGATGAGGTTTCGGGAGCCGCCCGGGCCACTGCCGGTGGATGCGCAGCCCTGGAAGGAAAGGGCGAAGAGGAGGGAGAGGACGAGATACCGCATGCGGTCCTCCATGACGAGGGAAGCTTCCTCAACGTAGCACGGGAGGGGGATGCGAGGCGATACGCCATGCGATGCCACATGGTGCTGTCACCTTCGGGTTCGACCGGCTTGCCTCCGCATCCTGCCGCAGCGTAATCTCACAATTGCAAGTCGGCTTTCCCCGCGGCAGGAGGTGAACATGCGCGGATCGACTTCAGCCCGACCGGGAATCCGGGCACGCCGCGTCCTCGGCGTCCCGCTTCTCCTCTTGTCTGCGTCCCTCTTGCTCCTTCCCGTGCTCGCGGCTCCGCCCGCCGAGGCCCAGCATCGAGACGGGGAAGGGGTCATCACCATGGCGATGGTTGGGGACCTCATCATCACGAGGGCGCTGATGCCCTATCGGGAACCCGAATTCCTGCGGCTGCGGGAGCTGATCGGCGGGGCCACCGTGGGGTTCGGCAACATGGAGATGCTGCTGCACGAGTACGGCCCCGACATCATTCCCTCGGCCCAGAGCGGCGGCACGTACATGGCCGGGCATCCGGACCTGGCCAGGGATCTGGCGTGGATGGGACTGGACATGCTGGGGCTCGCCAACAACCACACCATGGACTGGGGCGCGGGCGGGATGCGCTCGACCCAGCGCGCCCTCGCCGCGGCAGGGATCAAGGTTGCGGGCTCGGGCGACAATCTGGCGCTCGCCAGGGCGCCTGCCTACCTGGAAACGATGGATGGCCGGGTGGCGCTCATCGCCGTGTCATCGAGCTTCTCCGAGCACATGAGAGCCGGCCACCAGCGTCCGGACATGCGCGGGCGGCCGGGCCTCGCGCCGATGCGCTTCGAGACCACGTACACGGTGCCGCGCGACGTGTACGAGAGCCTGGACGAAGCGCGCGCGCAGGTAGGGGGCATCGAGGGCAACTTCGAGCCCGGCGACGGCTACCGCACCATCACGACCCCGCACGAGGGCGATCTGGAGGAGCTGCTGGCGACGGTCCGCGACGCGCGCCGGCAGGCCAACTGGGTGGTGGTAACCAGCCACACGCACCAGGGCGGCGGCAACAACTTCATCCCCAGCCGCGCCGGAGACCAGCCGGGTTGCCTTGGCCTCTATCAGGACGAGTGCAACGAGAGCAGCTACGTGCCCGCGGACGCGCTGGTGACCTTCGCCCGCGCCACCATCGATGCCGGGGCCGATGCCTTCTACGCGCACGGTCCGCACGTGCTGCGAGGCATCGAGATCTATCAGGAAAAGCCGATCTTCTATTCCCTGGACGACTTCCTGTTCCAGAACGAGACCCCGCCGTTCCAGCCCTGGGACAACTATGCCCGCTATGACGTGGATGAGTTCAGGGGTCTGCCGTCCGACTTCTACGATGGCAGGGAAGTGGCCTCAGGGGGCGGACGTCCCGCCGCGGACTACTGGTGGGACGGCGTCGTGGCGGTTTCGGACTTTCGCGACGGAGAGCTGTACGAGATCCGGCTGGTGCCGACGGTATTGGGCTATGGGCTGCCGCGCCCGCAGCGTGGCCGGCCGGTGGCCGCCTCGGGCGAGGACGCGCAACGGATCCTGACGCTCCTCGCCGCGCTCTCGGACCCGTTCGGCACGGAAATCGAGGTTGTCGGGGATGAGGGAGTGATCCGCGGACCGGGGGCGTTGAGGACGGACAGTTCGGGTCGGCGGTAGCGCCTCAGTCGGTCGCGGGCGGCCTCCTGCCCTCGGTGGGCGTGATCACGATTCCGGGGAGCATCCCCGTCGGCGCGCCCTCGTCCACGACGAAGCTGCCGTTGACGAGTACGTAGTCGATTCCGGTCGCGTACTGGTGCGGGTCGGTGAAGGTGGCCATGTCGCGGATCTGCTCGAGGTCGAGGACGACCACGTCGGCCACGAAGCCTTCCCGCACCTAGCCCCGGTTACGGAGCCCCAGGATCTGGGCGGGCAGCGTGGTCATGGAGCGGATGGCGTTCTCGACGGACAGGACGCCGCGGTCGAGCGCGTACTCCCGGATCTTGCGTGGGAAGGTGCCATAGTAGCGGGCGTGGATGGCGGGCCCGTCTTCGGGGAGCGAGATGCCGCCGTCGGAGGCAGTTGCCACCCACGGCTGCGCGGAGAAGTTCTCGATGTCCTCCTCGGAGAAGGAGAAGCTGCGCAGGCGTCCTCCGCCACGCCGGTCACTCATGCCCTCCAGCTGGAGCTGGATGGCGGCTTCGACGGTTGAGATCCCGCGCTCGCCCGCGATCTCGGCGACGCTCTTGCCGATGAGCGCGCGGTCCGGGTAGTCGAAGACCACGATGTTCTCGGCACCGCCCCGGAACTCCGTCTCGTAGGCGATGTCCTGCCTGAGCATCCGGGCGCGCTCGGGATCGGCCAGGGTCGCGCGCAGGGCTTCCGCGTAGTCGGGTGCTGCGCCCGGACCACCGCCCGGCGGCTCATCGTCCGCGCCCACGGCCCATTCCGGAATCAGGCTCACGTTGCCGTCGCTTCCGCTGGTCGAGTACGGGTACTGGTCCGCGAAGATGGCGACGCCCCGGTCCCGGGCCCGGCGGATGGCCGCGATGATGGCGCCGCTCGAACCCCAGTAGTTGGCCCCCCTGGCCTTGATATGGGTCGCCACCACCGTGGCCCCGGTGCGCTCGCCGATCTCGATCGTCTCCTGGATGGAGTTGAGCATGGTGGGAGGCCCGGGCTCGTCCTGACTCGGCCTCCACCACATGGGCGAGGTGCCGCTGCTGCGTTCATGCTCGATGAAGACGCCGTCGTACGGCACGATCTCCTCCACTACGGCGACGACCTCGTCGGTATTGCTCCAGCGGCCGGGCACGTACTCGAGCCCCGCGGACAGCCCGAACGCTCCCGCTTCCATCCCCGCGCGCGCGAGGTCCCGCATGCGCTGCACTTCCTCGGGCGTCGCGAGGCGCTGGAAGTCGTTGCCCATCGCCTCCGCGCGAATCGAATTGTGGCCCACCATGAGGATCGCGTTGGGACCGATGCGCAGGTCCTGCAGCAGCGACCTCTGCGCACCGATGTCCACGGGGCTGCGGCCGTCCTGGTTGACGACGACGGTGGTCACGCCCTGGGTGACCAGGTTGGCGGCGGCGCGGCGGCGCTCGTCCGGCGCCGCAAGACCTGGGGCGCCGTGCGAATGAAGATCGATGAACCCGGGCGCCACCACTTTGCCCCGGGCATCGATGACCCGCTCGGCGGGGGCGTCGGCCAGGTCGCCCACGGCGGCGATCATCCCGTCCCGGATACCGACATCCGCGTAGATCCACGGGTTGCCGGTGCCGTCCAGGACCCGGGCACCCGTAATGAGCACGTCGAACGAAGCGGGTTCCTGCGCATGTCCGCGCGCGGCGAGCGCGAAGAGCGAGAGCACGAAGAGGCCAGTCAGCAAGCGACGCATGGTTTCCTCCGATATCGTTACGCGCCCCATAGCGCTGGAAGGCGATCCAGGAACCAGAACGTGGCGAAGGCGCCAAGGGCATACCCGAGGGCAGGCTCGACTCGCTGTACGGCGAAGCGTTTTGCCCGCCCGGCGATCTTCGCCAGCGCGATCAGCGCCACGACGAACGCGAGCTGCCCCGCCTCGACGCCCAGGTTGAAGAACAGGAGCGCCAGCGGAACGTCGCTGGACCGGAGCCCGATCTCGCCGAGAGCGCCGGCGAACCCCAGCCCGTGCAGCAGCCCGAAAACGAAGGCAACCAGCCACGGATACCGGTGCACGAGGCTCTTCTGGCCCTGGCGCCCGACCACGATCTCGCGGGCCAGCAGCACGATGGAGAGGGCGATCGCCGCTTCGACCGGTGCGCGATCCACGGGCACGTAGCCGAGCACCGCCAGCCCCAGCGTGATGCTGTGCGCCAGGGTGAAGGAGGTGATGGTCTTGACCAGCGACCAGAATCCCCCAACGAGCAGGAGCAGTCCCAGCACGAAGAGCAGGTGATCGATCCCGAAGAGGATGTGCTCCCCCCCGAGAATGAAGTACGTGCCCGCGAGCCGCCCGGTCGTGCCGCCCCCGGCGCGCAGATCCGCCAGCCGGATGGGGACCGAGCGGCCATCGCCGCGGAAGTATGCCGACGCCTGGGAGCCGTCGCTCCAGCGCACGAGCGCGACCACGCCGGCCAGTGACCAGGGCAGCTCCAGGGCATCGTCGAAGGTCAGTTCCGAGGCGCACTCGAACGCGAAGCCCGCGCTCACGAGCACGCCCGCGGCCTCCGGGCCAATCGGCGTGCAGCGCTCCGGCAGCACCCCGCGCAGGTCAAGGATGGGCGACACCTGGGTATCGACGATGGAGAACAGGTACCGCGCGTCGCCGATCTGGTCCAGGTAGACGCGGGCGACCGAGGTGACGTCCACGTCGTGGGTGGGGAGGGGGGCGGGGGAAGTGGCCGCAGCAGAGCGTGGCGCGGTCGTCCGCGTGAAGTCCGCCTCATAGCCCGGCGCTGGTGTCGAGGACGCGACGATGAGCGCAAGGACCGCCGCGAGGCCAACGGCTTTCGTCATCGTCCCTCCGGCTCGTCGATGACGATGTTGTAGCGCTCGCGCAGCCCCCCGACCGCCTGGTCGAGCCGCGCGGCTTCCTGATCGGCGACCCAGTCGAGACGTACTCTCTCGCGCACGCTTTCGAGGGGCGGAAGCTCTGGAGTGGCGCGCTCGACGATCCGGAACCAGTGCTGGCCGCGAACCGTCTCGTGAGGCCCGATCCAGCCTTCGGTGTTCGCACTGAGGATGAGTTCGGCCGTCACGGGCCCGAACAGCCTCCTCAGGTCGCCGTCGGTCACTTGGCGCAACACGGACGCTCGCACGTCGGTATTGTCGGCGAGCTCCTGGGCGGAAACGCCGGCCTGCAGCTGCTCCACCAGGTCTCCAGCCGCCGTCGATCCCGCGGCGATGACGACTTCCTCGATGCTGAGCGTCGGCTCGGGCGTGTAGCTCGTCCGGTTCGCGTCGTAGAAGTCCCTGAGCTCGTCTTCCGTGGGCTGGATGACATCCCCGCTCAGGACGTGAAGCATCTTCTGCACCAGGATGTCGTCGATCCGGCGATCGGCTTCGAGCCCCATGTCGAGGGCTTCGCGCACGAGGACCTGCTCGTCGATGTACGCCTCCTCGACGAGCTGCCGCTCCTCCGGGCTAAGCGGAGCGCCACGCAGCGCTTCCAGTTCCGCGATCCGGACCTCGATCTGCACGCGATCGATCGTGATGACGTTGCCGCGCCACGACTCGAGCGCCGCGTTCGCGCCGAACAGCACTGCCGCCAGCAGCACGAAGTGGGATGTCGGCTCGCGCAGGATGCGGCGGAAGAGGGGCGTTGCGGATATCGGTTCAGCCATGCGCATCCACCTCGCCGGCCGCGTGCATCGAGGCCGGCAGCATGCCAACGGGGATGCGGACAAGTTACGGCGGTGGGGATGGGGTGGACAAACCGAAGTGGCCGCGGAGGCTGCTGGTGGCGAGCCCAAGCCTCAGATGATCCACGCGCGGGGTTGCATGTCTGCCCCGTTGGGCTACGATGCGTCAGCCGACAAGGAAGGGAGAGGCGATGAGCACGTTCGGAGAAGACTTGATCCAGTCCCTCAACGAAGCCCTCGCCCATGCGAAGGGCGAAGGCCCCGCCATTGTTCACGCTCCGGTAGCCCCACGCGAGGCACGGAAGCAGGACCGAGCCGCGGGGAACCGTCAAGAGTCTCGGTCGCAGCGGGATGAGGCCTAGACGCATAGATTTCCGCGATTACGGTCATCCCAGCCGCTGGAGACTTCCGCCAGGCGGACCGAGGACTCAGCCTTGAACGCATACGCTGCCGTCACAGACAAGAACTGGTTCGACCATCTCAAGCGCCTTTCCCGACGCGAACAGGTGGACGAAGTCAACTTCTGGACACCGAAGCCTTGGCGTGGTCGTTTCCGCGTGCTTACTCAAAGCCAGCCGTTGTTGTTCAAACTGAAGAGCCCGCACAACGTGATCGCTGGCGGCGGGTTCTTCGAGCACTACACGGAACTCCCGATCGGCTTGGCTTGGCAGGCATTCGGGGAGAAGAACGGTGCTCCGGGCCTTGACGCGGTTCGGAAGCGCACCGCTCATCTCCGCAGAGATCGTCCACGGTCCTCGAACTACATGATCGGCTGTATCCTGCTGGCCGGGCCCTTCTTCTGGGATGAGAGGGACTGGTTCCGCCAGCCCACCGATTGGGCTTCAAGCATTCAGCGAGGGAAGGGATACGACTTGCGGACCGGGATCGGGCGCGAGCTATGGAGGCAGGTGACCGATCGCCTCCACGGCAGCATCGTGGCAGAACCGAAGCCCGAGCGCTGGCAGGATCTTCCGGGAGGCTATTCCGATCCCACGCCCGTGAGACACCGAGTCGGCCAGGGGATCTTCCGAAGTGTTGTTACCGACGTATACGAGCGCCAATGCGCGGTAACGCGGGAGAAGGCGCTTCCGGCTCTCGACGCGGCGCACATCCAGCCGTTCAGCGAGGTCCCGGAGAACTACGTCCAGAACGGGATGCTGCTGCGGTCCGATGTACACCGGCTCTTCGACGCGGGTTACGTAACCGTCACGATGGACCACCGCTTCGAAGTCAGCAAGCACATCCACACGGACTTCGATGACGGCGAGAACTACTACAAGCTGCACGGAAAGGGGCTGTGGGTGCCTACCCGTGCCGAGCACCGGCCAAGGCGCGAGCACCTGGAGTGGCACAACGAGAATCGGTTCCGGGGGTGAGCTGAGGAACTCGCAAACGACATCCATGGCATTGACATGAACCCGAACGACAACATTCGCGAGCAGATCCTGCAGTATTTCTATGATCGCAACGCTGCCGCAACGAGCAGGACCGGAAAGAAGGGCTCCGCGGCCAAGATCAGCGACGTCAAGCGGGAGTTGAAACAACGCCACGCGCTGAAACAGCCGCAGGTCATGTCCAACCTCACGTACCTCATTGACAACGGCTGGGTCAAGACCTTCGATATCACGAAGACGGTCAACGTTGGCCGTGGAACGGTTCCATCGACGACAACGTTCTACGAGATCACCGCAAGGGGAATCGACCGGATCGAAGGGGGTTCACAGTTTGAGCCTCGCCCGCGCTATGCCGGTATAAGCATCACGGCAACGGGGCGCAACATCATCACTCTCGGAGACGGAAACGTCTTGAACACCGAATACACCGACCTTCATCGAGCGCTGGATGACCTGAAAGCGGCCATCACGTCCAACAGCACCCTCGACGAATTCCAGAAACTCGGTTGCGCCGTCGATGTTGAGAGCATTAAGGACCAGTTGGCCAAACCCGAGCCAAGTCGCGCGGTCATCAAGCAACTGTGGAGCGCCCTTGAAAACCTGGCAACGGTCGAAGGACTTGCCGCCGCCGTAGGACGAGCTTCTGAGCTCCTTGCGCCGCTCTTGGTATGAGAGTGGCATCACCTGCAGAACCGTACAAGGACGGTAAGCGCGAGATGGCTCGGGTTCCGGCTCGTGCCCAGTGGCACAAACGTGGCGCCAGATTGAGGGCTGCTCGAAGGGACGGGTGCGGGAGGGTTGTGTTCGGGGTTTGTTCGGTATAGATTCGGTTGTTCTTCTTCGCAACGGAAGCGGACCGGAGGGTTGCACCACATGGGGGAACGAAGCCAGATCGAGTGGACGGATGCCACTTGGAATCCCACAACGGGATGCACCAAGATCAGCACAGGATGTGACCACTGCTATGCGGAACGCCTAGCCCAAGGGCGGCTCCGAGCCAGGTATCTAGCTCGGTTGCCCGTCGTAACTACTAAAGCCCACAACAGTGACCCGTTTGCGGTCCGAATCTGGCCAGACAGGCTTTGGCAGCCAGCACGTTGGCGCCAGCCACGGATGGTGTTCGTCAACTCCATGTCAGACCTGTTTCACAAGGACATCCCACAACCATTCGTTCGGCGCATTTTCGAAGTCATGCTTGAGGCTGATCATCACATCTATCAGGTGCTCACAAAGCGACCGGCTCGAGCGGCTCGTTTCTGGGAATCCAACCGGCATCGCCTTCGGCGCAACACGATCCCCTCTCATATCTGGATTGGGACCTCCGTCGAGAATCAGGATGTTGAGTATCGCGTCCGCCACCTCGTAGCGCTGCCAGCGGAGACGCGCTTCCTGTCTTGTGAGCCACTACTAGGTGCGCTAGAACTTGATCTCCGGGGAATTCACTGGGTGATCGCGGGAGGTGAGAGTGGACCTGAATTCAGACCGATGAAGGCCGAGTGGGCTGAGTCGATTCGGGATCAGTGCCAACGCGAAGATGTCCCCTTCTTCTTCAAGCAGTGGGGTGGAAGGACCCCGAAGGCAGGTGGGAGAGAACTCCACGGTCGTACCTGGAACGAGTATCCGATGCGTATCGGTGAGCTCGGAAGGAGCCGGGCTGTTGGATAAGAGGAAAGATGCCGACGAGAGGTATTGGCCGGACTACGATGGCTTGCAGGCTGTCAAGCACCGCATTCTTGCAAGCTATCTCGATGCTTGGTTTCCAATCCTTTCGTCCTATCGGGGCCAACTCCTCTACTTGGACTGCCATGCAGGGAGAGGAAGGCATGGCACAGGCGACCGCGGATCTCCGATACTCGTTCTCGAGCAGCTACGTGACCATAGGCTTCACGCCCAGATTCTGGAGCGAGTCCAAGTAGCTTGTCACTTTTTCGAGATAAGTCAGTCAAACGCTGATCGACTGCGCCAGGAGATTGCTGAACTCGATGGCCTGCACCCAAGAATACAGGTGCACGTCCATCCGACCGACTACGAAGTTGCTGTATCGGGGGCTCTCGACAAGCTAGAAAGGAGCGGCATGCACTTGCCGCCATCTTTCGCATTCATTGATCCCTACGGCTTCAAGCTCTCGATGCAATTCATGAACCGAGTACTGAGAGCTGGGAAAACCGAAGCCCTAGTCAACTTCATGTACAGATATGTGGACATGGCCCTGCACCGTCCGGACAAGGCGGATATTCTCGACAGGCTATTCGGCACGAGCGCGTGGCGTCACCTGCCCTCGATTACCGACTCCCAGAAGCGCTTCGACGCTACTGTCAAGCTGTTTTCGGATCAATTAGATGCTGAGCATGTCTCCTGGGTTGTCATGCGAGGTGCTTCCGGCACGCCCAAGTACGTGTTGTTCCATGCCACCAACAGCCTCAGGGGACGCCAAGTTATGAAGCAGACGATGTGGCGAGTATTACCGGACGGCAGTTTCACGGCGTACGAACGCGACCGGCCCGACCAAGGCGTCCTCATCTCGGCAACGGAAACGCCCGACCGTCAGGTAGCACTTCTCCTTGAAGAGCGGTTTGGCGGAAAAACTGTACGATTGGTCGAGGATATCTATCCGATTGTTGACGCCTCGCCGCTTCGGCGGGTCCATATCCACCCGATTCTTCGTGAAGCTATTCGCCAGGGCACCGTGCGGAACCTAGATCAACCCGGAAAGTTCACCATTTCCCGGAATCCACGTTTGGAGATTCCCCGCACGCTTGCCGACTCTCTCGACGAACCAACGCAGCTTGGGCAGGCTAGCCTGTTTCCGAACCTCTAGGGCTACCCTGGGCACCTCTCGCTCACGTAATCACCCTCCCAATCCTCTGCTGCAGCATCCGGTTAAAGTTCTCTAGATCCTCCGCCAGCACCTCCTGAAGCGCCTCTTCCACGTCCCCCAACTGCACCCTCAGCACCTGGGACACCTCCGTGTGCTGGTCCGTCGGCCGGAAGTCCGCCGTGGCCACCGCCCCCTGCAGGTAACGCAGCCGCCCCACGATCTTCGACGGCCAGCGCACGCCGTCGCTCCCCGTGTCGATCAGCTGGATCAGGTCGTGCTCCACCTCTATGAGGGCCGCGTCCAGCGCTTCCCCGGCCTCGATCAGATCCTCGGCGCCATCTTCCTCCTCCAGCACCGGCCGCAGGTCGTGGATCTGGCGGCGTAGCAACTCGATGCGGTTCACCATGTCCGCGGCGCGGTTGCGGTCGGCCATGATCTCCTGCACCAGTTCGGTCTGCGCCGCGATGTCGGCGAGCGTTCCTTCCGAGTTGGGGTCCTTCAGCACGGTCAGGGGCTGACTTCCCATCTCTTCATCATCAATGAGCAGAGTCACCGTGTACGTGCCCGGCGGCTGTAGCGGCCCGCCGCCGCCCCCGAACCCCATCCCGCCCACGCGGTAGCCCTCGTCCGGCATCGGGAACCAGTCCGAGTAGAGCGGCTTGGTGCGCAGGCGGATCTCGGTCGGGCCGTCGCCGGTCAGGTCCCACCACACGCGGTTGAAGCCCGCGTTGCTGGTGCCGTCCAGGGTCGTGACCTCCTCGCCGGCGCTGTCGTCGATGCGCAGTTGCACCGTGCCGGCGCCCTCGCCCAGCCAGTAGGTCAGCGGGGCCTCGCCCACCGGGTTCTCGCCGTCGGACCAGTCGTCCAGCATGGTCGCGGGCTCGGTCACGGGGCGGAAGCGGTAGGCGTCGCGCGGCTCGAACAGGTGGGCGGCCGACGCCGCCACTTCATCGGTCAACTGCTGCACCGGCCCCAGGTCGTCCAGGATCCAGTAGCCGCGCCCGTACGTCCCGATCACCAGGTCGTTGAAGTGCTCCTGCTGGAAGATCCCGTAGTACGGTGTCGGCGGCAGGCCCGGCATGAAGCGCTGCCAACTGTCGCCGTCGTCATAGCTGATGTAGAGTGAGCTCTCGGTGCCCAGATAGAGCAGGCCCGGGCGCACCGCGTCCTCCAGCAGATACCGTGTATAGTCGACCGGATAGTTGTCGACGCCATCGGCAATCGCGGTCCAGCTCTCGCCGAAGTCGTCGGTGCGGTACGCACGCGCCTCGAAATCGCCCACCTGGTGGTGCTCGATGGTGATGTAGGCGCGGGCCGCGTCCCAGCGCGAGGCGTCGATGCTTCGCACGACACCGTCGGGGGGCAGATCGGGGATGTTTTGGGTCACTTCCGTCCAGGTGGCGCCATTGTTGCGGCTCACGTGCATAAGTCCGTCGTTGGTGCCCGCCCACAGGACGCCCGCCTCCACCGGCGACTCGTCGAAGGCGTAGATCACGCAGCAGAACTCCACGCCGATGTTGTCCGGGGTCAGCCCTCCGGAGATGGTCTGGCGGGACTTGTCGTTGGTGGACAGGTCCGGGCTGATCACCTCCCAGCTCTGCCCGTTGTTGCGGGTGCGGTGCACGTGCTGGCTTGTGACGTAGATGGTGTTGGGATCGTGCGGCGAAAGGAGCAGCGGGAAGGTCCACTGGAAGCGGAAGCGCATGTCCTCCGCCGGCCATCCCAATGTGGACATGGGCCAGACCTCGACGTCCCGGAACTGTCCCCTGGCGACATCATGGCGCACCACGATCCCGCCCGCGGCGCCGGCCCCGGATGCGCTCGACCACACGATGTTGGGATCGCGCGGGTCGGGGGTCGCGAATCCGCTCTCGCCTCCGCCCACGCCGCGCCACTCGCCGCGCGGGATGCGCCCGTTCGAGAAGAGCCCGCCCATGCGCGAGTTGGATGGGCCCCGGAATGAAGGACCGTCCTGGCGGTTGCCGAGCACGTTGTAGGGGATCGCGTTGTCGGCGGTCACGTGGTACATCTGCGCGATGGGCAGTTGCACCCGGAACCAGGAGCGTCCGCGGTTCTCGCTCACCGAAAACCCTCCGTCGTGCGCGACCGCGATCCGGTCCGCGTTCAGCGGGTCGCTCCAGATGTCGTGGTGGTCCCAGCCGGGCGCGTCCCCGGCGAAGAGGAAGTTGGTGGTCTCGTGGGTCTCGCCGCCGTTCCGGCTCACGCTGTAGCTGGACGACAGGAAGTAGACCTCGTCGCGGTCGTCGGGCGCCACGCCGCAGCGCGTGTAATAGGCCTGGCGCGTGGCGAGGTCATGGCTGTATGAGGCAAGGTGCCAGCTGTCACCCCCGTCGCTCGTGCTCCAGAGTTCGCCCGAGTCGGTATCCTCGCCGTCGATGGGCACCCCGTCTCCCGTCTCGATGAGGGCGTAGATGCGGTCGGAATCGGACGCCGACATGCAGAGCCCGATCTTGCCGATGCGGCGCGTGGGGAGGCCGTTGCCCTCGATCTCGCGCCAGGTGTCGCCCCCGTCCATGGTCACGTGGATGCCGCTCGCGGGGCCCCCGCTGTCCCGCTTCCAGGTCTTGAGGTCCAGGTCCCACATACTGGCCACGATCTTCCGCGGGTTGTTCGGGTCCATCACCATTTCGTATGCGCCCGCCCCCGGGTCGACGAACAGCACCCGCTCCCAGCTCTCGCCCCCGTCGAGGGTGCGGTATACGCCCCGATCCTCGGACGGCTGGTACGCGTGCCCGAGCGCGGCGACGTAGACGATGTCCGGATCGGCGGGGTGGATGAGGATGCGGCCGACCCGCCCCGTCCCTTCCAGCCCCATGTGCGCCCAGGAGTCACCACCGTCGGTGGACTTCCACATGCCGTTGCCGATGGAGACGTTCGACCGGATGGACGACTCGCCCGTCCCCGCCCACACGATGGCGTGGTCGCTGGGCGCCACCGCGAGAGCGCCGATGGAGTGCACGGGCTGGTCGTCGAACACCGGCTCCCAGTTGAGGCCGGCGTCCTCCGTGCGCCAGATGCCGCCGCTGGCCGCCCCCGCGAAGTAGATGTTCCGGTTGCCGGGCACCCCCACCACCGATGCGAGCCGGTTGCCCACCGGGCCGATGTGGCGGAAGCGGAGGCCGCTCAGATGCTCCTCCGGGACTTCTTGGGCGAAGAGCGGGACGGCCGGGAGCGCGAAGCCCGCGGCCAGCGCGAGGCTTGCAAACAGCGCCAACCGAGCGGTGGCGGTGGCCGCGATCATGCGGAAAGCGGCCATGGATGCGGTCTTACGGGATACGATCATGGTTCCTGGCTCCACCGGGTTGGAAGCACCGAGATTTCGAAAGTCTGCCAAAATGTCAGAGAAGGAAGGCTCCTGAGCCTGCTATCGACGAAAAGTCTGCCAAAATGGCAGACTTCACCCGCCCCGAGTCGCCATCAGCACCCTGTGAATCGCCTCCACGGTCGCATCGGTGCGGAACTCGATCAGCCGCCTGCCGTGCTGGATGGTCCGCTCGGCAGGCAGGATGCTGATGCCGTTGATCGACGCCTTGTCGGCTGCGATCCGCTGCTGGAGGCGCACATGCTGCGGGTCGTCGTTCATGATGATCGACGTGATGTAGTAGTCGTCGTGGAGACCCTCCAGCCGGGGATCCTCGTCAATGCCGAGAACTTCACGCTGATAGGTCAGCACGTCGCCGTAGTTGTAGTACTCGCGGATGTGGGCGATCACGATATCCTCGCCCGCCCATCTTTGCGAGAGCTCCATGACCACGGCGGCCATGCCCCGCTGGTTTCCCCCCGCTGTCGCCCAGCATGAAGATGCGCGTGAATCCCTGGGCCTTGAGGCTGACCGCCATGTCGCGCAGCACCGCCTGGTAGGTCTCCTGCGAGAAGCGGATTCCGCCGGGCGAGCTGGCGGTCTCGGGGTTGCCGGGCTCGATGGTGACGATGGGCGCTACCAGGGTGTTGCCGAGCCGGCGCGCGATCGCGTCACCCATGACCCGCAGCACGTGGTTGTGCTTGCCGGTGGTGAGGTAGGGCCCGTTCTCCTCGATGCCGCCGGTCAGAATGAGGGCGGTATTGGTGCCCTCGCGCAGCGCGTCCCGGACCTCGAGCATGGTCAATTCTTCGATCCAGATGTTGTCGAGAGCCGCGATGGGGCGCTCGAACTCCATCATGTCCTGCATGTTCTCGCCCTGGGCGGCAGCCTCCCCGGCACTGGCCGCGAAGGAGACGGTGACGGCGAGAGCAAATGTGGTCATTGATGATGTTCTCATTACGAGCCTCCAGACGGGCGGAACAACGGCTACGGGACGTGTCATGACCATGCGCGCGCGGAAGCGTACCGGCAAGCCCGGGCCGCCCGCGCGGTCGAAGTCGCCTCCGTCGTCCCATTCCGCCATTCGTCCGCCGGCCATGGACTGCCAGATTGCGAATCGCCCATTGCTCGCCGATCTCGCCTTGGGCCGCGTTCTGGCAATTGCGGCAGCAAGCGACAACATTAGGGAGACCATGATCGCCTTCGACACCCTCAGCGCCGCCACCAGACTGCGGCAGGAAGCGGGCTTCAGCGAGGATCAGGCTCGCGTGCTCGTGGACACCTTCGCGCAGTGTGTGGACGAGAGCCTGGCCACCAAGCGCCATGTAAAGGCAACCGAAGAGGTGCTGCGTCGTGAAATGCAGCGGTTGGAGGCGTCGCTGCGCGGGGATCTGGCGTCGCTGCGCGGGGACCTGGCGTCGCTGCGCGGGGACTTGGAGCAGACCGAGGCGTCCCTGCGGGCGGAGATCACCGGGGTTCGCGGGGACCTGGAGCAGACCGAGGCGTCCTTGCGGGCGGAGATCACCGGGGTTCGCGGGGACCTGGAGAAGACCGAGGCGTCCCTGCGGGCGGAGATCACCGGGGTTCGCGGGGACCTGGAGAAGACCGAAGCGGCGCTCCGGGGGGATATGGAGCAGATGGAGAAGTCGCTCCGGAAGGACATGCAGCGGATGGAGGAGTCCCTGCGATCCGACATGCGCGCGCTCGAACACCGCATGACGATCAAGCTGGGTGGCATCGTGAGCTTGGCGCTGGGAATCCTCGTCGCGCTGGAGGCGCTGGTCTTTTGATTGTCGGCACGGATCCTGTTGCGCCGGCATCGTCGGCACCGGAGATGGGCTCGGCGGCGCAGGCGGACCTCGACGAGATCGCGATCCGCCGAACGCGCGTCGACTTCGCCGCGGTGCATCGCATAGTGGTGCACGAGAACATGCACGAAGGCACCTGGAACCACTTCAGCTGTAGGGTCCCGGGCAGACCCGGACACCTGCTCATCACGCCGGGGCAGACGCATTTCTCCCGCGTGACGGCGAGCAGCCTCGTCGAGGTGGACCCGGAGGGCACGCCGTTCGGCAGGGAAGGGCGGCTCAACGTGAGCGCGTGGGCGATCCACGCTCCCATCCAGCGCGCGCGGCCCGACATCGTGTGCGCGCTGCACGTGCATGGGCCGTACAGCACCGCGCTTGCCTCTATCGACGGGTGGAGGTTCGATGAGCGCGGAAGCCAGAACGCGGGCGTATTCTTCGGGAACTGCGCCTACTTCGGATACGAGGGGCTGGTCACCGAATCCGACGAGGGCGAGCGCATGGCCGAGGCACTCGGCGACAAGCGGGTGCTCTTTCTCGCGAACCACGGAGTGCTCGTCGTCGGGGACACCATCGAGAAGACGATGCTCTGGCTCTATCAGCTGGAGCGGGCCTGCATGAACGAACTGCTCGTGCTGCAGGCGGGCCGCAAGATTCGCCCGATCCCGATCGCGGCCGCGAAACACAACGCCGATCTATCCATCGAGTCCTGGGGCGAAGCCGGGTATCTCGAAGGAATGAAGGAAGTTCTGGACGCGGAGGGCCAGGACTACGCCGAGTGATTCGACGGGACCGCGGTCAACGCGCTAGTTTGTGCACATGCCCTACGACATGCGTCGCATCGTTCTCGTCGTGGTCCTGACCGCGGTCGCGGTACCCGCCGCCGCTCAGGAACCCATCGTCGACGGCTTCCGGGGACACCCCTGGGGCAGCCGGGTCGAGGACATCCCCGAGCTTGCCGGCAACGAGCAGGTGGGCGAGCGCGAAGGGCTTCGCATCTACTCGACGGAAGCCCGGCTTCTGGGCCGCCAGGCCCTCGCCGGCTACTACTTCCATCCCGATACGGGGGAGCTGGTCGAAGGCGCCTACGTGATGGTGATGCCGCTCGAGAGCTGCCAGACCATCTGGGATCTCCTGAGCCGCGATATCCAGCGCACCTATCCCGGCCTCGAGCGGCAGGGCGAGCTGCCGTCACGCAGGAACGCGCCCCGGCCCGTCTACGAGTCCGACTGCGAGTACTTCGTCTACAACTATCATCGGGAGGAATGGCGCATGGGGTTCGGAAACCCGGAGCCTCCGTATGACGAAGTTCGCATGTGGATTCGCGTGAACGAACGAACGCCGCGGCTTCACGTGGAGTACAGGGGAGAGCGCGCCGAGCCCCGATAACGTCGCCGACGGCTGCGCCTTACCGTGGTTTCGATTCCTGCCGGCCGTGCCCGCAGTCATATCCACAGGGAGGGAAAATGAACTCCGTCACGCTCCATCCGTCACGCGTCCTCAGCTTCAGCCTCCTTTTCTCACTCCTTGCCTGCGCGCCCGGGTCGGACGGCGGCGAGGGCTCCGGCAGCGGCGGCATGGAAGTCCGCATCGAAATGGGCTCCGCGGATGATGCCGGGCTCCCGGCCGCGATCCTCGGCACGGCGCCCGCGCCGCGCGGGCAGGACGTGCACTATCTCGCGGGGGACGAGGCAACACGCGGGTACCTGGCGGTGCCCGAAGGGGAGGGCCCCTTTCCGGCGCTGGTTCTGATTCATGAGTGGAACGGGCTGGTGGACCGGGTCCGGCAGGTCGCCGACGCCATGGCCGACGAGGGGTACGTGGCGCTCGCCGCGGATCTCTTCCAGGGCCGGACCGGCTCCAGTCCCGAAGAGAACATGGCGCTGATCGCGGAGGCGAACGCCGATCCGGACGCCGTCATCGCCAACCTGAACGAGGCGGTGAGTTTCCTGCGCGCGCGTGACGACGTAACCGGAGCCATCGGCACCATGGGGTGGTGTTTCGGCGGCGGCATCGCGCTCAGTTACGCGCTGGGGGGCGAGCATCACGACGCCACCGCGATCTTCTACGGGCGGCTGGTCACCGATCCGGAGGTGCTGGCGGCGATCGACCACGAGGTGTACGGCACCTTCGCGGAGATGGACACCGGCCCCCCGCCCGACCAGGTGAACCAGTTCGTGGACGCGCTGCGTGCCCAGGGCATCGAGAACGACGTGCACATCTACGACGCGGTCAACCATGGCTTCTGGCTGCGCGTGGACGGCGATCCCGATCTGCGCACGGCTCCCGCGCAGGATGCATGGGACCGGCTCAAGGCCTACTTCGAGCGTACGCTCGCGGGCTGACTCCAAGCCAGGATGGCACGTCCGCACAGGAGTCCCGGCCTCGTCCTCGGCCTGGCGCTGGCCGTGCTGCTTGCCGCGGGGCGAGGCGCGGGCCAGGAGACAGGCTCCAACCCCTTCGCCGGCTTCGAGACCCACTTCCTCTCCAACGGCGTCAAGGTCTGGTTCAAGCAGCTTCCCGGCGCGCCCAACGTCTCAGTGAGCGTGGGGGTGCCGGTGGGTTCCGACGCGGATCCGCCGGGCAAGGAGCAGCTCGCCCACTTCACCGAGCACATGCTCTTCTCCGACCACGACGGCCGCACCGAGCAGGAGATCAAGGACGCGGTGGAAGGGATCGGCGGGCGCCGCAACGGCTTCACCTACCGCGACCGCACCTGGTATTACGTGACCATCGGCCAGGAGCACGGGCTGTTCGCCATCGAGTGGCTGGCCGGCATCCTCTCCCCGCACGAGATGGACCCGGCCGTGGTGGACCGCGGGCGGCAGCCGGTCGAGAACGAGATACGAGCCCGCCCGCGCGAGCTCTTCGATCACCTCGTGGCCGCGCTCAACCCGGGGTGGCTCGCGTTCCCCGACTTCTGGGAGCGCGAGTTCGGCATCGAACGGCTGCGCGCCCCCTTCCCGGACATGTGGCGGAGCCTGCAGGGCATCACCCCGGAGGATCTGCGCGGCTTCTACGACCAGTACTACTCGCCCGCGGTCATGACCGTCACGATCGTCGGCGACCTCGACCGGGGCGACGCGCTCGAACGCGCCCGGCGCACCTTCGGGTCGATCCCCGCGCGGCCGGCGGAGCGGTGGGCGACCACAGCCGAGGACCCAGGGCGCGGGCGGTCCACGTACCGGTGGGGATTCCAGTCGACGGCCGGCTACCAGTCGCGCCACAAGCTCTTCTACGCCAGCTCCGAGGAGCTGCTGACGGCGATGTTCGTCCGCGACCTGCTCAACCGCCGGCTCAACCAGCGCCTGCGCTACGGCGAGCGCAAGGCCGTGTACGGCGCGAGCGCCAACCTGGTGATGCGCGGGCCGGCGGCGTATCTGCAGGTGAGCAGCCGCATCGACGAAGACGACTTCGACTTCGCCAGCGCGATCATCGAAGAAGAGATCGAATACCTGCGTTCGGGCTCGCTCGGCACGGCCGAGTTCGAAGCGGATCGTGCCGCCGTGATCGAACGGCTGCGCGCCGCAAATCAGACCGCGGACGCCCTGAACGCCTGGACCCGCCAGGTCTTCTACGACCCGGCCACCTTCACCGACTTCCCCGACGTCCTCTCTTTCTACCAGAATCTGAGCCAGAGCCAGGTCGCGTCTTTTTCCGCGCGCGCCTTCGACGCGTCTCGCCAGGTCCTGTCGGTGTCGCGACCGCAGCCGGTCAGCCAGGGGATGGCCGTGCTGGCGGTGGCTGTTCTGGTCTGGATCACGCTGAGGTTGGTCGCGTGGGCGCTGACCAGGCCCGTCCGGATGAAGGACATCCGCTACGTCGCTCATTTCCGGCTGCCGGTGGTGCTGCGAACCGCGTACGCGCTCGGGTTGATCGCGGTCACGCTCGCTCTGGGACGCATCGCCGCGGTAGGGATCGGCCTGGGGTTGGACCGCTGGCTCCTGCCCGTCGATGACTACGTGATCCAGCATGCCGGCATCGGCGGCGTCTTCGTCATCCTGCTCGCCGGCTCCGCGGTCCTGGCGGCGTGGCCCCCGCGCAAGCTGCTCATCTTCGAGGACCACATCCGCATCAAGTCGCGCGCCTGGCGCTCGCGCATTCTCAAGGCCCACGACATCGAGGAGATTGCGCTGGAGCGCGGCCTCGGCGCGTGGCTGAGCCGCGGGATCCTGCGGAGCCCTCCGCTCGCGTTCGGACTAGTCGGCCCCGGCATCCACCTGCGTCCCGTCAAGGGACGAAGCTACTTCTTCCGCAGCCGGGACACGACCGAACTGGCGGAGGTGCTGGGTTCGTGGTTGGGGAGGCCAATCTCGCAGCAGCCACTGAAGAAGCGCAGGCGGTCGAGGAAGGCCGAGGAGGCGGCGACAGGAAATCAGGCCGTGCCCGAGGCCACGGCGCCGAGGCCGGCACCGGTAGCAACGCCATCCCGAGCCACGCCCACCGTCACGGCACCCGGCGTCAAATCCAGGTCAGTCGCCCGCGGCTCCGCGCCCCCTCCTCCTCCCGGTCCCGCCGACCCCGAGGAGGACATCGACTTCGACAGCATCGGCCTCACGGAAGAGGAGATGCGGGAGCTGCTCGGAGAGGACGGGTGAGCCGCAGATATCGCCGGGGCGATCCCCTTCAGCCGATCTCTGCCAGCGCCGCCATCACGTCCTCGTTGCTGGGACGGATGCGGTAGTCGACCTCGATGAACTTCCAGCGCACGACGCCCTCCATGTCGATGACGTAGACGGCGGGGTGCGGGACCGGGCGCCGGCTGTCGGCGTTGAACAGGCCGTAGCGGTCGATCACGGCGTGGTCCGGATCGGCGAGGATGTGGTAGTCGAGGGTGCGGCCCTGTTCGGCGGCCACCCGGTCGATCATCATCTGCTGTTCCGGGCGTTCATCCACGGAAATGGCGAGGATCTCCGCGTCCGCTTCCTGGTCGGCGTCCAGCAGTTCACTCAGCTCCCCGAGCTGACCGGCGCACCACGGTCACCAGTGGCCGCGGTAGAAGGCGAGGATGACGTTCTGCCGTCCACGGAAGTCCGAGAGGGTGATCACGTCGCCCGAGTAGGCGAGGAGCGAGAAGTCGGGGGCGGCATCGCCGACCGCCACTCGGCCGGTGTCCTGGCCGGGCAGGTCGCGGCTATCGGCGGGGCCCAGGTCGGCCGTTTGGCCGGCGGTTTCGGGGGCGCTCTCAGGCGAAGTCGGCGCGGCGCCCTGGCGGCCGGCCAGCAGGTAGTAGCCGCCCAGGAGCACCACGGCTGTTGCGATCGCGATTCCGGTGCGTCGCGTCATCATCTTCCTCCGGGGGATGGGTTTCGGCGCGCGGCCCAGGCGGGTGACGTGGCGTCGCCCAGGCCTGACGTTACGTGAGGGTTGAGCCTCAACTGCCCGCGAGACTGACGTAGACGCCGCGCACGAAGCGCTCGGGATTCTCGCCCCAGGTGGCGTCCAGATCGGAGGTGGGGGCCGCGGCCACCACTTCGTCCTCTGTCATCCCGTCGGCGATCATGCCGCTCACCCGCTCGCGCACCGTCGACAGCATGTCGCGATAGGCTTGCAGCGAACTCCGGTCGGTGATCTCGCCGTGTCCGGGGATGATGGTCGTCTCGCCCGTCGTGTGCCCGAGCACGTAGTCGGCGATGGCGATTACCCCGTCGACGTTTCCGCCGCTGTCCACATCGATGAACGGATAGCGCCAGTTGAAGAAGGTGTCCCCCATGTGCACGGCGTCGGCGCCCGAGAAGAACACGAGGGCGTCGCCGTCGGTATGCGCGTTGGACATGTGATTGACGCGGATGTCCTCGCCGTTCCAGTGGAAGGTGACCCGGTCGTTGAAGGTCACCACCGGCAGCCCCTCCGGCGCGACCTGCTGGGAGCGCCCGACCAGGTCGGCGAACTCGGCGGGGTTGAGGCGGCGGTACACGTTCTCGTGCGCGACGATCAGGGCGCCCTCGCGGCCCAGGTTCTCGTTGCCGCCGGTGTGATCGCCGTGCCAGTGCGTGTTCAGCACCCAGCGCACGGGCTGGTCGGTGACCTCCGCCACAGCGGCGAGGATCTTCTCGGTGAGCGGGGCGAACTGGTCGTCGACCAGGAACGCCCCGTCCTCGCCCACCGACAGACCGATGTTGCCGCCCGCACCGAAGAGAACGTAGAGCCCCTCGGCGACCTGTTCGGTGCGAATCTCGATCGGGGAGAAATCCTGCTGGGCTGCGGCCTGCGGCGGGGCAAGCGCCAGCGCGGCGACCACGACCGGCATCGCGCGCGGCAAGCGCGCCCCGGCCCTCATTGGCAGACTTTCCGTCCGGTGAGGAAGACCACCGCGGCACCCACCAGAGCGACCCCCACCGACGCCGCGTTGGAACTGACGACGAACCAGATCACCCCGTAGGCCATCACGAAGGTGGCGACCAGCAGGACGTAGAAAACGAGGGGATTGTGACGGGCAGCGGCCATCGATTGATCTCTCGGCTGGGAGTGCGCGGACAGCACCCCTCCGGACGCACCGGACGGGGTTTCCAAGGTCGAATCTGCCCAGCCCCGAATGGTGTGTCAACGATGGCGGAGACGCCCTCGGGAGCCCGGACGGTTGTCCGAGCCGGGAACTCATCCGCATTCTCCTTCTGCAGGGTGGGCAGCACGAACAGCGGGACTCGCATGGCGTTTGAGATCAGGCTTCAGCGGGACGTTGCCGCGGAAATCCGCCGCGTGGCGCGGGAGGAGGTTGACCGGGCCATGGCGGCACTCGGCGGAGCCCGCGAGGGGCGCTTCAAGGGGGTTCATGACGCGCGCAAGCGCTTCAAGGCGATTCGCGCACTGCTTCGGTTGGTGGCGGGCCGGCTGGGGCCGACCTTCCGCCGGGAGAACCGCTGGTATCGCAATGCCGCCCGGCAGCTGGCGGCGGTGCGCGAAGTTCAGGCGAGTCTGGAGACGCTGGACCGCCTGACAGGCGCGGAGGATACGACCCTGCGCCGGAAACTGGAGGCCCGCTACTCGGTTCGGCGCGGGCTCCAGTTCAGCGACACCAATGTGCTGGCGGTGCTGATCGAAGGCCTGGCGGAAGCCCGGGAGCGGATCGCGGGATGGCCGCTGGCAGGAGAGGGGTTCGAAGTCATCGAGACGGGCCTGCGCGCGACCTATCGACGGGGGCGCAGGGGCCTCCCCAGAGCGGTCCGAGGCGCGTCCGCAACCGCTCTCCATGAGTGGCGCAAGGATGTCAAGTACCATCGTCACCACCTGGAGCTGCTGGTCGGGCTTTGGCCCGATGTCCTGGCGGGCGCAGCCGGGATGGCGCGCAGGCTGGGCGATGTGCTAGGCGATCACCACGATCTGCACCAGTTTCGCGCCCTGCTCTCGAGGTCGCCCGGACTCGCGGGGAGCGAGCACGAGCGTGAGTCGGTGCTGGCGGCGGCGGAACTCCGGGCGGGCGAGCTGGAGACACGCGCCATCGCGGTCGGCGGGCTGGTCTACGCAGAGAAGCCGGGCCGCTTCATCGTACGGGTGGGTGCCTATTGGGATGCCCGCGCCGGGGGCCGGGCCTGATCGGACACCCACTCCGCGGGCCGGTCCTGATCGGGCACTGACCCGACCGGCGAGTCCGCGGTGTTAGCTTGGGGTGCCCGCATCCCATCGCCTGCAGCCCGCCACGCCCATGAACCGCGCCTATTTCACGCCCGCGACCTTCGATTTCCTCACCGAACTCGCCGCAAACAACAATCGCGACTGGTTCGCGGCGAACAAGCCGCGCTATGAGGGCGATGTGAAGGCGCCGGCCCTCCGGTTCATCTCCGACTTCGGACCCCACCTCGCGCGTATCGGCCCCCGCTTTCGCGCGGATCCCCGGGCCAACGGCGGCTCCCTGTTCCGCATCTATCGGGACACGCGCTTCTCCAGGGACAAGAGCCCGTACAAGACCCACACCGGCATCCACTTCCGGCACGAGGCGGCGAAGGACGCGCACGCCCCCGGCTTCTACCTGCATCTGGAGCCGGACACCGTCTTCGTGGGCTGCGGCATCTGGCGGCCCGGCGGTCCCGCCCTGCGGAAGATCCGGGAGGCGATCGACGAAGACCCGGATGCGTGGCTGCGGGCCTCCCGGGACGAGGGCTTTCGGGCGTCGTTCGAGCTTGAGGGCGATTCCCTGATCCGCGCCCCCAAGGGCTTCAGCGTGGACCATCCGCTCATCGTGGATCTCCGGCGCAAGGACTTCATAGGGGTCGCGCATCTCAGCGAGCAAGCGGTCGCCTCGGACGGGTTTCTGGAGAGGTTCGCCGGACTTTGCCGGGATGCCGTGCCGTTCCAGCGCTGGCTGTGCGGTGCGCTCGGGGTGGGGTACTGAGGCGGCGGGTCGCGCGGGAAGCTTTTTGGCCTGGCGTGGGTACCGATAGAAGATGGATCCAGCCGCAGAGAACGCTATGGTGGAAAAAGCGCGTTTGGTGAAGCGTCCCCTCCACGCTACACGAAAACTCATCCCTGGTGTGTACGCGCTGGTGGCTGTTCTTGCGGTGACCGAAGGCGCCGCCGGGCTTCAGGAATCCGGTTCGGTGATGGGCCTGGTGTTGGATGAGGAAGGCCTCGCGCCCGTGCCCGGTGCCCTGGTGGCTCTTCCGGAATTCGCCCACCATCGCACTCGCACGGACGCCGACGGGTGGTTCCGGCTCCTCAACGTTCCCGCCGGGGAAGTCGTGGTGCGCGTCGAGGGAGACGGGTTCATCACCCTCGTCGAAACAGTGGAGATCACTCCGTTGGAGGAGTCGCTGATCCACTTCCATGTCCACCGCGTCTCGGTCGTGCTCGATCAACTGCTGGTGGAGGTCCCGCGACGCGACGATCCTGGACGCGGGCACTCGGAAGCGCAGGTCAGCGGAACCGGTGCGAGTTCACGCACTGCTGCCGACCTCCTGCTGACGGGCGTTCCGGGCGTCGCGGCCCAGCAGCCCCAGGGGGGAGTCGGGACCGGAGTCAGGATTCGGCTCAGAGGCGTGACCTCGTTCGTTCTGAGCGAGGAACCACAGATCTTCCTCGACGGCGTCAGGATCGACGCCGGCGGACAGGACCGGGCAATGTTGACGCTCGATCAGATCCCGGCCACGTCCGTGATACGGATCCGGGTGCTGCGCGGACCCGCATCGACATCGCGGTACCCGGGCGCCGCGGCGGGCGTGATCCTCGTTGAGACGATGAGCCGGGGCGGTTAGGCGAGAGAACTCCGCGGAAGCCTCCGACCCCCCACAACGGGAGGCCGGAGTAAGCTTCCGCAGGATGCAGGATCAGCTTCCCACCTGCTCGTTCTGAGCGATTGGGAAGCAAGTTGTGGTGCCGTAGACCTGACCGTACTGGTCGACCCCGTTCGGATGATCGGAGCCGGGTTCACCGAGATACGGGATGTTGAATTGGGTACCCCGCCACCGCAGATGGTCCCTCTGGCGATGACCGCCTTCGACGAAGAATTCCCGACGGCGCTCCTCGATGACTTGCCGGATGACGTCGTCCTGGGTAGGCACGTCTTCCGCGGTGATCGGAGGAATCCCGGCAGCGGTGTGGAAATCATCCATGATGCTGATCGCCGTGGCCAGGTCCCCGGTCAGGGCCGAGGCCTCGGCAATGATCATGCGGGCCTCACGCGACGAAGCGATGATGACGTCCTGGGCCGCGCCCGCGGGGAAACTCTCGGGCGTCTTGTTGTGGCGCCAGACGATGGTGGCGTTGTCGTGGCCGATGAGCCCGGTTTCCATGACCGTCACCCGGGGGTCGGGCACGCCCTTCCACCGCACGTCACGGTAGCTCGGGGCGACGGTCGACTGCTGGTTGGTATCGAGCTCGTTCGTGTTCGCCATCGAGTTCTCGCGCCGATTTTCTCCATACTCCCGAGTTGCGTAGAAATCGAGGTCGGGATCGTTCACGATAGACTGCGCGTCGGCGATGGCGTTGGAATACTGTTCCAGGTTGAGGTACGCCCGGGCGCGTCCAATCCGCGCCGCCTGCACAAGTTCCTGACCCCGCCTCGTCCCCAACTGCCCGGCGATGCTCAGGGCCTCCGTAAACTGATCCACGGCGATCTCCAGGAGCTGTTCCGGAGTCCGGACCACGCCGTCTCCGTTGAGCGGCGTTCCGCAGAAGCCCTCGCCGAAGACCACGTATATGAAGCCCCCGTACGTCCGCATCTCGGCCAGATATTGGCTCCGGTTCAGGACGTCAGCGTCGGCAAAGGTCTGAAGCCGGTCAAAATGGCTTTCGAGCATGACCCTCGCCCGATGGAGCCGGCCGAAGACGTTGACCTGATACCGTGGCTCATTAGCCGGGATATCCCGGATCTGCAGTCGCCGTCCGGTGAAGTTTCCGGAAGACTGGATGTACTCGTCCGAATGTTTGGCCGCGAAGTCTACGTACTCATCCCACGCCCACTCGAAGTCACCGATGGCGGATACCCGCATGGTACCGGCCAAACTGGGATCCTCGATGTCCTCGGCCGTGACGTTACCCGGAAGATCCACCTCGAGGAGCTCGGCGGTGTCGCACCCCGCCACCCCAAGGGCCACCGAAAGCGCCACAACGCCGGGCAGCCTCCGCCACCACGGCACCATCTCGATCACTCTATTCATGACAGGTCCCTCTGTGGTTTCGTCTGAAATCAACAATCCGTTTCTGGATCCCTCCGCCTGCGCGCGCATCACCAGGTCACCCGCACGGTCGCCAGGAAACGTTTGAACATCGGGAAACCGTCCTGCGTATAGGCTGAGATTCCTCCGGGGTCGGTATTCCTTGCGCCGGTGTCCCGAATCTCCGAATCGACGATGGAGTGCCCAAAGGCTTCGCTCTGCGCTCTCCATATCCTCCAGAGGTTCTGACCGGAGAGCGTCAGATTGAGCCGGGAGGCACCGAGTCTCGCGGCCATTTCACCTGAAAAACTGTGACTCAGCGACACGCTGCGCATGGTGAGCTGGGAGGCGTCGAAGATCCCCGACGGGTTGACTTCCCCGATCTCGTCGTAGCCGAGGAAGATCGGGTCGGTCTTCTCGTTGATCGCCCTTGTGTTCCGGAAGAAAAGGTGGGAGCCCGCCGTGATCCCGTCCACCATGGTGTGCCCGCCCACGTATTGCAGGTCGACGTAAAAGCGTGTGTTGTCCAGGAACGACACGGTCGCGTTGAAAGCCATTTCGCGTGTTGGAACCGTCGAGCCCCTGTAGACCTCGGGTGCGGTCTCTCCGCTGGTGCACGGCACAGGAGGACCTCCTCCCCGGGTGATTCGGGTGCCCGGCGCTGCGATCGGACCGCTTTCGCACATCACGTTCGTCGCGCGGGCCTGCAAGCCTGTGCCCACGATGTCGGACGACACCACCACAGGCAGGAAAATGGACCCAAGCGGGAAGCCCACTGCGTGGCGCTGGCCCGTCCACCCGGTTGTAAAGTTCCGCCCGAACACCGGAATCGGGTCCAATCCCCCCAGATCGAGCACCTCATTCCTGTTCGTGTGGAGCGCCAGGCCGAACTCGACCCCCACGGTCGAACCCTGGTATGCATCCACGTTGAGCCCGAGTTCGAATCCCGTGTTCTGAATCTCTCCGATATTCCTGAGCTGGGAGCCGGGAAAGCCGGTCGAGGGCTTGACCGGAACGCTGATCAGGGCATTCGTCCGCCTTTGGTCGTAGTAGGTAAACTCGAGACCGACTCGGTCGTTGAAGAGTCCGGCGTCGAAGCCGATCTCGGTCTCCACGCCAACCTCGGGTTGCACGTCGGAGTTTCCGATCGTCAAGGGAGTCACGCCGCCCGCGCCCTGGTATCCCGGCTCCGGATTGTAGAGCCTCACCGCTGCGAACTGATCGGGCTGCTGTCCGGCTTTCCCCCAGGCTGTCCGGAGCCGCAGCGAGTTGATCCAGTCCACACCCTCCAGCGCAGACTCCTCCGAGACAACCCAACTCGCGCTCAGCTTCGGATAGACTACGAAGTCGTAGTCCGCCCCGAAGGCGGAGTTGTCGTCCCCTCGGAGAGCACCGGTCAGGAAGATTCGGTTCTGCCAGGACATCTGCTCCTGAACATACATCCCGATGGTCTTGTTGCTGGAAAAGCCATCGGACGTCTCTCGGGTTTCTCCCGCGGAGATCGTCTCGAGACTGGGCACCGCGAAGCGTGAGCCACGCCCCGCGAGCCACTCCGAGGACCGCTCGTAGTACTGGGCACCGGACGACGTCGCCAGCGAGAACCCGGCTACAGGCTCGTAGGTCAACGTACCGGAGTAGTCGAAGCTGAAATTGTCGGTATTGCGAAATTCGAGCCTCTTGTCGCCCTGACGGCCGCTGATGCCAACCCGCCCCGACGAATGGCGATTGAGCCGGAAACCGTTCGTCTCGGCCTGGTCCAGTCCCACGACCAACCGGTGGGTGAGCCACTCAAATGGGCGATGCGTGGCCGTTAGCGTATAGATGCTGCGATAGACTTTCTGCCCGGAATCGAGCAACTCGTCGTACAGGTCCGGCAGATACGCGATATAGCCGCGGAAAGCACCATCCAGCGCGTTGGGCGTCCCTGTACCGATCTCGCATCCACCGCCAGGGCAGGACCAGTGGAACCCTGTGACACGCGCGGGCTGGCGCCCCGTCGTGGTATGCAGTTCGGAGCGAATTCCCCCGAAGCCGAAGTCCACCGTCAGGTCCTCGCGGGGCAGCCAGTTGAGGTTCGCACGTGCGTCCAGCCTGTTGTTGGTATTGTTTGGGACGGGTCCTTCATCAAAGTCCCAGCCCAGCGTGAAATGATACCGGACCGCGTCGGTGCCTCCCGAGACGGTACCGACGCTTCCAAGAGGCATGCCGACCTGGAAGTGCTCCATGCCGTGGACCTCGTAGTCGCGCTTGAAGACGTTCACTTCCACGATCTCACCGGGAGTGCACGGATCCGTCCCGCGGCCAGTGCAGGTGTAGAAACTTCCCGGCCAGTGCTCCTTGGGATCCCGGTACCAGTTCTGCCCGACCTTCGACGTCAGAGTGAAAACGGGGGCGCCCCGAGCGCCTCGCTTTGTGATGATGTTGATGACCCCATTCGACGCCTCCGTCCCGTAGAGCGTAGCCGCCGCCGGACCCTTGATGATCTCGATGGACTCGATGAGTTCCGGGCTGATGTCGTTCAGCCGCGTGGACGGACTCTGCGTGCCCACGCCAAGGGACCCTTCGGCCCCGGGACCGCCGCTGTTCACCCGGACACCGTCGATGTAGATGAGTGGCTGCCCTGAGAGGACCATGGATCCGGCTCCCCGGATGCGTATGTTGTTGCCGCCGCCGACGTGACCGCCGCCGTAGGCCACGTTCACGCCCGGAACGGCGCCCCCCAGCATGGTCTCGAAGTTGTCCCGGGGAGCGATCACCTGCGTTTCGGCCACCGGGAGGGATCCGACCGTGGTCCCGAGGGAACGGGCCTGCTGCTCCCCTGCCGTCCCGGTAACCACGATCTCATCGAGGTTGATGGCCGTTTCGACCAGAAGGAAGTTCACCTCCGCCGGGGTGTCGGCCGTGACGGCGACCGCCTGTTCCACGGTGCGGCGTCCGATCAGCGCCGCCGTCAGGACGACGTCCCCAACCGGGACGTTCAGGAGAATGAACCTGCCGTCGTTGTTCGTGGCCCCATTGATGTCTGTGCCTTGTACCTGGATCTCGACGCCGCTCAGGGGGACCAGGGTGTTCGCGTCCGAGACCAGACCGGTTACGGTTGCGGTGTTCTGCGCCGCCGCGATGCCGGGCACCAGCAGGGTCAGACACGCCACCAGTGTCGGCATACATCGTGCGGATCTCCTCAGAGCCGTCCAGTTGGCGCCTACGCTTTGCAGACAGAATTCGAGCATCATGACCTCCTCGCACATGGCGATCTTAAGGGAGACTTGAAGCGGGCAGGATCGCCCGCGGCGACGTTGCACCATCTATCCATCTAACGAGCACCTGCACCGGGATCACCGGCCCCGATCAGGCGCCGAAAATCCGGGCGCTCGTGGAGAGTCTCGAAGTTTCGGTCGCGGGGCAGGGTGCGCTTGCGACCGGGGTTCAGCTCGACTGCGCGGCGGAGCGACTCCAGCGCATCCGTGTCCCGTCCCATGCGGGCCTGCACGGCGGCCAGTGCCACCCACGCGTTGTCGTTTTCCGGCGACTTGTCGCGCGCGGCGGTGGCAGTGGCCAGGGCTTCGTCCAGGTTGCCCTGCGCCATGCTCGCATTGGCGTTGCGCACCATCTGACCGGACCGGAAGAGGTTCAGCACGCGCCGCAGTTCTTGGAGCGGCCGGGGATGGTCGTCGACCCGGATGTCCACCACGCGGTCGCTGAACCCGCCGCTTCCCGCACGCGGGGCCACCACCAGGATGGCGCCCGACTGCTTGCCGCGTGCGTCTCCGCCCGCGGCCTCGGCGGCGTCGAGTGCGTCCATGAGTCGTTCCGCCAACGGGCCGGTGGACGCTTCGAAGGAAGCCGCCATGGCGTCGACCACTTCGGGACCGACCAGAATGTTGCCTTGCGCGCAATAGTCCCGGCCGCACCGGTGGCCCTTCCAGTCGCTGGCGCCGGTGCCGCTCCAGGCCGCCGTGCGGCCCTCCATGTCCAGAATCGCAACCTGCCGACGGTCACGGCCTTCGTCGCTCGCCACCATCATGTCGAGCGCCTCCTGCGGGCTGTAGCCGCGCTCGATCAGGTCGACGCCGATCGCGCCGTACATGGGGTTGGCGGACGCCTGATGCGCGATTACCGCAACGCCGCCCTTTGCGTGCATCGCCCGGTTTCCGGCCGCGAAGGCCTTGGACTGGACGCCCATGCCGAGTTCACCTGTGCCCGGGTCGCGAGCGATGATGGAGTAGGTTGCCAGATAGTCGGGATCTTCTTCCTGCGCGGCCACGGCCTCCGGCGTCGAGGGTGGCAGCAGGGTCACCACCACGAGGGCCGTGGGGAAGAGAAGGGTGCCGGCCTTCATGGCGGACCTCCAGGGTCGAGAGTGGCTCGGGTACCGCGATTCACGCTCTGCGCGAGCGGTCAGGTGCATCCCGAGAACGATCGGGAGTCCCTTGAGGACGGGCCGGTACCAGGAGCGCACCGGTAGACGCCCATGAGGGACGCCGACTCCGGCTTGCCGGCCGAGGACGGGTGGCTGGTGCCCGCTGTCAGGGTGAGGGGGAAGGCGACTGCGCGTAGACGTTGACGAACGACCAGCAGCCGGGCACCGGGAGGGCCACCATCGTCACCAGGTGGCACAGATCAGATTAGCGCTGCTGGCCACCAACGGAAAGGGGAGACCAGGCTCGACGCCGCGGCTCGCGGCGCCGAATGGCCCTCAGGCTCTGCGCAGGCGCGCGAAGGGCAGGTACATCCCGACGACGATGACCAGCAGGAGCCCCTCGAGTACCAGCAGGTACCACGGCCATTCCGGGAAGATGTCCATGAGCGACGCGGACTCCGGTTTCTCCACAATGTACAGGTAGTTCGTGCCCACGAGCAGGTTGAAGGCGAAGATGACCGCCGCGTAGACATGGACGAGCGCCAGGGTCCACAGGGTCGAGCGAAGGCTCGGTGCGTACTCCTCCACAAGGATCACCCAGAGCCCGGCGACCACTATGGTGGCGTGCGAGATCATCGTGGCCACGAAGCGCACATGGGGAAACCCATACGGGCTGTCGGGCTGGAGAACTCCCTGGATCGCTCCCGCGATCCCCAGATAGTACATGAGCGGGCGGGTCCAGGGCCGGTCCGTCCAGAGCCCGTAGATACTCACCCACACCATCGCGCCGCACAGGTGCAGGGGGAGGCGCTCCGCGACTGCCCACTCCCCGTGGAATACGTGCCAGACGTGTCCTTCCACGAAGGTGACGAGGAGCAGTGCCATCATGCCCCGCCTGATCCGTCGCCGGGTCTCTTCGCTTCCCGACTGCCCGAGGCGGAGTGCCACATATCCGACGACGGCCAGCATGGCCAGGGAGAGCAAGTGTGCGCCCCCGAAGATCACGAACGGGTTTACCGGGTCGCCGGCGGAAAAGAAGGAATCCAGGACGCCTGCCTCCCCACAGTTCGTGCCTTCGCGGAGACCGGGAGAAGCCCGGAGCGGAAGGCTCAGACTAGCCTTCGGCGACGGGCCGGGAAAGGGAGTTGAGGCTCCCTCTCTCCTCCATTGGCCGGCTGCGACGCGGCGGTGCTCGCCTATCCACTCGCCTTGTTGCCCCCGCAGCCGGTTCGTATCGTGAATCTCTCGATGGTTCGGCCGATGGTCGGTCTCCACATCCTTCCAGCGGAGTCATGAAGATGCTGCACCGCCTTGTCCCGTCTTTCGCCCTCCTTGCGCTCCTCGCCGCCGGCTGCGCCCCGGCCGCCGACGCACCCGAACCGGCCGCCGAGGATCCGCAGGCGCAACTTCTCGCGCGCGCTGCCGAGCTCGAACTTCCTGGCGAGTACGCGCTGCCGCCGGGAGACCCGGTGGTGCATTCGACTGCGGGGTTCGCGAAGATCCTGTGCTCCAACGTCTTCCTCTCCGGGCTGGATCCGGACTTCGCCGCCGAGCACACCGGCTTCTTCACCGCGCTGCGCCAACATCGCGGCGCTGTGACCGACCGGGTGGTGGACTACGAGAACCAGCGCGTGCACCTCACCCTGCCGGACGGCACCGTGCGCTCGGCCAAGCTGCACGGCGACCAGGGATGCCTCGCCCTCCCCATCGGCGAGGAGGAGCCGTACTACGAGTCGGTCGAGGTGGTGTCGACCCTCCCGGACGCCGAGACCACGCCCTGGCCGCTGGGCGAGCTGCTTTCGGACGAGCCGTTTCCGGCCGACGTGGACATGGACAAGGTCGCGCAGGCGGTGGATGCGGCCTTCGCGCCCCCCGAGGCGCTCACTGCGGCCTTCGTGGTGACCCACCGGGGCCGTCTGCTGGCGGAGCGCTACCGGGAGGGCATCGATCACACCACTCCCCTGGAGAGCTGGTCCATGAACAAGAGCCTCACCGGCACGCTCATGGGCATCCTGATCCAGAAGGGGGTCTACGACCTCTGGCAATCCGCGCCGATACCCGAGTGGCAGGGCGAAGGCGACCCGCGCCAGGCCATCCGCATCGGCGACATCATGCGCATGTCATCCGGGCTGCGCTGCCGCAACCTGGGCGATCCCGGCGACGACCCGGACATCGGGTACCCCGACCACCTGTACCTCTATACGGGCACCGTCAACTCGTTCGAGTGGGCTGCCGGCAAGGATCAGCAGTGGGAGCCCGACACGGTGGGACGGTACCGGAACTGCGACCCCGTACTCACCAACTACCTGGTCCGCCTGGGCGTCGAGGGCGAGCTGGGCGAGAACTACCACCAGTTCCCGCAGCGGCATCTCTTCGACAAGCTGGGGATGCGCAACTTCATCGCCATGACCGATCCCTACGGCAACTTCCTCCTCCAGGGCTACGGCTTCGGCAGCGGACGCGACTGGGCCCGGCTCGGCAACCTGTACCTGCAGGACGGCGTCGTGAACGGCGAGCGCATTCTCCCCGAGGGATACGTGGAGTACGCATCCACGCTCGCCCCCGCCTGGGTGGCCGACGGGCGCCCCGTCTACGGAGGCGCCTTCTTCTGGGTGAACGGCGACGGCAGCCGCCCCATCCCGACGAGCGCCTTCCGCATGGCGGGCGCCGGAGGCCAGAGCACGATCATCATCCCCACGCACGACATGGTGGTGGTGCGCATCGGGCACTACAGCGGCGGCGGACCGGGGGGCCGGGCGCTCAACGACGCGCTGAGCCTGCTGATGGAGGCGGTGCCGGCGAACTGAGGCGGGGTCAGGCGAAGGCGCACCCCCTTCCGTCCGGGAAGCTGCGCGCGCCGGTGGCAGCAGCCAGGACGACCGCCGCCACCCGCGACGCGACCGCGCCAGCGCCGGTTGCCGACCTATCTGGTCCCGCAGAAGATGAACCAGTACAGCGGCCAGCACCAGATCCAGTTGCCGTTGGAGTCGCGATCCGGACGCCCATCGACGATCTCCTGTTCGACGGGTTCGTCGTGATAGAAGTGCTGCGCGGATGCAGGTCCGGTTGGCAGGGCGAGGGCGGCCACGAGGGCCAGCGCGGCCGTCGTGAGGAGTCTCGAGGTCTTGCGTCGAGTGATCATGTCCACAGTCTCCGGGTTGGGGGCGGGCTCTCGGCGGACGTGAATCGGCGGCCCGCAGCCACCGACCGACCGCACGTCGTTGGCTTGAGATCCCCTTCATGGAGCATTCCGAACCCGGACTCCCGGGCGAGTCCATGGCTGACCGGGACGTCTCTACCGCGTGCTCGACCCCGCGGATCGAGACGGGCCCGGACAACGTCCAGGGCCGATCACCCGGCCAGCGCGCACCGACTCTCGCCTTCAGCGACCCGATGGGGTATTCTGGAGCGGTCCGGACCAAGGAGGGAACGAAGGTTCATCCGGAGCCCGCGACGACGATAAACCCTTGAAACCACGACATATCCGGTAACCGGAGCGAAAGCGACAGGAGCGAGACGGATGAGCGGAAGACTCGAGGCGATCTGGCTGAAGCGGCAGCGTGGGGGCGAGATGAGCGCCGTCTCGGAGGCCACCGCAGAAGCGGGGGGCGGACTTGCCGGGGATGCGAACTACGGACGCGCCCGGCGCCAGGTCACGTTGATAGAGAAAGAAGTCTTCGACACGCTCAACGACGAGCTAGGCACGTCGGTCGACCCGGCTCTCAGGCGCGCGAACCTGATGGTGAGCGGCGTGAGCCTGGCCGACACGCGCGACCGCCGGATCCGTATCGGCGGCTGCGTGCTTCAGGTGCGCGGGGAGACCCGGCCCTGCACGATCATGGAGGAACAACTCACCGGCTTGCGGGACGCTCTCGATCCCGACTGGCGAGGCGGAGTCTTCTGCACGGTGCTGAGCGACGCCCGCATCCAGGTGGGGGACGCGGTGAGCTGGGAAGATTAGCTTCCGGGCCTACCGCCTATTCCCTCCTGGAGGAGGCGGTGGCGGCACCACCGTCTCGGTCGTCTGCGGAATCCCCTTCTCCTTCCACGGGTCGTGGACCCCGAGTCCCTCGCAGAAGTCGCCCGTGTCGAGGAAGTGGGTGTGCTCGCACTCCCGGCTCGAGCCAAGGCTGACCAGCAGCTCCTCGGTTTCCGGATAGGCGACGCGCACGAAGAAGCCGGAGCGACCGCCGCGCGCCATGTCCGCCGCGGACTGACCCAGCCGGGTAATGGCGGTCACGTCCGCTCCCTGCTCAACGAGGTACATGATGAGCTCGTTGTCGCCACGGGCCGCGGCGTAATGGATCGGCCGGTACAGCCACGAGTCCGCCAGGTTCACGTCCGCCCCGTGCTCGTCGACCAGGTACTTGACGGCATTGAGGAAGTTGTCGGGGACGCTGCGCACGCTGAACGCGCCCAGCCCCTGCCAGCCGCCACCGGCGGCCGCGTGAATGGGATAGGCGTTGAACTCACCCTCGGGGATCCAGGGCAGACCTGAGTCTTCCTGCTGGCGCCCGTCCTGCTGGCGGCGCTCCCGCATGCCAACCGCCGGCCAACGGGTTGGGATGTCGGGATCGGCACCGTGGGCGGCCAGCATCTTCATCGCCTCGATGTCCTGCGCGAAGGCGGCCCGGTAGAACGGCGTGGCGCCCTCCAGGTTGATGCCCATCTTGGTGAGCCCGAACTCCCAGTACCACAGGTGCGTGTTGAGTTGGACGTTCGGGTCCGCGCCGGCGTCCAGAAGCGCCTGCAGCAGCTCCAGGTACTCGGTCTGCTCGTTGTCGTGTGCGCGCGGCTGCGGGTAGTTGGACTTGGGCGCCCAGTGGGTCTGCAGGACGGCGAACAGCGGGGAGATGCCGTCGGTGTCGGCGGCCCGGTCAGGGTCGGCGCCGCGCTCGACCAGCTCCATGGCCAGGTCGAACTGGCCGTTGAGGATGGTCATAAGAAGCGGGCTGGTGCCGTCGCCACTGACCTGGTCGAGGTCGGCCCCGCCGTCCAGCAGGGCGAGCCCTGCTTCGACGTGCCCCTCGCGCGCGGCGTGCAGCAGAGCGGTCATGCCGCCGGTCATGCCGACCAGCGTCTCCCGGTAGGGGGGGCGCGCGAGCGGCGGGCCGCCCGGGTAGTCCGCCCGATGCTGGATGAGATCGTCGGGGTCGAAGTCCCGCTGCGAGTGGTCGGCGCGCAGGAACGCCCGCTGGGCGGCGATCGCCTCCTGCACCTGCGCGGGGGTCAATTCGGGTTCCGTGCCGGGTTCGGCCTCGAAGCGAAGCCCCTCGATTCGGTCGCGCAGGAGCTGGCTGGCCTCGCGGTCGATGGCCACGTTGCGCAGCACGTCCACCACCCTCGTGGCCAGGTTCGGGTCCGCCCCGTGCTTCACGAGCACCTGAATGGTCGGCGTCCGGTTGTAGGCGGCCGCGAACATCAGCGGGGTCTGGCCGACGGAGCCCTCGCGTGCGTTCACGTCGGCCCCGTGCTCCAGTAGTGCGGCAGCGGCTTCCTCGCCGTCCATCACCCGCGCGGCCAGGTGAAGCGGGGTGGTTGCGCTGTTGCTGGTCGCCAGTGTCGCATCTGCGCCCTTCTCAAGCAGCGCCCGCACCACCGCGCCGTGCCCGCCCTGGCTGGCCAGGTGGAGCGGCGTGTACGCCCCGATGCGCGTGGTCGCGCCGACCTCGGCGCCCGCTCCCAGCAGCACCGACACCACATCGGCGTGTCCCTCTAGCGCCGCCATGTGCAGCGCGGTCATGCCGTCGCCCCGCGCCAGGTTCGGATCCGCACCTCCGGCGAGTAGCGCCTGCACCGCATCCGCGTCACCCTGCTTCGCAGCCCCGATCAGCCCGGCATCCTGGGCCTCAACGGAGCTGCCGAGCGAAACCAGCAGGACAGCCGCGCCCAACAGGCCTCTGCGGCATCGCGCCGCCATGTCAAGGGCCCTCACGAACCCGCCTCCCGGAGCGCGTCGGCGATGCCGCCTCTCGGGAACGTCAGCGGGAACGCGCTCACGCTGTCGCCGAACGCCCGCATGTCATCGTGTCCGATGCCCTGCATCAGGCTCACGAACGCGTCGGCCATCGGTGTACCCTTGGGCGCGCGCAGGTGCAGGTTGCCTTCCAGGGCGCCGTTGGCGTGCCCCATCAGGATGAGCGGGCAGCGGCGGTGGTTGTGCAGGTTCGGATCGCCCATCGACGAGCCCCAGACGATCGCGGTCTTGTCCAGCAGCGAAGCGTCGCCCTCCATCGTGTTCTTCATCTTCTCCAGGAAGTAGCCCATCAGGCTCAGCCTGTGCGTGTTGATGAGGTTGAAGTCCATGATGTCGGCGGGGACGTTGCCGTGGTGCGAAGCCCCGTGGATCGACTTGTTGGTGCCGCTCAGCGGGAAGGTCCGGTTCGACTGATCGAAGCCGATCTTGAAGGTGATGACCCGGGTCATGTCCGTCTGCAGCGCGAGCAACTGGAGGTCGAACATGATCTCCATGTGCTCTTCCCAGGAATCCGGGACTCCGGAGGGAGCCTCCGGCATCGCCCGCTCGTCGCCGCTGGTGTTGCGCTCCTCGACCAGTTCGATGCGGCGCTCCAACTCGCGGATGTGGGTCAGGTATTCGTCCATCGCACGGCGGTCGACCGCCCCCAGGTCTCTCTTCAGGCGCGCCACCTCGGCGGCGATCCAGTCGATGACGCTGCGGTCGGTGCGGCGGCGGGCGGCGCGGTCGGCGGCGGAGTCACCCGCGCCGAAGAGCTGCTCGAAGACCGCCCGCGGCTCGCGAATGGCCGGAAGCGGCTGGGTGGGAGAGGCCCACGCCACGGAGGTCGTGTAGGCGCAGTGGTAGTTGTAGGCGCATCCGCCCCCACGGTCGATCGACTCGGTGGTGAGCTCGAGCGAGGGGAGCGCGGTGTCCTGCCCGAACCGCCGGGCGTGCAACTGGTCCAGCGAAGTCCCGAGATAGACGTCCGAGCCCTGGGTCTGCTTGGGATGGGCCTGGGTCAGGAATACGGCCGTCGTGCGGTCGTGGTCGCCGCCGATCTCCTCGGCGCGGTACGCCTCCGCCATGCGCGAGTCGGTGTTGCTGATCACCGTCAGGTACTCGCGGTAGGCCTCGAGCGGCTTGAGCTGGCTGGTCGCCACGAACTCGAAGTCGCGGCCGACCTTCTCGGGCGCGAACAGGAACTGCTGGTCGCCCCAGTCGCTCCCGCCCGCGCACCCCATCGACTCCTCGATGCCTACGAAGCGCGTGAAGTCGGTGGCGGCGCGGTCGCGCCACAGCCGGCCCGCGGGGACCATTGCATCAAGCAGGGGCAGGGCGACCGTCGTGCCCATCCCGCGAAGGAAGGTACGGCGAGAAAGGTGCTTTCCCGTGATGAAGTTCATGGTCGCTTACACTCCCTGGTTGGCTTCGGTGTCTGCGGTCGCCTCGGTTCGTCTCATCCGGAACGGATCGCTCTTCACGACCCCCAGGACGAAGGCGGACATTCTGTATCCCTCGGCCTCCGCGTCGTTCGCGATGGCTCGAATGGTCGGTTGATCGAAGTACTCCACGGGGCGGCCGATCGCGTACGCCATCAGATGCGCCGTGAAGTTGCGCACGAGCGGGACCGGACGCTTGAGGATGACCTGGGTCAGTTCCGCCGGCGTGGTGATGGGTGTTCCGTCGTAGAAGTCGCCGCGCGTGTCCAGCGCCACCATGTTCTCGCGGATGCGCCAGCGGCCCGTCACGTCGTAGTTGTCGAGCGCGAGGCCGATGGGATCCATGAAGCGGTGGCAGGCGTTGCAGGTCGGATTGGCGCGGTGCCGCTCCATCCGCTCGCGGGTGGTAAGGCGGCGGCCGTCCGCCGTTCCCTCGGTTTGGTCGAAGGCGGGAACGTTGGGCGGAGGATGCGGTGGAGGCGTACCCATCAGGACCTCCATGACCCACTTGCCGCGCAGAACCGGAGAGGTGCGCGCCGACATCGAGGTCAGCAGAAGCACGCTTCCGTGGCCGAGGATGCCGCGGCGCTTGTCGTCGGGATACGTGACCAGCCGGAAGTCGCTTCCGGTGACGCCTTCGATCCCGTAGTGTCGGGCCACGCGCTCGTTCAGGAACGTGTAGTCGGCGCTGAAGAACTCCAGGAAGTTGCGGTCTTCCTGCACGAGATGGTTGAAGAAGAGTTCGGTCTCCCGCACCAGGTCGTCGCTCAGTTGACCCGTGAAATCCGGGTACAGGTAAGGTTCCGGGTTGTTCTTGGCGGCGTCCTGCAGGCGTAGCCACTGATGAGCGAAGCGCGTTCCCAGCGCCTCGGAGCGGGGATCGGCGAGCATGCGCCGCACCTGCGCTTCGAGCACGGCGTCGTCGGAGAGCCGTCCGGCCGCCGCGACGTCAAGCAGCTCCTGGTCCGGTGCCGAAGCCCAGATCAGGAACGAGAGCCGGGAGGCCAGATCCAGGTCGCTCAGGTAGTAGTTCTCGCCCTCGCCGGCGCCGGATGGCTCGCGTTCCAGTCGGAACACGAACGAGGGGCTCGCGAGCAGTGCCTGAAGCGCGGTGCGCACGCCGATCTCGAACCCGCCGTCGGCGGATCCCTGGTCGTAGAACGCCATCAGCCCCAGCATGTCCTCGTTGGTGACGGGACGCCGATAGGCCTGTTCCGCAAGTCTCGCGACGATGGACTCCGCGCACGGACGCTCATCCGCCGCGGACGACGGACGGCACGAAAAGACCCTGTCCCGGGTCGGCGTGTCTGACACGCCGGTCACGGTGGTGGGCCCGGTGATCATCAGATTGGAGAGGTGCGGGAGCGCCGTGATGCCGTAGTTGGCCCATTGCTGGGCGTCCTCGCCGCCCACGAACGACCAGTCGAACGGGCTGAAGCGGTCGTCGTAGGGACCGTCCATGCGCCGCACGAAGGCTGCCGCCACCTGGCGCTGGCCCGCGCGCACGAAAACGGGATCGGTGCCGAGCGGCACGCCGCGCTCGCCGTTGTGCGGGATAGGGATGACCGCCACGCCCTCGCCGTCGATCGAGATGTCGAGGTCCTCGAAGCCGGTGCCCTGTCCGAACAGGGTCTCCACCGTCAGGACGTATTCGCCGTCGGCGGGGAAGTCGTGGGTGACCACCATCCCGCCGCGGGTGCCGAACGGGGTTCCCTCGATGTGATCCCAGGCGTGCTGCGAGACCTCGATCGGGTTGGTGTACTTCGACGAGGAGGAAACCGCGTCGGGGTTGCCCACGGCGAGGCGGCTGACTTCGGTGGCGGCGCGCATGTACGCAGCCAGGAGGGTCGTCGAAAGCCCCTGCGCCGCGGACAGGTTGTCGAAGCTGCCGAGCAGAACGTCGGCGGGGAGCCAGCGGCCGGCGTCGATCTCGAGATCAAGCATGTCGCGGATGACCCGCTCATACTCCGCACGGCTCAGACGCTGGAACCGTCGGGATCCGGGATTGGGGCGGAAGGCCGCGGCTTCGTCGACCAGCTGTTCCAGAGTTTCCACAAGCACCTGGAGGGTGTCGCCCGACGGACGCGGCATCCCCGGGGGCGGCATCATGCCCGCGCGCAGCTTGCGGATCATGCGTTCGGCAGTTTCCGCCCGCTCCGGAGCACGCTCCACTTCGAATCCCTGGAACGAGACGTTGCCCGTGAGCAGCGCGTCGTTGTGGCAGACCTGGCAATACTGCGTCACCACCCGCGTGAGGACAGGAGACTCGACCGACGGCGCGTGAGTTGCGGACGGGGCCCGCGCCAGATCGGGTGGGGACTCCGCGCGGGGAAGAGAATGCGGACCGCCGAGCAGGGCCAGCGCCACACCCAGAGACGTGCCGACGACGAGTGTTCTCATTGCCTCCGCCTGAACCAAAGGGGACTCGCCTCGTCGCGACGAGACACTCCGCACCAGCCTTCAGTATAGGATGGATAAGCGGGAGCCGCAAAGAGTTGTGGATCAGTTCGGGCGGCTGGCTGCGACCCGGAGTCCGGGGCACAGAGCGTGCAACCGATCGAGGTCGGCGGGGCCCACGGCCGGGCTCGTGTGGTCGTCGCCCCGGGGTGCGGGTCCGCCCCACATCAGCGACCCTGCGTCCGGCACGTGTCCAAGGCCCAGGGCATGCCCAAGTTCATGTGCCGCGACCCGTCGAAGGTCTTCCAGATCGGCGAAGCGGTGGATGCGGATCTCGCGGCTGACGGTGACGCCGCCGCCGTCGCGGACAACCGCCTCGCGGTAGACGGCAGCCTCCGCGGTGTCGGGAGGCAGGAGCGCCGCGAGTTCGCGGGCGCGAGCCTCGAAATCGGCGGGCTCCAGGGACTCGCGCGAGCGCTCCAGCTCCGCCTCCAGCCGCCTGCGCTCGTCCGTGCGCGCCTGGCGCTGGTCGTAGATCAGGCGGATGGGCATGCCGGCCTCCGGCTCGCGCAGGAAGAGCGGCCGGCCGACCGCCGTTTCCCAGAGCGCGGCAGCCTCGCTCAGCACCGTTGCCACGGTCAGGGCGTCGAGCCCGAACTCCTCGTCCAGCCGGGCGATTCGCCATGGGAGGGGGACCTGGCACGGCATCGACGACCCCTCGGTCGGGAGTTCGATCCCGTCCGGTTCGGCCGGAAGCGGAGCCGGGGTGTGCGCCGCAGGCTCCGGTCGAGTCGACGACAACCAGAGCATGAAGGCGCACACGGTCAGGATAGCCGCCAGCCAGGGCAGGGGAATCTTCATGCGGTTCCGTTCCGGCGCGGTCTCCGGATGACGCGGATCGGGCTTGTCCGTTCCGCACGTCCCTTCCTAGTGTGACCCATGTTCGCTCCCACCGCCAACGACCGCTTCAAGGCACAGTGGGGCGATCGGCTGGCCTGGTCGATCGTGGTTGCCGTGTCCGTCCATGTCGCGGGCTTCGCGTTCTTCCCGGGATGGAGGCTCAGGGATCTGTCGCCGGAGCCCATCTTCGGCGCCCGGGGCACGGAGTGGATCCTCCTCCAGCCTCCCGGACCCAATTCGGGCCTGGAGGCCATCGCGTTCGCGGCCGTGTCGGGTGCCGGTGAGGATTCGGCTGCCGCCGCAGAGGTTGAAGAGGAGGAGGGACAAGAGGATTCCGATCTCGCCGGGTTCGCGGACGCGGCCGGCGGGGGCAGCGGGGGCAGCGGGGGCAGTTTCCTGGACCGGCTGCGTGGACGTGCGGCACCCCGGCCGGTTGTCGTCGAACCGGAACTTGCAGTCGCCGAGGCGGAGGCTCCTGCCGACGCGCAGAGCGAAGGAACCTCCGGCGACGACGCCCTCTCCATCGGAGGCAGCGCCTCCACGGCGTCGCTGGAGTCGCTGCCGGATCCCGACGAGCTCGATCTCGACCGGCTCTCCGTGCTCGAGCCCGAACTCTCGCTGACCTCCCTCTCGGCCTGGGTGCTGGTGCGCAATCCCGACGAGGTCATGGAGTTCATGCGCCGTTCCGCGGCGCAGCAAGGGCTGGCCGAGGAGGACTTCATGACGGTGCGCGTCACCCTCTGGATCGACCGCAGGGGGTCGGTGGAGTGGTCCGAAATCATGGAGTCCAGCGGCGACCGCCGCGTTGACGAAATCGCGCTGGAACTCGTCAACGAAGTGATCTCGTTTCGGCCTGCCCGGGAGCAGGGCGTCGCGGTGGCGCGCTCGGCGGTCTTCAGCATCCCCTTCCCGTGGACCTGATGCGACCGCGCCCCGCGGCTGGTGCCCTGCTTGCGGGCATGCTGTTCCTGGGGTGCGCCGTCGGCCCGGGGCCCTCGGGGCCGTTACGGTCGGCCACCGGGATCGTCTACCCTCCGGGAATACCGCCTGCCGAGACCCGGTTTTCCCAGACCGCGACCCTCTACCTCAACATCAACGGGGAGGAGGAGGCTGCGCTCGCCCAGGCGCTGGAGGGCATCGAAGCCGATCCGGGCAACTCCATCCACTACTTCCTCGCCGGGGTCGCCGGAGCCAGGCTCGGAGATTACCGCGACGCCCACCGTTGGTTCGTCGAGGCCGAACGCATCTACCCCGCGTACGAACTGGACATCGAGCCGGAGCGCGAGGCCGCCTGGGCCAGGGCCTTCAACGCGGGGCTGGAGGCCTACGCGAGGGATGAGACGGATGCGGCTGCCGAGCATTGGCTCAGGGCCACGGAGATCTACGACCTGCAGCCCGCGGCGCATCGAAACCTGGCCAGCCTGCTGGTGGAGCTGGGGCGCCGGGACGAAGCCATCCGCGTGTATCAGGATGCGCTGCGCGGCCTGGAAAGACGCCCCGCGACCCGCTTGCTGGAGGAGGCGGAGATCCGGGAGCGCGCCGAGCTGCGCGCCGACACCGAGATTCGGCTTGTGCAGCTCCTGCTCGCCGCCGGCCGCTTCGCCGATGTCGAGCCGCTGCTCCAGCGGCAGTTGGCCCGCGATCCAGCGAGCATCCGGGTGCGGAGCGATCTCGCGAGGACACTCGTGGAACTCGGGCGCGTGGACGAGGCATCCGAGCTATACGCCTTGCTCCTCACGGACGAGTCGCTGGCCGCGGCCGATCTGTTCAACCTGGGAATCACGCTCTTCCGCTCATCGCGCTACGAGCAGGCCGCGCGGGCGTTCGAGCTGCTCACGGAGAAGCAGCCCGATTCGCGGGACGCGTGGTTCAACTACGCCAACGCGCTGTTCGCGGGCGAGGCATGGGCGGCGCTCGCCGACGCCGGCGATCGGCTGCTGGCGGTCGATCCGCTGAGCGAGGCAGCGCATCTCATCACGGCACGGGCCCGGCTGGAAACGGGAGACGAAGCCGGCGCGCGCGCCGGGGTGGCCCTTTCCGACGCCCTGCCCGTCCACCTCGACGGCCTGAGGCTGCGCGTGACCGACCAGGGTACCCTGGTTCAGGGACGCATCGTGGCGAACGCGCTGCCGGAAGGCGCGCCGCTGAGGCTGCTTTTCATCTTCTACGACAACGCCGGAGTGCTCGGAGAGAGGATCCTTGAGGCCAGCGCCCCGGCCCCGGACGCCGACGCGGACTTCCGGGTTTCCATCGAGGGCCGCGCGCTCGGCTATCGCTATGAGTTCGAAACGGCGGGTACGCCGTAGAAAGGTATCGCGCCGCGGCGGCGGCTCGCTCCGTCCGAACCGAGGATCTACGGCCTGCGGCAGGCCGCCCGAGAGGCGCGCCGGTGGTCGATCGGCTGGACGGTGAGGATGAGCTCGTCGCCGTCGATGACGTCGATGGGCTCCGAGAGGACGCATCCCTGGGCGAGAAAGTCCATGAGGAAGTACACGCGTCCTGCGAGATTCCACCGGAAGGTGAAGGTGTCGCGGTTGAGCGCCTCGACCATCCCCAGGCGGTTCTGGTAGGTGTCGCTCCACACGTATATGGTCACGGCGTTGCGGCTCTGGTTGTCGACCTCCAGGGAGATTCCCTCCACACGGCCGGGAGGCCGCGGCTCACCCCGCGTCGAGGTGCAGGCGGCCAGCGCGGCCACCAGCAATCCGATCGGTAGCACGCTCAGCCGGCTTGCCGGCGGAGACCACATGCTGCGGGCGCCTCGCGGCATCGGCTCAACCAACTCCTTTCGTTCCCTGTGGCCGCGGGGTCACCAGCCCACGGCCCGTCTCACCTCGGGACCCGGCACCGGGCGTGAACCTCCCGATGCGCGTATACTTACCTGTAGTGATAGGCCACCTGGACCGATGGAGGTCCGATGAATCTGCTTTCCGGCCTGCCAACCGAGTTCCTGCCCGTCGTGCGCGCGAAGGCCGGCCTTCTGACCCTGATCCCCGCCGTCCTCTTCGCGCCGGCGTCGACTCTGGCCCAGAGACCGCTCCACGGGGTGGTCGCAGATCAGGCGACGCTCTCCCTCATCGATTCGGCCCGCGTGACGGTGGTCGGCACCGAGCTTGAGGCGGTCACCGGCGGGGACGGCACCTTCTCGTTCGAGGGCGTGCCGCTCGGCGCGCTGGCCGTGCGCATCGAAGCCCCGGGATACCCGGTGGTGGTGGAGCAGGTGGAGGTGGTGCGCGACGTCGTGCTCTACATGCAGGTCATGATGCCGAGGACCGATGTCGTCCTGGGAGAGCTCGCAATCCCGCCGGCCGGCACGGGCGAAGCCAGGACCGCCGCCGAGCTCGTGGCCCGCAAGGTTCTGGACATGAACCCGAACTCGGGAAACCTGGGACTGAACACGAATCCGGTGCGCCTGCGCGGCACCGGCACCTTCGGGCTGAGCGGTGAACCGGCGGTGTTTCTCGACGGGGTGCGGATCGGAACCTTCGGCCCCGCCATGGAGATCCTGAGCCAGATCCCGGCGCGCGACGTGCGCAACATCCGGGTGCTGCGAGGGGCGGCTTCGGCCTTCCTCCAGGGATCCGCGGACGGTTCCATCCACATCGAGACCCGATCCGGTCCGGGCTGACTTCGCGCGCCGGATTGGCCGGACCGCCGAACGTAACCCCGTACAACCGCGCCGTTTGACACGCGGAACCCCGCTCCGTATCAGTCAAGCGGGCGATCAGATTGAGTGATCGCGATTCGCGGACTGCCGGAGGAGATCCGCTGCCGGAGTCGCCGGGGCTGGTAAGCGCTGCCTTCCGCTCGCCCGCAGCGCGTCTCGCGTGACCCACCTCTCGGAGCGCTCTCCTTGTGCTCCGTCCCCGCCTGGCGCCGCCCCGGGTCCCCTCTCGCCGTGGCGCCCCCAGCCATCCCTCACCCTGGAGGAGCCATGCTTCGACGACTTTGTCTTCTTTCCCTGTCCACGGTGGGCTTCCTCGTGCTTGTGCCCGGCGTGCAGGCGCAGCAGGCGACCCTGACGGGAACGATAACCGACCGGCAGACCGGCGAGCCCCTCGCCGCCGTGCAGGTCTTCATCGCGGAACCCAGCATCGGCGCCCTGACCCAGCAGAACGGGCGCTATCTGCTGGCGGGCGTGCCGGCCGGCACGCACGCGGTCACGGCCCAGCGCATCGGTTATACCTCGTCGACCATCGAGGTGACGGTAACCGCCGACGAAACCACCCTGCTGGACTTTCAGCTCACCGAGGAGGCGCTCGGGCTCGACGAGATCATCGTGACCGGGACGCCGGGGGGCACGCAGCGGCGCGCGATCGGCAATGCGGTGGCCACGCTGGAGGCCGCGCAGGTCACCCAGGAGGTGGCGGTGCTCAACATGCAGGACCTGCTGACCGCCCGGACCCCCGGAGTGCAGTTCGCCAGGGCCGGCGGGAACGTCGGGACGGGGTCGGCGATCGAGGTCCGGGGCACCGGGAGCTTCAATCTGGGCTCCAATCCCCTCATCTACGTGGACGGCGTGCGCGTGAACAACAACTCGCAGGCCGGGCCCGATCTGGGCAATGAGCGGGAGGTCAACGTCCTCAACGACTTCAATCCCCAGGACATCGAGAGCATCGAGATCATCAAGGGGCCGGCGGCAGCGACGCTGTACGGCACCGAGGCTTCCGCCGGCGTGATCCAGATCATCACCAAGCGCGGCGCCGAGGGCGAAGCCCAGTTCGACGCCTCGGTGCGCATGGGCACCAACTACCTGCGCAATCCGGCGGCGCGCATCGGCACCAAGTGGACGTGCCAGGGAAGCTTCGACCCGCCCTGCCGGGAGGGTGAAGGGCTCGTGCCATACAACGCCTACGAGGAGTCCAACGTCCTGATCGACCAGGGAGCCTTCCCGTGGCCGCAGGATGAGCTGTTCCAGAGAGGGCTCAGCCAGAGCTACAACCTGGGCGTGCGCGGCGGCACCCAGAACTACCGCTACTTCCTCTCCGGGAACTACGACAACGACGAAGGCATCACCTACTACAACTGGAACAAGGCGCTGCGGCTGCGCGCCAATGTCGGCGTCGTCTTCTCCGAGAATTTCTCGCTCGACGTCTCCACCGGATATGTGGACGGCAAGACGAGGTTCCTGTCGCCCGCGGACGGCGACGGCGGCATCTGGGAGGACCTGGCGTGGGGCAACGGCTTCTGCTATCCGCGCATCAACGGGCGCAACGCATGCGCGCGGTTGATGGGGTTCCAGGAGCATCTCCCCTCGGACGTGGCCAAGCTCGAGGCGACGCGCGAGTTCAGCCGCTTCACCGGAAGCGGCACGCTCAACTTCACGACCGGGGACTGGCTCTCGTCACGGGTCGTGGTCGGCCTGGACAAGGGCTGGGACGAGAACAACGTGCTCTGGCCCCTCGAGGTGCAGCTGTCGCCGGTGTACGAGGAGACCGCCTCCGGGCTGGTCGTTCTGGAGCGCCCGGTCACCACCAACTTCACGGCGGACTGGTCCGCCACCGCCCGCGTGCCGCTGACCGACGCCTGGGGCACCGCGACCTCCGTGGGTGCACAGTACTACTTCGAGCGTCTCTCCATGCTCGGCACCACGGGACGTGGATTCGCGTCTCCCTTCTCGCGCACCGTCAACCAGACCCCGCCCGCGAGCGCCGATCTCAATTTCGACTACATCGAGAACAAGTCCATCGGCTTCTACGTGCAGGAGGAGTTCAGCTACAACGACCGCCTGTTCCTGACCGGCGCGGTGCGCTTCGACGACAACTCGGCCTTCGGCGCCGAGCTCGAGCCCGAGACCTATCCCAAGGTCTCGGCCACCTGGGTCATGTCCGAGGAGAGCTTCTGGAACTTCGACATGGTCAACTCGTTCCGCCTGCGCGGCGCGTGGGGCCAGGCCGGCCGTCAGCCGGACGCTTTCGCCGGCACCAACCAGTACAGCGTCATCCCCGGGGCCGGCGGAACCACGGCTCTCGACCCCTCCAACCCGGGCAATCCCGCGGTCGGGCCCGAGCGCAGCACCGAGCTGGAGGTCGGCTTCGACGTCGCCCTGCTTGATGACCGGGTCTCCGCGGAGTTCACCTACTTCGACCAGAAGAACGAGGATGCGCTCCTCGCCGTGGCCCTTCCGCCCAGCCTCGGCTTCGGCGGAGTCACGCAGCGCAATCTGGGCCGCATCGACAACTGGGGATGGGAGGCTTCGGTCAACACCCGGCTCTACGAGGGGTCGGGCATCTCCGTCAACCTGGGGCTGAACGGGTCCTACGTCATGAACCGCATCAAGGACCTGGGATCCTTCGCGGGCACCCGCGAGATCCGGATCGGGCTGCCGTACCCGAACTACTCCGAGCCCAGATACTACGTGATGTCGGCCCAGTTCGACCCCAACGGTCCGGTCCGGAACGCCTACGGCGAGAACGTCAGCGCCATGTGCGACGCGGGCGTCATCATCGGTCCGGATGGCACTCCGGCGACCGTTCCCTCCGGCACTGGGCCAACCGATCAGTACGGCGTGATCCTCGGGGGACCCCTGATTCCCTGCGCGGACGCCGGGTACAACATCATGTCCGGACCGGCGTTCTTCCCGTACAGGTTCTCCGTCAACCCGAGCATCAGCCTGCTCGACAACGCCGTCTCCATCCATCTGCTGGCGGACGGCGGCTATGGCAAGGTCGGGCTGGACGGCGCCCAGGAGTGGGGGCACCGCTACAACAACAGCTACGACTCCCGCTGCGAGTGCGACCCGGTCTGGGTCGCCGGTGACCGGTATCGTTCCCAGGCCACCTGGGGCTACTTCGACGCCGACTTCTGGAAGCTCCGCGAGGTCGGGGTCCGCTACAACTTCACCCAGGCGATGGCCAATCGCATAGGGGCGGATCGCGCGTCGCTGTCCTTCTCGGGCCGCGAACTGTGGACCATCTGGCAGCGCCAGAAGGAGGTGGGCAACTTCCTCGGCACGCAGGCCGGGAATCCCGGTCTCCCGGTTCTCGACCCCGAAATGGGCACGTCCGATTTCGGGAGCGCGAACCACAGGCTCATGGCGCCGCTTACGAGCATGCACCTCGAGATGCGGGTCACCTTCTGATGTTGTCCGGGAACGAATTACCGTCGGAGGATAGATGCATATGAACAGCTTTCCTGAATACGCGCGTACCGCGCATAGGATGCGGCGAGCGCCCGCCGTGCTGGTGACGGGCTTCTCGCTTGCGGTGCTCGGCGCCTGCAGCGATGTGCTGGAGGTCGACCTGCCCGCCCAGCTCACGGACGAGGCGCTGGTGGATCCGGCCGGGGCCCAGACCCAGGTCAACACGATCATCACCCACTTTCAGAACACCTACAACGACTACGTATGGGAGATTCACGGCCGCGAGGACGGCGGTGAAGTCTATCTCTGCAGCGGCGGCACCGACTGCGGACACTTCCAGTACAACTACCAATTCCGGTTCCTCGACTTCATGACCGCGCGCAGCTTCGCCGCCGGACTGCACGAAAAGCTCGAGAACGAGTGGACCGCCGATCAGGTGTCCAATCGGGCCCGTTTTCTGGCGATCGCGTCCCTCTACGAGGGAGCCGTCTTCAACCTGATGGGCTCCACCATGTGCGAAGTGTCCATCGACGGGGGACCACTGATGACGCCCGCGGAGACCCTGGGTATGGCGGAGGACCGGCTCACGCGGGCCCTCGGCGAGATCGGCAGTTCCGGCGACTTCGAGATGCCCTTCGATATCGCTTCGAGCGCCCAGACCATGGCGTACGGGCTGCGGGCACAGGCTCGCTGGATGGCGGGGGACCACTCCGGAGCGCTGGCCGATGCCCAGCAGGTGCCGCAGGGATTCGTCGCCTACGTCACCCGGGATGGGGGAGACCCGGTGCGCCGCAACAAGCCCTATTACGCGGGCACCTTCATTCACTACGGCGAGTTGTACGACGTCATCGACTGGTGGGAGGGCCCGCCCAACCCGGTGACCGGCGCGCCGTGGCCTGAGGTGATCCCCTTCACCGGCTACCTGAACCTGGGCATCCTCCCCGATGGGCGGGCGATCCGGGCGGACGGCATTCCGATCCGTACGGCCGGCGGCCACCGCATGATGGACGAGGACGCCGCCGTGCCGGACACGCGCGTCCAGCACATGCAGGCGGAGATCCAGGGCGTCGGGGTCGAGTCGTTCGTCAACGCCAGGTATGACGCGGAAGGCGCCGACATTCCCCTGGTCAACTGGAAGGAGATGGTGCTGATCCGCGCCGAGGTCGAGGGCGGCCAGAGGGCCATCGATCTGGTCAACGAACTGCGGACTGCCGACGGGCTGCCGCTGGTGACGTACGCGAATCCGGGGGAGGCCGAGGAGATCCGCTACATGATCATCGAGGAGCGGCGTCGGGCCCTCTTCCTCGAGGCCCGCTACTTCATGACCAAGCTCCAGAACCCGGACCTGCTCTGGTTCCCGAGGGATGTGGGCGCCACCCTGCGCGGCGGCCACCAGTTGCAGGGCGGGGTTCGCTTCCTCATGCCCGACAACGAGTTTCACCTGAACGACAACCTGACCATCGCGGATCGCGCAACCCTCTGCGATCCGGCCACCCGGCCCGTCGGCTTCTAGACTGGCTAGACGCCGGACGCGGGTTTGTGACGCGCCGACCCCGGGGCTTGCCGGCTCCGGGGTCGGTTCGTTCTTCGCCGGGGCGCCCTGGGACTCGGGCCAAGGAGGCACCAACGCCCTGAGAAGGAGGTCATGAGTATCAACTCGTCAAGGACCCGGCCAGGCTGCTTGGTAACCCGATGCTGCTGAACTGAGCCGCGGGCGGGCGCGCTTGCCCGCAGCCACGGCCCCGGGCATCTTTCCCGGCCATGTCCCGACCCGATCCTCCCCGTAGCCACCTCTGGCCGCGCACCCGCGACGGACGCATCGCGGTGATCGCGTTCGTTCTGCTGTTCATGCTCGCCATGCCGCCGGTGACGCACAGCGTGTTGAACCGGATCGAGCCGACCTTCCTCGGGCTACCCTTCCTCTACGTTGCGCTCTTCGCAGTGTACTCGGTGCTCATTGGCGTGCTGATCTGGGCCTATCGGCGGGGTCTGTAGAGGTGGCTCCCTGATGGAAACCTGGGTCGTCGCCACCAGCCTGATCTTCGTCTACCTGCTGATAACGCTCGGGGTGGCCGTGGTGGCCAACCGGCACATGTCGGTGGACATGGAGGACTTCCTCCTGGCCGGCCGGCGCACGGGCTTTGTGGTCCTCTACCTCACGGTGGTGGCCACCTTCCACTCGGCCTTCGCCTTTCTGGGGTCGGGTGGGTTCTTCTACACCCACGGCATCGGCTTCTGGGCCGCCGGGGCGTGGACGGTGCTGGTCGGGGCCATCACCTACGTCATCGGCACCCGCATCTGGGCGCTGGGCAAGACGTTCGGCTACATCACCCCGGCGGACATGCTGGCCGACTTCTACGAATCCGAGGCGGTGCGGGTGGCGATCGCGCTCTTCTCGGTCCTCTTCACCATCCTCTACATCCAGGTGCAGGCCCTCGCGCTGGGCTACATCGTGGAGGTTGCTTCGGACGGTCGCATCTCGTTCGAGGTCGGCGTGTTCGTGATGCTCGCGGTGGCGGCGGTGCACCTGGCGATCGGCGGGCTGCGGGCCGTCTACTGGACCGACGTCATGCAGGGCGTGTGGATGTATGTCGCGGTCTGGGCGGGGGCGCTGGTGCTCTCCTTCGAGCTGTTCGGGGGGCCGATCGAACTCTGGCGGGCGGTGGCGGACCAGCGTCCCGAGCTGCTCACGCTTCCCGGACCGGAAGGCCTCTTCACGCCGGGCATCTGGGTGGGGATGGTGATCACGCTTTCCTTCGGCATCGTCCTGCAGCCCCACATGATGATCCGCTACTACACGGCGGTGGATGGCAAGACGCTCAAGCTGCTGGGCGCGACCACGCCCATCTACCTGATGACGCTCTACATCCCGGCGGCGCTGGTCGGGTTGGGGGGCGCCCTCGTGCTTCCGGACCTGGCTCAGGCGGACCGCATCTTTCCGGAAATGCTCTTCAACTTCGCGCCCCCCTGGCTCACCGGCCTGATCCTCGCCGGCGCGGCTGCCGCCGCCATGTCCACCCTCGACTCCATCCTGCACGCCAACATGACGGTGCTCACCCGCGACGTGTACCAGCGCTACCTGGTGCGCGACCGAAGCCAGCGGCACTACGTGCGCGTTGGCCAGGCGATCGTTCTGGCGCTGTTGGTGGTGGCCTACTGGCTGTCGCTCCAGGAAGGCGCCCTGCTGGTGAGCATCATCAACCTCTCGGGCTCGGGCGCACTTCAGCTGCTGCCCGCCATCATCGGGATCTGCTTCCCGGGCGGCCGCTCGCTGAGCAAGGCGGGAGTGCTGGCCGGGCTGGCCGCGGGCGTTGCCACCCTGTGGTGGTCCCTCCTGCTCGATCCGAACCCGATGGGCATCCACGGCGGGCTCTGGGGCCTGGCGGCGAACTTCGTGGTGGCCGTTGCCGTATCGGCCTTCACCGCGGGACCGTCCGCCAGGACGGTGGAGCGGGTGCACGGAGAGGTGGAGCGGTTCGTGTACGGGGAGGAGCAATAGAAGATCGTCATGCCCCAGGACGACCCCCCGCGCGGAGATCTGCCCCGCCGCTACAGCGACACCGAGGTCGGCCGTCTGCTGAAGTACGCCACCGAGCTACAGCAGTCGGACGAGGCTGGCAGGCCTGGTGGCCATGAGGGCGGTGGGACGACGCTGGCCACAGTGCAGGAGGTGGCCGCGGAGGCAGGTATCGAGCCCCGCTACATCCAGTTGGCCGCGGCCCGCATCGACGGCCCCGAGCCCACGGGACTGAAGGACTCTCTGGTCGGCACCCCCCTCCTGGTTCGCGCCGAGCGGATCATCCCGGGCGAACTGCGGGAGGAGGATTACGAGCAGATCGTCACGGAGATCCAGATGGCCACCGATGTACCGGGCAACGCATCGATGGTCGGACGCACCCTGACGTGGAGATCCGAAACCTCCGACTACCAGACTCGCTCTCTTCAGGTAATCGTGGCGTCGCGCGACGGCGAGACGCGCATCCAGGCCGAAGAGCGGCTGCAGAGCTACGCGGGAGCGCTCTACGGCGGTGTCGTGGGCGGAGGCGGAATGGGAATCGGGCTGGGTGTCGGTTTCGGCGTGGGCCTGGGGGCGCTGGGCTCGGCGCTCTTCGCACTGGCCTTTCCCTTCGCCCTCACCGGCACACTGTACGTGGCAATGCGCCAGGTCATGAAGTCGACCGGCCGCAAGCGCCGCGCAGAGGCGGAAGCGCTGGTGGACCGGATCGCCCGCTACGTGACGCCGCCGCCATAGCCGGCGGTATCCCCCCTACCTGAACTCCTCCATCAGCGCGTCCATCTGCTCGCTGCCGGGGCAGAGGTCCTCGTGGGAAAGCTCGGCGAGCGGCGTCGGCGTGGTCGCGTTGTCGTCGTGCATGTCTTCGCCGCCGGGGTCGAGGTAGAGGAGCCCGGTCACCACCTCGCCGCGGTTCTGCAGCGAGCGGTAGTGCTCGTAGGCGGACAGGCGGTCGGTCGGGTCGTAGTCCTCGGGGACCTTGCGGAAGCGCACCATGCTGCCGTCGTGCATGGTGATGGATGTGCGGCTTCCCTTCTCGTAGGAAGCCGAGATCTCCGAGCGGATGGGCACGAAGTCGACCGGCACCAGCTCGTGTCCGTGGTGGCGGGTGTAGAGGTAGCTCTTCGTCGACCCGACGTGGTCGTTGAAGGTGACGCAGGGCGAGATTACGTCGATGAAGGCGAAGCCCTTGTGCATCAGCCCCGCCTTCAGCAGCGGAAGGAGCTGTTGCTTGTCGCCCGAGAAGCCGCGCGCGACGAAGGTGGCGCCCAGGGTGAGCGCCAGCGCCACCGGGTCGATGGGCTCGCTCTTGTTGGGCACGCCGCGCTTGGAGCGCGAACCCACGTCGGCGGAAGCCGAGAACTGGCCCTTGGTGAGCCCGTAGACGCCGTTGTTCTCCAGCACGTACAGCATGTTGACGTTGCGCCGGATCGCGTGGCAGAACTGGCCCAGGCCGATGGAGAGCGAGTCGCCGTCGCCGGAAATGCCGATGTAGTAGAGGTCCTTGTTGGCCGCGTTGGCGCCGGTCGCAAGGGCGGGCATGCGCCCGTGCACCCCGTTGAACCCGTGCGCCTCGTTCACGAAGTACGCGGGTGTCTTGGCCGAGCAGCCGATGCCGCTCATCTTGGCGATGCGGTGCGGCGGGATGGAGAGTTCGTAGAAGGCCTGAATGACCGCGGCGGTGACCGAGTCGTGGCCGCACCCCGCGCACAGGGTCGAGATGGTGCCCTCGTAGTCCCGCATATCCAGGCCAAGGTCGTTGGTCCGCAGGCTTGGATGCCTGACCGCGGGCTTGGCGATATAGGTCATGCCACTGCTCCTTCCGGCCGCTCCGCCGCCGGCCGCACCTTCATTTCCTCCGGCGCGCGACCCAGGTGTTCGTTCACCTCGCCGGCCACGAAGGCAGCGCTCAAGGGGAAGCCGCCGTAGTCCAGCACCGAATGCAGGCGCGCCGGGTCCACTTCGGTCTCGGTCACCATCAGACGTCTGAGCTGCGCGTCCCGGTTCTGTTCGACCACGAAGTTGAGCTCGTGGGCGTCCAGGAACTCGCGTACCAGGGTGTCGAACGGGAAGCCGCGCACGCGCAGGAAGTTCACCGGCAGACCCTGTCGCTCGAGGAGGTCTGCCGCCTCACGCACGGCCCCGTCGCACGAGCCGATGGTGACCAGCGACATGGTCGCGCCGTCGCGCATCTGCACGGCCGGCGCGGGCACCTCGCCCGCGGCGGAGTCGATCTTCGTGCGCAGCCGGTCCATCACCTCGGTGTACTCGTCGGCGTCCTCGGTGTAGGTCCCGCGGCTGGTGTGCCCGGAACCCCGCGTGAAGTACGCCCCCTTCGGGTGCACGCCCGGAAGGGACCGGTAGGGAATCCCGTCGCCATCCACATCCATGTAGCGGTAGAACTTCTCGATCTTTTCCAGTTCCTCGGCCCCGAGCACCTTGCCGCGGTCGGGCACGAAACCGTCGTCCCAGCTGAGCTTCGGGATCATCCAGTCGTTCATGCCGATGTCCAGGTCCTGCACCAGGAAGACCGGGGTCTGGAAGCGCTCGGCCAGGTCGAAAGCCTCCACCGCCATGTGGAACGACTCTTCCGGGTTGGCCGGGAAGAGGGCGATGTGCTTGGTGTCGCCGTGCGAGGCGTACGCCACCGCCGCGATGTCGCCCTGCTGCGTGCGGGTGGGCATGCCCGTCGACGGACCTACCCGCTGCACGTCCACGAAGACGGCCGGGATCTCGGCGTAGTAGGCCAGCCCGATGAACTCGCTCATGAGCGAGATGCCCGGGCCGCTGGTGGGGGTGAAGGCGCGCGCGCCGGCCCAGCCCGCTCCGATCACCACGCCCGCCGCGGCCAGCTCGTCCTCTGCCTGGGCGATGAAGAAGCTGCGCTCACCGGTCTCCTTATCCTTGCGGAAGCGCTCGCAGAAGCGCTTGAAGGCGTCCATGAGCGAGGTCGAAGGCGTGATCGGATACCACGCGCCCACCGTCGCTCCCGCGTACACGCATCCGAGCGCCGCCGAGGTGTTTCCGTCCATGAGCACATGGTCCGAGGTCGCATCCATGGTCTCGAGCCGGATCGGCAGCGGGCAGTCGAAGTGCTCCATCGCGTAGTCGTAGCCCAGCTCGATCGCCTTGTAGTTCGAGCCGATCAGCTTGGGCTTGGCCGCGAACTTCTCCTGGATCATCCCTCGGATGACGTCCAGATCCATCGACAGAAGCGCGGCGAGCGCCCCCGCATACGCGATGTTCTTCATCAGGATGCGCACTCGCGCCCCCTTGAACTCACGCACGCACATCTCCCCCAGGGGCACCCCGAGGAAGGTGATGTCGTCGCGCAGGAACTCCTTTGCCATGGGCCACGAGGAGTCGTGCAGCAGGTATCCGCCCGGGCGCACTTCCGCGATGTCGCGCTCGTAGGTGGCGGGGTTCATCGCCACGATGAGGTCGAACTCCGGGGTGCGCGCCGAGTAGCCTTCGTGGCTCACCCGGATCTCGTACCACGTGGGGAGGCCCTGGATGTTGGAAGGGAAGACGTTTTTGCCGGTGCAGGGGATCCCCATGCGGAAGATCGCCTGCATGATGAGGCCGTTTGCGCTCGCCGAGCCGGTGCCGTTGACGGTCCCGATCTTGAACGCGAAGTCGTTGGTCCGGTCGGCCTGCTCTAGACGTGGGTCGGACATGCCGCTTCCTGCCCCGCGTAGGGAATCATCAGTTCGAACTTGCGCATGTCCCAGGCCGCCGTGGGACAGCGCTCCGCGCACAGTCCGCAGTGGACGCAGAGGTCCTCGTCCTTCACCATCACGCGTCCGGTCTGGGGGAGTCCTTCTGATACCATCAGATCCTGGGTGAGGTTCTCCGCGGGAGCCATGAGGCGCTCGCGCAGATCCTCCTCGTCGCCGTTCACGGCGATCGTGAGGCAGTGCACCGGGCAGATGTCGATGCAGGCGTCGCATTCGATGCACAGCTTCGCTTCGAAGTGCGTCTGGATGTCGCAGTTGAGGCAGCGCTCCACCTCGCGCGCGGTCTGCTCCGGGTCGAAGCCCATCTCCACTTCGATGGACAGCTCCTGGAAACGGCGCACCAGCTCCACGTGCTTCATCTTCTGGCGCGGCGAGGGATTGTAGTCGTTGGAGTAGGCCCACTCGTGCATCCCCATCTTGGCGGAGATGAGGTTGTGGTCCTGGGGCGGCCGGTCTTCGGTAAGCGACAGCCCCTGGCAGTAGTTGTGGATCGAGATGGCCGCCTGGTGGCCGTGCTCCACCGCCCAGATGATGTTTTCCGGTCCCCACGCCGCGTCGCCGCCCACGAAGATCCCCTCGCGGGTGGTCATGAAGGTTGTGCGGTCGACCTCGGGCATGTCCCAGTGGTTGAACTCGATGCCGATGTCGCGCTCGATCCAGGGGAAGGCGTTGTCCTGGCCGATGGCGAGGATGACGTCGTCGCAGGGGATGAACTCGGTGCCGTGCACGGTCGCCTTCAGGCGGCCGCTTTCCTCGTCCTCGTGCCAGCTGACCAGCTCGAACTCCATCCCGACCAGCCTTCCGTCTTCCAGCACGAAGCGCTTCGGGGAGTAGTTCTCTACGATCTCGACCAGCTCCTCCTCGGCATCCTCGAGCTCCCACGGCGACGCCTTGAAGTAGGGCCGCGACTTGCGCGCCATCACCTTGATGTCAATGCCGCCGAGGCGCTTGGAGGAACGGCAGCAGTCCATCGCCGTGTTGCCGACCCCGATCACGAGCACGCGCTCGCCGATGGAGTCGACGTGCCCGAAGTGCACCGACTCCAGCCACTCGATGCCGATGTGGATGTTGTCGGCGGCTTCCTGGCGTCCCGAGATGTTGAGTTCCTTGCCCTTGGGGGCGCCAGTGCCTACGAAGACGGCGTCGTAGCCCTCCTCGAGAAGCTCCTTCATCGACTCGATGCGCGTGTTGTAGTGGATCTCGACGCCCATGTCGAGGATCATGTCGATCTCCTCCTCCAGCACCTCGACGGGGAGCCGGAAGGCGGGGATGTTGGTGCGCATGAGGCCGCCGGAGCGGGGGAGGGCCTCGAAGATCGTGCACTCGTAGCCGAGCGGCATGAGGTCGTTGCAAACGGTGAGGGACGCCGGCCCGCACCCGACCAGGGCGATGCGCTTGCCGTTCTTGACGACGGGGATCTCGGGCAGGCGGTTGTCGGTCGGATCGCGCAGGTCGGCCGCGACCCGCTTCAGGCGGCAGATGGCGACCGGCTTGCCGTCAACACGCGTGCGCCGGCAGGCGGGCTCGCAAGGACGGTCGCAGGTGCGGCCCAGGATCCCCGGGAAGACGTTCGAGGACCGGTTCAGCCAGAATGAATCCGTGTAGCGGCCGTTGGCGATGAGCCGGATGTACTCGGGGACGTTGGTGTGGGCCGGACAGCCCCACTGGCAGTCCACCACCTTGTGGTAGTAGTCGGGGTTGCCGACGTCCGTAGGTTGCATCAGTCCTTGGCCTTGGGCCCGGGGAAGCGCACGCGACTCGCGGGAGTTGGCGTCAGCGCAGACCGGCGCCGCGGCAGCCGGAGGCGAGGCGGAAGCGGGGGAGGGGCCGAGTGTTGGTCACGAAAACGGCTTGGCTGGGAGCGACCCCGTCTGTGGCTGGGCCGGAAGGCCCGTTGGCGCTTGGGGGTCGCATCCGACCCCGGTTGCCCCCAATGATGTACGAGAAAGCCCCCGAGGGCAAGATTCCGCGGACGCCGCGCGTCCCGTTACCGATTCGCGGCCAAACCGAACCAGAGGGCGGTGACCCGTGCCCGAACGACAGACGCCTGAATCCCGGACCGGCCTGGCCCCATTCCGGAGCGCCGAGCTGCCGGTTCCGCCTCGGCCCCGGGGGCTGGCGTGGCTCGGGGTCGTGGGCCCCGGCGTGATCGTGCTGGGCGCCTCCATCGGGGGCGGAGAGTTCCTGCTGGGCCCTTCCGCCTTCGTGCGCTACGGTCTGGTGCTGCTCTGGGTGACGGTGGTCGCCACCTTCCTGCAGACCGTGTTCAACACCGAGCTCATGCGCTGGACCATCGCCACCGGCGAGCCCGTCTTCACCGGGTTCATGCGCACGCGGCCGGCGGCGCCGTTCTGGGCCGTGGTCTACGCGCTGCTGTACTTCCTGCAGCTTGGGTGGCCGGCCTGGGCGGGCACGGCGGCGGGCGCGGTGTTCTTCCTGGTGTTCCGCGACCTGGCCGGGCCGGAGAATTCCGGGCTGGTGCATGCCTTCGGGGTGGGCACGTTCGTCCTGTGCGTTGCCATCCTGCTCTTCGGACGGCGCATCGAACGCACGCTGGAGATCCTGAACTGGATCCTGGTGGTGGCGATCCTCGGGACCTTCCTGGTGCTGGCGCTCATGTTCGTGGCCCCGGAAACCTGGGTCGCGGGGGCGGCGGGGCTGGTGGGATACGACCCGGCGCAGGGGGCGTTTCGCTTCATTCCGGCGGGCGCCGACTTCTTCCTGATCGGGGCGTTCGCGGCCTACTCGGGCGCCGGCGGCATGACCAACCTGACCCTCTCCAACTGGGCGCGCGACAAGGGGTACGGGATGGGCAGCGCGGTGGGCTACATCCCGGCCGCGGTGGGCGGGAAGCAGGTGCGCCTCGCCCCGACCGGCTACATCTTCGACCCCACCGCGGAGGCGATGGGCCGGTGGCGGGGGTGGTGGCGCATCGTGCGCGCAGACCAGTGGGGGATCTATTTCACCGGCGCGCTGCTGGGCATGATCCTCCCCGCCGTGCTCTACATGACCTTCATCGAGGCCGGCACCGACATCCGCGGCCTCTCGGTGGCGGCGGCGCTGGCCGACGCCATGGCGACCCGCGCAGGCGCGCTCTTCGGGGGCGTCATCGCCCTCATGGGCGTCTGGATTCTCTTCAAGACCCAACTGGACATCGTCGACGGAATGACGCGCGCCATCACGGACATCCTGTGGACCGGCTCCCGGCGCGTGCGGCGCTGGCGCGGGGGGGACGTGCGCTTCGTCTACTACGCGGTGCTCGTCGGGATCGCCGGGTGGGGGATCATAGGTCTCGGGCTGGCGCAGCCGATCGTGCTGCTCCAACTGGGCGCCAACATGGCCGGCATCGTTTTCGTTATCTCCTCGCTTCACCTTCTCTACATCAACACCCGCTTCCTGCCGGAGGAAATCCGGCCGCCGATGTGGCGGCGGGTCGCGCTCGTCGCCACATCGGTGTTCTACGGGGCCTTCGTGGTGCTCTGGCTGCAGGGGCTGTTCCAGCCATGATCCACGATGGTGGTTTCTGCCGCGGGTGAACGCGCGATCCGAGGTCCTGGTCGATTCGGAGGCCGTGTGGGCGGCAGTGCAGGCCGATCTCGCAGCGGCGCGCGAGTACGCCTTCATCCAGACCTACTCGTTCGAGGGCGACTGGGTGGGGACGGCGCTCTCGGACGCCCTGCTCGCCGCGCGCGCCCCGGACCGCCGGCTGCTCGTCGACTCGTATACGCGGGCCAACCAGAACGACCGCTGGATCGCGCTTCCCGGAACGCTCTTCGATCCCGGGTTTCGGGCGGAGGTGCGCAACACCCGTCGGCTGGTGCGCCTGCTGCGGGCCGGGGGCGTGGGTGTCCGCTTCGGCCGTCCCTTCGGGATCTTCGGCCAGCGCTTCCTCAACCGCGACCACAAGAAGGTCATTCTCTTCGACGACCGCGTTTCCTACATCGGGGGCATCAACTTCTCGGAGCACAACTTCGAGTGGCACGATCTCATGGTGCGGGTCGAGGACTCGGATGTGGCGCGCTTCCTCAGGCGGGACTTCGAGTCCTCGTGGGAGGGGCGTTCGGAGTATGCCCGCGCATCTTTCGCCGGGCCGGGCCTGGACCTTCATCTGCTGCCGGGTGAAGGCAACCGCGCGGCCTATCGCGACCTGCTCGGCCTCATCGACGGCGCCGGGCGCTCGATCGACGTCATAAGCCCCTATCTGAGCCCGCCCTTCACGGACCATCTGGCGGCGGCAGCGGCGCGCGGAGTTCGGATCCGGATCGTGACCCCGCGCTCGAACAACAAGGCCTATCTGCAGAAGTACCTGCTGGCGATGGCGGAGCGGGACGGCTTCGAGGTCTTGCTGTACCAGGATGGCATGATCCACATGAAGTGCATGCTGATCGACGACGGCATTCTCGTCACCGGATCCTCCAATTTCGACCTGATGAGCTACAACGGGTTCCTGGCCGAGATCGTCGCCGTCTTCCGGTCACCGGAGGTCGTCGAAGCGTTCCGGCGCCGGGTGCTGGAGCCGGATCTGAAGGCATCGCGGCGGTTCGAGGACGATGGCCGTGCCGGAGGGGGATGGCTGGGGAGAGCGCTGCGCGCGATGCCGATCCGGGTCGCGAAGCGGGTGGCGAGGGTGCTTGGACCCGGATGAGGGCGCCCGGGCCCGGCTGTTCAGCCGCGCTCCACCGGGCGGTCGGGATCGGTGACCCAGTGGCTCCACGAGCCCGCGTAGAACCGCCCGCCGCCGAGCCCTGCGTGCTCCATGGCGAGCAGGTTGTGGCAGGCGGTGACGCCGGAACCGCAGTAGGACACCGAATGCTCCGCCGGCGTGTCGCCGAGGATGGCCCGGAAGCGTTGCCGGAGCTCCTCGCGGGACTTGAAGGTCCCGTCCGGAGTGAGGTTTTCCTCGAAGGCCGCGCACACCGCCCCCGGAATGTGGCCCGCCACCGGGTCGAGCGGTTCGACCTCGCCGCGGTAGCGCTCTCCGGCCCGCGCGTCGATGAGCGGGGTGGAGGCATCTCCGAGGCTGCCGAGCACATCGGCTGCGGGGACGAGGCGGTCCGGCCGCGGTGCGGCGGTGAAGACCCGCGCCGGTCGCGTGGCCACCTCCGCCGTGGTCGGCCGCCGCTCGGCACACCAGCGCTGCCAGCCGCCGTCGAGCAGGGCGGCCGCGTCGTGGCCGACCCACCCGAGCATCCACCAGAGCCGTCCGGCCATCGCGCCTCCCATGTCGTCGTAGGCCACGACCTGCACCCGCCCGTCGACGCCCCAGGCGCCGAGCGTGCGCGCGAAGTCGGCGGCCGCCGGAAGGGGGTGGCGGCCGGTCGTGCCCGGGACGATGGGGCCGGACAGGTCTTCCTCCAAGTGGGCGTAGGCGGCGCCCGGAATGTGCGCCGATGCGTACTCGCGCCGGCCATGTTCGGCGTCGGCCAGGGAAAAGCGGCAGTCGACGATCACCCAGTCGGGATCGTGGAGGTGTGCGAACACTTCTTCGGGGGTCACAAGCGTGGTGAAGGACATATCGGCGTGATCGGGGTAGCAGGTGTGAGCATTCGGGATTCGCTTGTTCCGGAACCCCGTGAGAAATTCAGATGAACATTCTCGGTCTTCGGGCGCCAGCAGTCCATCCACGGGCGGTCAGACCCAGCGCGTCAAGTGGAAGAGACTGTGGTAGTCGCGGATAGACCGCGGACCACGAGGTGACTCTTGTCGGTTGCAAGCCGAATCGTACCACCCTCCGGCCAGGCCGGCGAAGGCGCCGCACCCGCCCGGCTTGAACTCCCCGTCACGGGGATGTCGTGCATGGGTTGTGCGGCGACCATAGAGAACGTCCTGCGCGCAGGCGTCCCCGGGGTGGTGAGCGCGGACGTGAACTTCGCCTCCGGCCGCGCGACCATCCAGTACCAGCCCGACGCAGTGACCTCCGCCGAGATGACGCGCGCCATCGAGGAGGCCGGCTACGGGGTGGTCGCCGAAGCGCTGGAGGAGGAGGACGGGGGTTCCGGAGCCAGAACGGAGGACGCCGAGGCGGCCGCGCGAGCGAGCGAGATCGACCGGCATGGCCGGGAGTTCCGCACCGGGCTGGCCCTCACGCTCCCTCTCTTCCTGGTCAGCATGGCGCGCGACTTCGGGCTGGTGGGCGCGTGGGCCCATGCGCCCTGGGTGAACTGGGCCTTCCTCGTCCTCGCGACCCCGGTCCAGTTCTACGTCGGGCGGAGCTATTACACGGGCTCCTTCAAGGCACTGCGCAATCGCGGCGCCAACATGGACGTGCTGGTGGCGCTGGGGTCTTCGGCGGCGTTCTTCTACAGCGTCGTCGTGACGGTTGCGCTCACCATCGGGGTGACCACGGCGGGCGAGCACGTCTATTTCGAGACGGCCGCGGCGATCATCACCCTCATCAAGCTGGGCAAGTGGCTGGAAGTCCGCGCCAGAGGCCAGACCGGCGACGCCATTCGCCGCATGATGGCGCTCCGGCCGCGCACCGCCACCCTTCTCGCGGATGGGGAGGAGCGGGAGGTGCCGCTCGACCAGGTACAGGTGCGCCAGATCGTGCTGGTGCGCCCCGGCGAGCGGATTCCGGTCGACGGCGTCGTGCTCGACGGGCGCTCCTCGGTGGACGAGAGCACCTTCACCGGCGAGAGCCTCCCGGTGGAAAAGGCGCCGGGGGCGGAGGTGATCGGCGGCACCCTCAACCACGAGGGTCTGCTGCAGGTGCGCGCGACCCGGGTGGGCGCCGACACCGCCCTGGCGGGGATCGTGCGCCTGGTGCGCGAGGCCCAGGGCAGCAAGGCGCCCGTGCAGCGGCTGGCAGACCGGGTGGCGGGGATCTTCGTGCCGATCGTGATCGTGATCGCGGCGGGGACCTTCCTGGTGTGGTGGATGGCCGCGGGCGCCGGTCTGCCGGCCGCGTTGATCCGCACGGTGGCGGTGCTGGTGATCGCCTGCCCGTGCGCCCTGGGGCTGGCGACCCCCACGGCCGTGATGGTCGGGATGGGGGTGGGGGCGGGGAAGGGCATCCTGTTCAGGAACAGCGAAGCGCTCGAGCTCGCCCGACAACTGAAGGTGGTGGTGCTCGACAAGACCGGCACCATTACCAGGGGCGAGCCCGCAGTGCGCGCGGTGGTGGGCAGTGACCCGCGCAGGATCCTCGGGATGGCGGGCTCCGCCGAGTGGGGCAGCGAGCATCCGCTTGCGCGCGCGGTTGTGCGAGAGGCAGAGGCGCGCGGAATCGAACTGGAACGTCCGCGCGACTTTGAAGCCGTTCCGGGGTCGGGGGTGGCGGCCACCGTGAGCTATCACCGTGTGGTCGTGGGGAAGAGGCGGTTCGCGGGCATCCTCGGCAGTCTCGGGCAGGACCTGGCGACTCAGGCGGAGCGCCTGGAGGCGGAGGCGCACACGGTGGTGTGGGTCGCGGTCGACGGGCGCGCGATCGGCCTGATCGCCATTGCGGACGAACTCAAGCCGGGCGCCCGCGACGCGATCGAAACACTGCGAAAGCGCATGCGGGTGGTCATGGTCACCGGCGACAACGCGGCCACCGCCGCCGCCATCGCCGACGAAGCCGGCATCCGCGGGGTGCGTGCCGGCGTCCCGCCGCGCGAGAAGGCCGAGGTGGTAAACGCCCTCAGAGAGGAAGTGGGCGGGCGCGTCGCCATGGTGGGCGACGGCATCAACGACGCTCCCGCGCTGGCCCGCGCGGATGTCGGCATCGCCATTGGAACGGGCACCGACGTGGCCATCGAAAGCGCCGACATCACCCTGATGGGCGGCGACCTGGCGGGCGTGCACGAGGCCATCCACTTATCGCGCGCGACCATGCGAACCATCCGCCAGAATCTCTTCTGGGCCTTCGGTTACAACGTGGCGCTCATTCCGGTGGCGGCCGCCAGCAGCATGCTCCACCCCGTTCTGGCGGCACTGGCGATGGCCTTCTCGAGCGTCAGCGTGGTGCTGAACAGCCTGCGCCTGAAGCTCAGGGCCGACCGGCCTCTGGCCTGGTGAAGACCAACACCCGCCAGACCACGCTGGCGCGCTCGAATCGCTTCACGAGTCCGTAGCTCTCCACCACCGCCTCCACCGCGGAAGGTTCGTGGGCGAACACCCGGAACGGATGCCGCCTGAGGCGCTGGATGAAGTTCACCAGCCCGACGCCGAAGCGTGCCAGTGGTCCGCCACGCGGCATCACCAGCCCGAGGACCCGCTTCGCCAGGGGTGCCGCCGCGCCCAGCAGGGCCGGCATGTCGGGATAGCAGCAGACCACCCGGTCCAGGGTCACCAAGTCGGCCGCGGGCAGTTCGCGCGCCCGCTCGACGAAGTCGCCGTCGACGTAACGAATGCGTTCGGCATAGCCCCGGGCCTCGGCCTCGGATCGCGCCGCGCGCAGGAACGCCGGAGCCGCGTCGGAGTGGGTTCCTCCGGCCGCCCCGCGCGCCATCAGCTCGTGCTGAATGGCCCCGATTCCCCCGCCGACGTCGATGAAGGTGCGGCCCTCGACGCCGTCCTGCGCTACGGCCCCCAGCAGCCAGCGCGTGGCTCTGGCCGGGCCCTTGCGGCGGAACCTGCGCAGGTTCTTGCGCGCGTGCGAATCGTCGAACTGGCGTTCAAGCCCGCAGCACTGGGAACAGCTCACGGCGATTCGCGGATCAGATGCGCTGGTGGTCGGCCCGCCAGTTCTCCACGGCCTGCTTGATCTCCTTTCGCTCCGTGAGCTCGCCGTCGAGAACCCGCCGCACCAGACCGGACAGCTCAGCGTCGGAAGCGAAGCGCAGCCCGATCAACTGATCCGTCGTCAGGTCCTCGATGCGGCCTTTCAGGTCATCCGGAAGGAGTCTCTCCATGCGCAGGCGCTCCTCGAGGCGGATCACCCGGTCCTGCACGCCCAGGGCGAAGCGGCGTGCGAGGGGGATGCCAACCGAGACCGCGCCGGCAGTGAGGAACAGCGCCAGGGTCTCGACGCTGAAGTCGATGAAAAGGCCGAAGAGGAAGCTCGCGGCCGCGGCCGTCGCGGCGAACCAGGCCGCGAGAAACGGCACCGGGGGGCGCTTGGCGTGATTGGCGTAGCTCTGCGGTTCGGCCATCAGGATTCCGGGGTCCGGGGGTATTCGTCGGGCCGTCGGGCTATCAGGTCGTCAGGGCTTCGGCGGCCTACCAGTCTTCCTTCTCGAGCGCCTTCATTTCCTTCCGCAGTCGGTCCCAGTCGGTGTCGGAGATGTCCGAGTCCACGACCGGCGCGCGCTCCCGCCCGTGTGCCACGTTCCGGCGCACGAAGAACCCGATGAGGATGCCGGAGAAGGCCACCGCGACCCACGGCATGACGTAGCCTACCCAGTTGAAGCCCTCCATCGGCGGCGAGCTGATGATGTCCGTGCCGAAGTCGGCGACGAAGCCGGCCAGAATGACCTCCTCGGACTCGCCTGCCTCCAGCGCCGCCAGGATGCGCTGCGTAAAGCCGGGGGATACGCTGCACTGCATCTGGTACTGGCAGATATGGGTGTCCAGGTTGCAGCTGCAGGTGCAGCGGATCATCTGTTCGATGCGGAGCAGGTCTTCGCCGTGCGGCCCGTCGTGGGAGTGTCGGAAGATGACGGCATCGGTGTGGCCCGCGTGCGAGGGGCCGGTGGAGAGGGTCTCCTGGGGCGCGCCGTGGGCGTGCAGGGCAGAAGCGGCAAGCAGGATGGCGGCGGCAGCAGTCATGGTCGTCCTGTCTTCCTGGGGAACCGGCCGGGGCCTGAACCAATGTAACGGGTTCGGGTGAGGTCGGGGCAACCGCGGCGCGCCCGGCACACTCTTGACCTCCCTCGATGCGCCCGCTAGGGTAGCGCTCGACTTGTCCCCGGGTTGTCCCGGGGGCGCCGAGAGTGGGCGGTGGGCAGTCCGCGAGGTGGAGGAACCAGCGATGGCGCACCTGTTCGATCTTGCAGGGTCGCGGGAGCGCGTGCGCGCGATGACCGGAATGGCGGTCATCCTCTCCCTGCTCCTCGTCCAGGCCATAGAGAGTTCCCACGCGCACGACGACGGACCCGATTCGCCGGGCGCGTGTGCCGTGTGCCAGGTCGTCCACAACCCCGGGTCGACCATCGTCCCGGGTACCCCGATCCTCGCAGGATCGAATCTGCTGCGGACTCCCGCGCTTCCCGGGCGCCGGTTCGCTCCCGCGATCGTCCATCTCGCCCCACGGCGCAGCCGCGCCCCTCCGCTCAACATCTCTCTCTAGCAGAGCCCCTCCGCCGACCCCCGCGCCGGCGGACCCCTGTTGATGGCTGCGCCTGCAACGGCGCACCCAACCCGAGAGATGGAACACATGAATACGCCCGAGTCTCGGCACGCCGCCGAATTGGGAAATGGGCGCGCGCCCCTTCTGGAGGCCCGCGGGCTCAGCAAGAACTATGGCGCCACGCGCGCCCTCGACGCCCTCGACCTGGCCATCGCGCCCGGCGAGGTCTATTGCCTCCTGGGTCCCAACGGGGCGGGCAAGACCACCACCATCAACCTCTTCCTGGGATTCGTGGCGCCCACAGCCGGACAGGCGCTCATCGCCGGCCTGGACGTGTCCACCCACGACCGCGAGACCAAGCAGCGCATCGCCTACATCCCGGAACAGGTCATGCTTTACCGCAACCTGACCGGTCTGGAGAATCTGGAATACTTCGCGGCATTGGGCGGGAAGGGAGCCCTGACCCAGGCGCGGCTCACCGACATCCTGGTCGAGGCAGGGCTCGAGCGCCCCGCGGTCGATCAACGCGTGTCCGAGTACTCCAAGGGCATGCGGCAGAAGGTCGGCATCGCCATCGCCATCGCCAAGGAGGCCGACGCGCTGCTGCTCGACGAGCCCACCTCCGGCCTCGACCCGCAGGCCTCGAACGAGTTCTCCGAGCTGATCGAACGGCTGAAGGATCGCGGCGTCGCGGTGCTCATGGCGACCCACGATCTGTTTCGTGCCAAGGAGACGGGGACGCGCGTGGGCATCATGCGCTACGGGCGTCTGGTCACGGAGTTGGGCACGGAAGAGATCGGCCACGCGGATCTCGAGCGCATCTATCTGAAGCACATGCACGATTAGGAGATACCGACGATGAAGCACATCGTACGCAAGGAGTTCACCGACGTCCTCCGCGACGGGCGTTTCCGCTGGTGCTCGGTGCTGGTGGGCGCGCTGCTGCTGGTTTCGCTGGGCCACGGATGGGTTCAGGCACGAAACGCGCAGCAGGAGCACGCGGCCGCGCAGGCCACTGCCCGGGATCACTGGGAATCGCAGGGCGAGAAAAATCCCCATTCGGCCGCCCATTACGGCGTCTACGCCTTCAAGCCACGTCTGGCGCTGTCCTTCGTCGATGAGGGCGTCGATCCCTACACCGGTACCTCGGTTTGGCTCGAAGCCCACCGGCAGAACGACTTCCTTCTGCGTCCGGCCCAGGACGCGACCGCGGCCCAGCGCATCGGGGCCCTGACGGCGGCGCAGGTGCTGCAGCACCTCGTGCCCCTGCTCATCATCCTGCTCACCTTCGGGGGGGGGGGGGGGGGGGGGGGGCGGGGGGGGGGGGCGGCGGGCGGGGGGGGGG
>VXNP01000103.1 GCA_009840525.1 Gammaproteobacteria bacterium
CTGCGAGGCCGGTCGCTTCGAGGAAAACGGGCGTCCGCTTGCGAGATGGATACTGCCCGATCAAAGACGCGCCCGACAAGCTGTTCCTCGGCTGCCGCGAAGCGCGCCGCATCACCGCACCGGGCGAGCTTCAGCCGCCCGCCAACCGGCTTCGGGAATCCGTTGCGCGGCCTCGACGCGCTCACCGGCCCGCTCGCCGTCGAACCGGCTCTCGGCGATCCGCTCGGCGACCCACTCCTCGATCTCGGCCTCGATCCAGCCCACGGCGCGCCCGCCCAGGGCGACCGGCCGGGGGAAGCGCCCCGCGGCCAACCGGACATAGATCGTGCTCCGCGACAGGCCCGTGCGCGCCATCACCTCGGGCAGCCGCAGGAAGCGGGTCGGAGGGTTCGTTCTCTCATTTCTCGGGTCGGTCATCGTCCTGCTCCTCGTTGTTCTCAGCGTTCTCGTCGGTCTCCGGGTGTCAGGGCCTTCTCGGAGGATCGCGTCCACCTCCCGATGCCCCGTCGTGCTCGGCGATGAACGCGAGAATCCGGTCCGCCGTCCCGAGCGACGGCGAGCGGCCCCGGCCGATCTGGCGCATGAAGTTCGGGTCGCCCACCGCCTTCATGCCGAACGCCGTCGGGCTCACCCCCGAGTCCCCGAGAAACGCGCCGACGCGCGAAATGAACTGTCCTTCCAGCGTCTCCATGCCCGAACGCTGAACGAACGTCCGCAAGCACGTCAACCCCCTAGCGAATTAGCTAAGTGCTTATGATGTATCATGTTGTGTCATAACGTGTCAGAGCCCCGGACGAGCTCCGCCAGCGGCGCGGCGGGACGCCCCCTTGGCGAACCGAAGGGTGATCGTCCAGAGGCATGGAAGCCGGTCCGACGAGGCCCGGTCCGACTGGGCTTGCTGTCGCAATCTGGATCCTGCAACTCACCGAGGCGTGGTCAGTAAGTCGGACGCCGGACTCGGCGATCCACGACCGGGTGCTCGACCGGAATCCGTACAGCGTCGAGGTCAACGCCGACGATTTGGAGCGCCTGGGCCTCTTTTTGGCCCTACCCTTACCCCTCGGAGACCGGAGATCGTCGATCTGAGGCGATTGTGCGGCCCGTAGATTTCCCGAAAGGCGCGCGAAACGTGCGGAAACGGCTCCCGAGGGCCGTGGAAGAAGCGGCGGCAGGTCGGCGGCCTATCCCCGCGTGACGTAGCTACTCCACGCCTGCATGACCTCGGCACGGCGCTCCAGCAGGTCGGAGCGCTGATACGCTTGGACGACTCGGCTCTTGGGAACGTGGGCGAGGCAGGCCTCCGCGACCTCGGCGGGGACACCCGTCTCGGCCATCCACGACCGCGCGCTCGACCGGAAGCCGTGAAGCGTCGAGTCCACCCCGGCGATCTGGAGCAACCGCGACACCGTCTTCGGCGCAAGCGTTCTGCCGGTCCGCGACGGGAACACCAGCGGCGACTTTTCCGACCATGCGCGCGCCTCTCTCAGCACGTCCAGCGCGCCCGTGCTGAGCGGAACGGCGAACTCACGGCCCGCCTTCATCCTCTCGGCCGGAATCGTCCACCTCGCCGCGTCCATGTCGATCTCATCCCAAAACGCGCCCCGAGCCTCGCCCGGACGCACGGCGGTCAGGACGATCAGTTCAGCGCACAGCGCAGCCGGACTCCCGTCCCCCACGCGACGGATGGACCGGAGCGCCGCCGCAATCTCGCGATGCGGCAGGGCGCGGTGATGGCCCGCCGTGCCGCCGTTCGGCTTCGGCAAGGCCGCCACGGCCCTGTCCACCGGGTTGTCCCGGCGGTAGTTGCGCCCGATGCTCCACCGGAACACGGCGGTGATCCGGTGCTTGGCCTTCCGCGCGGCGGTGGGCATCGAGTTCCAGATCGGGCCAAGGCACGCCAGCACGTCCGCGCTCGTGATCCGGTCCACCCGCTTGTCGAGGAGCGGGGCGGCGTGAAGACGGAAAGTGGACTCCCACTGCTGGGGCAGCGGGCTCCCGGCCTTCCACGAATCGCGGTGAAGCTCGATGGTCCGCCGCGCGGCCTCGGCGAACGTCGGGACGCCGCGCCCGCGCGGGTCTTGGCCCCTGCGGACCCTCCGGCTGTTGTCCAGCGCCTTTTCCCGGGCATCGGCGAGTGTGACCTCGGGGTACGGCCCGAGGCCGATCGAGGTGAGCCGCCCGTCGATCCTGACGCGCTGCCGCCATGTCTTGGTAATCCTCCCGTTGGCCGTCCGGTACACCCGGAGGCTCAGCCCTCGCCCGCCCCGTCCGTCGCCGTAAACGCCGGGGCGGCCGACCGTCCGAACGAAGGCGGCGGTGAGCGTCCTGGGTCGCTTCGTCATGCGGGTTCCTTCCGTGGTTGTGTATCACATGCCAAATCACTCTACAAGGAAGAATACACGGGATGTCAGCGGACGGCAAGGGACGATGCAACCCGGATGTAGTCTTGGAAGTATCTGTCTAATAACGTGTTATGGATGACATGATGTACTCTGCTGGACTGCACGGGACACGAGCTATCTAGTTCCGCCCGAACTTGGCAATCTCACGCAGCTCAGGCAGATGTATCTGAGTGGAGCCGGGCTCACGGGTTCAATCCCGCGTGAGCTTGGCAATCTCACGCAACTTGAGGAACTCCGGCTCGCCAGCAACCGTCTCACCGGGGAGGTTCCCTCGGAATTCGGCAAGCTGACCAGGCTCAGGAATCTGCATCTGATGTTGAATCCCCTGTCGGGCCCGCTTCCCCAGGAATTGACCGCGGTTCCGCTCCGGAACTTCTATTGGGGCGGCACCCGGCTGTGCGCTCCAGCCAACCAGGCATTCCAGACATGGTTGGACAGCATAGAGCATGGCAGCAGAGGCGCGACGTGTCCGCCGTAGCCGGCAGGGACCTTCCTACAGCGCCGGCCGCGCCCTGTGGTGTTCGGTCGCCTGCTGGAACGCGTCCGCGACGATGAGCGCAATCTCATCCCGCCCGGGAGCGGCCGCCACCTGCATCGACAGCGGCATTCCCTCCACCTCGGAGAACCCGGTGGGGATGGCGACGGCCGGGGCTCCCGACAGGTTCCACATATTGGTCTTGCTTCCGGTCGACTCCCGGGGACGCGGGGGATCCTCGCCCTCGACCAGTCCGGCGATGTCGTCCGCCGGGTGAATGAGCACGTCGCATTCATCGAAGACGGTGAGGAACCGGTCGCGCCAGTGCCGGCGCACCCGCTGAGCTTGTACGTAGGCGTGCCCCGGCATCAGCACGCCCGAAGCGACCCGCGAACGGTAGGCCTCGGACATGTTGTCGGGCTGGGTCAGCAGGTTGTGCCGCTGATACGCTCCCACCTCCGCGCTTCGGATGATCAGGTAGAACGAGCTCAGGCTCGTGAGTCCGGGGAAGAGCACGTTGGTGCGCACGGTTCGGACCGTGGCCCCCAATGATCTCATGACCTCCACCGCTTCCCGGAAGGCATCCAGTTGCTCGTCGTTGGGCACGCCCATGAGGAAGTCGTCTTCCGCGGGGACGCCCACCACCACCCGCTCGAGGGGGTTGGGCCGGGGCTCCCGGAAGAGCGCCTCGGAGGTCCGGTAGCGGGCCACCTTGCGGGTGTGCGGGTCCAGCGGGTCTTCGCCACCCACCGCGTCCAGCACCAGCGCCGCATCCCGGGCGCTGTGCACCATCGGGCCGGGGTGGTCCATGGACCACGCGAGGGGGAGGACCCCGTGCAGGCTGATGGCTCCATAGGTGGGCTTGAGCCCTGTGATGCCGCAGTTGGCGGCCGGACCGCGGATTGAACCGCCGGTGCAGGTGCCCATTCCCACCATGAACTGCGACGCCGCGACACCCGTCGCGGAGCCCGTGCTGGATCCGCCGGCAACCCGATCGAAGTCCCATGGGTTTTTCGCAGGCCATTGATTCGCAGTGGCCAGTTCGGCGGTGCCCACCTTGCCCACGATGACGGCTCCCGCCGCCTTGAGCCTTGCCACGGAGGTCGCATCGAAGGAGGGGGTGAAGCCCCTGTAGAGACCGGAGTTGCCCTCGGTGACCTTGCCCTCCGTCAGGTAGATGTCCTTCAGCCCCACGGTGATGCCGTGCAGGGGTCCGAGGTAACGCCCGGCGGCGATCTCGTCCTCGGCGGCTTCCGCCTGGGCCATGATCTCGTCGGCCGGGTACTGGTTCACGAAGGTCTCGATCTGCGGCTCGGTCTCCGCGATGCGTTCGAGGGTCGCCTCGGCCAGCTCGACGGGAGATACGATTCGCCGGCGGATCAGATCGGCCGCCTGCCACACCTCCAGGTCGTAGAGCGGGACGTCCTGCGGTTCGACGGGCGGGATGGTCCAGCGCGGCTGCCGCGACATGGGCACCCACGGCGCGGCGGCGGCCGCGGCCGCGCCCTTCACGAAGCTTCGGCGCGTGAGTGCCGTCCCGCCGCCGGCGCTCATGGCAGCCACTCCGGCACATGCTTCGTGACCGGGGGAGGCGTTTCCTGCTGCGGCATCCGGGCCAGGATCGCCTCGCACTCGGCGAGCCCGTTCAGCACGTCGGCAAAGACGGTGGTGGGCAGTTGGTTCTCGGCGAGCCCGACCACTTCGGCGAGTCGGCGTGCGTGCTCGAGCGCGGTTTCGTTCGTGTACGGAGTCTGCATGGGCCCTCCTTCAGAACGCCATGAGGTACGTCAGCTTCACCACGCCCGTGCGGCGCTGCCAGCGCGGCTCGCGCGGGTCGAACAGGTCGCCCGTCAGGTAGCCGGTGTCGATGACCACGAAGAGGTCGCTGCCGGGGGTGTGGATCCAGTCGATGCGGATGTTGGCCTGCAGCTCGCGGGAGTGATTGTCCCACTGGACCAGCGCGTTGGCGAAGAGCTTGCGGCTCACCGCGCCCTGGATGTTGGCGCTCACCAGGTGGGTCGAGAAATCCCCGTCCTCCACCGGTAGCGAGACGCCGTTCCATGCGTATCTTCCGCCGATGGTGAGGTGCGGGCCGGTGATCCAGGTGGCGCCCCCCCCGATCTCGGTCCGCGTCCCGGACCAGAAGTCGCCGATCGATCCCTGCAGCACGCCGGAGAAGGTGCGGCTGTCGTTGGAGCGCATGGCCGCGGTGAAACGCCGGAACCGATAGTCGCCCGTGGCCAGCCGGCGTCCCCTGATGTGCGCCGGAAGCTCCAGCCTCTCGAAGCGCTCGCTGAAGCCGATGTTGGCGAACTCCCCGCTCTCGAGGGTGAGCCGGGCTCCTGTTCCCAGGACGTGCGTCTGCTTGGCCCCTTCCCGGCTCCGGACGTGGTCGCCCTTCACCTCCAGCGACAGCTGGCGGGCCCACGCGCTGGACTCGAAACGGGGGGTGAACGCGACATATCCTCCCCAGCGGTCCTGGTCGGTGCGGGGCACGAAGCCCAGAGCCGGGGCGAAGCTCTCGTCGATGAGAAGGCGCGAAACGACGAATGCGTATCGGTCGTTCTGGAGCACCAATTCGGCGGAGGTGGCGTTGGCGCTGCCCGCCTCCCGGGGATCCGCGGATCCAGGCGACACCGAACCCCCGGTTGATCCCGCGGCCCCCGTCGCGTAGGGGAAGAGATCCGGATTCCAGACCCGCGCCGCCCACACGTTGAAGGAGCTGCTGCTCCAGAAGCGACTGGAGAAGTCGAGCCCGGCCGACCGGTCCCAGCCGTTCTCGTGGTCCAGGGTGGTGATGATCCCGCCCAGTGTCGTGCGCGGCCGCAGATCCGTCCGCAGCCGCACTACCGAGTTCCACGCAGCCGGCAGGGCAACCGCATCGTCCGAGTACCCGCGCGTGCGCAGCGCCAGCGCCCCGATGGAAAGCGGTCCCGCCTGGCCAGTCAGCCGTCCGCCGCCAACGATGTCGCCCCGGAGGCCGACTCGCCGGCTGAAGAAGACCTCCGTCTGCCGCGGCGTCCCGAACTGGAACAGTCCCGCCCGCTCCAGGAAGAACTCGCGCTTCTCGGGATAGAAGAGATCGAAGCGGGTGAGGTTGATCTGAACGTTGTCCGACTCCACCTGCGCGAAGTCGGTGTTCCAGGTGAGGTCGAAGGTGAGGTTCGAGGTCAGCGCGTACTTGACATCGACGCCGATGTCGGTCTGCCCTTCGAAGCTCGCGTCCCCCGCCATGCGCTGCGTTCCGGCGGTGGCGAACGGTTTCACCTCGGCGTAGCGCCCGCGCCTGAGGCCGCTCAGTCCGTCGAGGGTGGCGTAGCGCGACACCTGCGAGATGCCCGAGCGGTACTCCTGCCCGATGTGAGGCCAGAACACGCTCTCGTTCTTGCGCCGGATCGAGCGCATGAAGGCGATGCCCATGGTGGGCTCGTCCACGTCCGGGAAGCGGATGGTGGTGAAGGGGATCTCGAGCTCGAGCACCCAGCCGTCCTCGGTCACCCTGGTCTCGCTGGTGAAGACCCCGTCCCAGTTCCAGTCGTCCAGCGTCATGCTCTCGTCGGAGATGAGGGCGTCGTCCTGCGTCCCCAGCGCGCCGACCTCGAAGATGTAGGCGTTGCGGCGGTCGTGGTACGTGTCCAGCGCGACGATCACGCGGTCGTCCTTGTCGATGCGCCCGCCCCGGTGCAGGATGCTGCGCCGGATGAGCGAGGGCTCGGAGTCGTGGAAGACGAAGCCGAAGTAGAGGGCGTTGGCGTCGTAACCGATGCGCACCTCGGTGGGCTCGCTGCCGGGTGCGCCGTCGACCGGGTCGCGCTGGCGGAAGTCGGTGACCGGCTCGATCATCGCCCAGAACGGTTCGTCGAGCACCCCGTCGATGGTGGGCGGACGGGGCACGGGGGTGGCGGTCGCGCGCATCTCCGGCACGGGAGTCTGGCCCGTAGCGGGCACGGCGACCAGCAGGGCGGCCAGCGCCGGGGGGCAAACGGCCCGGGAGAGGCCCCCGGGCCTGCGCCAATTCATCGTGTGGAGCCCTCGCTATACGGGGACCTACTCACCTCCGCTCCGCGGCCAGAGCGCCCCCTGGTGCTCCGCGGTCACCGGCCCGGTCCCCATGAAGACGAACTTCTGCAGCCGCTTGCCCTCGTAGGTCTCGGTGGTGTAGAGGTTGCCCTGCGAGTCGGTGGCGACGCTGTGCACGCCGTAGAACTGGCCCGGCTGGCGGCCGCCGCCGCCGAAGCTGGTGAGGACCTCGAGGCTCTCCCGGTCCAGCACGTGGACCACCTTGTTCATCCCGTCGGCCACGTACAGGAAGCGCTGCCCGGGATCGCGCGAGAAGGTGATGTCCCACACCGATCCCCCACCGAGAGTTGCGTTGGCGATGAAAGCTTCGCGCACGAAGGTGCCGTCGCTCTGGAAGACCTGGATGCGGTTGCCGGCGCGGTCGCAGACGTAGACCAGCCCGTCCGCCGAGGGGTCGGCACAGTGCACCGGCGTGCGGAACTGTTGCTGTGGCGGGCCGTCGGGCGTGTGCGAGGGTACCAGCTCGTCGCTGGGCTCGTTGCCGTAGGCGCCCCAGTAGCGCTTGAACTCGCCGGTGTTGGAGTCGAGGACCACCACCCGGCGGTTGCCGTAGCCGTCGGCGACGAAGGCCTCGTCGGTCATCCCGTCGAAGGAAATCTTCGCCACCTTCGAGAAGTGCTCCGTGGAGTTGCTGTTGGGCTGGGCCTCGGCCACCCCCACCTGCATCAGGAACTCGCCGTCGCGGGAGAACTTGAGCAACTGGGCGTCGAACTCGCCGTTGCCTCCGATCCAGATGTTGTCGTGGTGGTCCACGCTGAGGCCGTGGTTCGAGGTGGGCCAGTCGTAGCCCTCGCCGGGGCCGCCCCAGGAGTTGACCAGGTTCCCCTCGGGGTCGAACTCGAGCACGTTGGGCGCGGGCACGCAGCATTCGCTGGTGGGCGGGTCGAGGGTGGCGCCGATCTCGTTGACCTCGCTGAACGTGGTCTGGCGGTGGATGATGAAGACGTGGTCGCGCGAATCGACCCCCACGCCGATGGTCGAGCCCAGGATCCAGTGGTTGGGCAGCGGCTTGGGCCAGAGCGGATCGACCTCGAAAATGGGCGCCTCGCCCGACATGTCGGGGGCCTGGCTCGCCGACTCGATGGTACAGGCGGAGAGTGCCACGATACCGGCGGCGGCGACGCAGGTCAGCGCGTAGGAAAAGGTGCGGGCGTGTCTCATGGCGTGACTCCTTCGGTACGATGCTTGCAACGTGGTCCCCCATCCAGCGGCGAACCATGATGAGCCTGAGCGGCGAACGCGTGACCGGGAATCGTGTAGGAGAACGTTCCGGAGGCGCAAGTGGCAGCGCTCGGGCCCGGCTTCCAACTTACCGGGAGACCTCCATGAATCGACAGACCGCGTCGCCGTTTCTTGCAGTAGTCCTTGCGGCCGGAGCGTTGCTGCCGTGCGCATTGCATGCGCAGGAAGGAAGAGGTTTTCTCTTCAGCCGTCCCGGCGCCACCTTCAACTTCCGCACCGGGTACGACATCCCCCGCGCGAACAGCGACATCTTCAGCTACACGAGCGAATTGCTCACGCTGGAGAAGAGCAGCTTTGCCGCTCCGGTCATCTCGGTGGACATCGGCGTGCGGCTCTCCGACAGGCTGGAACTCGTCGGGGGCGTGGGCTACGCGAAGAGCGTGACCCCCTCCGAGTTCCGCGACTGGGAAGACAACAGGGGCCAGCCGATCGAACAGGTCACCACTCACGCCAGGCTTCCCTTTACCGTGAGCGCCCGTTACTACCTGCGCGATCGCGGCCGCAGCCTGAGCCGCTTCGCCTGGGTGCCGTCGCAGTTGGTGCCCTACGTGGGAGCGGGGGCGGGCGGCAACGTGTACAAGTTCGAGCAGGACGGCGACTTCGTCGACATCGAGACGCTCGACGTCTTCAACGACCTGCTGGTGTCGGACGGCACCGCCCCCTTCGTGCATGTCTTCAGCGGCATCGAATACGCGCTGGGCCCGCGATTCGTGCTGACGGCCGAAGGACGTTATTCTTGGTCCAGCAGCCCCATGGATCGTTCGTTCGAGGGTTTTGAGAACATCGATCTGTCCGGCTTCCAGATTCTCGCGGGAGTTGGAATCCGCTTGAGCGGGTGACCGCGGTGTCCGCGAATGGGAGCAAGGTGTCAGCGGAGGGATGAAACATGAAAGCACATCAGGAAGCTCTGACGGCTGCCGCCCGGCGATGTTCGGTCGCTGCGTTGCTGTTTGTGGTCGCCGCCGTCCCCGTTGAAGGACAGTCCGAGGTCGGCAGCTGGCTGGCCTTTACGGGATGCTGGACGCCCCTCGAGCAGGATGCCGAGGAGAGGCCGACCCTGTGCGTGGTGCCCGGAGAAGACCGCTTCTCGGCCGAGTTCGTGACCGTGCGCGACGGCGAGGTGGTGTCGCGCGAGGTGGCGCGCGCCGATGCACGGCCCGTGGATGCCTCGCAGGAGGGGTGCGAGGGAACCACCACCTGGCGCTTCTCGCAGGACGGCCACCGGGTGTATCACCGCTCCGAGCACGTCTGCGACGGCACGGTGACCCGGAAGGGCTCGGGCATGATGGTCATGTTGAACCCCACCGAGTGGATGGACGTCAGCGCGGTGGAGGTCGAAGGCGAGGTGACGCCCTGGGTGCAGCGCTATCGCATGGCGGGCATCATGGCGACGCAGGAGGCCGGATACGCCGGCCTCGGGGACGACCAGGAGATGGCGATCAGGGCCGCGCGCATGTACTCCACCACGTCGCCGACCATCGCCGCGATCATCGAGGCCGGCCAGACGCTGCACGCGGAAACGGTGCAGGCCTGGCTGGTCGAGAGCGAGCCCGACCTGAACGTGAACGCGGAACACCTCATCCGGATCGCGGATGCGGGCGTGGATCCAGACGTGATCGACGTCGTGGTCGCGGTCGCGAATCCCCAGCGCTTCCGGCTCCGCGAAGAGGACAGCCGGGGCCGGGCGATCGCCCAGCGGGACCTGGATCGCGACCGCCGCAGGGTGCGCACGGATCCCTGGTACTATTCCCCGTTCGGCTTCGGCTACTATGACGGGTATGGGCCCTACGGGTACGGGTATTCCCACTATCGGTACAGCTATTACCCGTACTCCTACGCAGGTGGCTACCGGAGGGGGTACGGGTACGGGGGTTACTACGGGATCGGGTACCGGCCGGTAGTGGTTCAGGTGAGCGAGCGCCCGGCCGAGCAGCGCGGCAGGCTGGTCAGGGGTCTCGGGTACGTCCGCGGCGGCGACCGCGGCAGGTCCACCGCGGTGGGAAGCGACGGCGGAGGCATGTGGTCCTCCGGTGGGTCCCGCAGCGGCGGTTCGTCGGTCGGCGCGTCCTCCGGCGGCTACCGGGGCGGATCCGGCAGCTCGACCGGGCGCACCGCGCGCCCGCGGGGAGGCAGCGGCAGCTAGCGGAACCGGGGGCACCGGACGGGCTGGCGCCCGGAGAGCGCCGGGAGATAGGTTTCTCCCGGCGCTTTTCCTTTCCACCAGACAGGATTCCTCGTGCGAGCAACCTCTGTGTTCCTGGTAGCGATTCGGCGAATGGCTCGTGATCATTCCCGCATTCAGCGAATGAACCGAGCCGTTCATGCTGCGGCGAGCACGGCCCTTTTGGCCGTCGCGGCGGTCGCGCCTCTCTCTGCCCAGAACGGCCAGAATGGCCAGAACGGGCAAACCGTCGCCGCCTCCCGCGTGGACGTGGCGCCGGTCCTGGACGGGATCCTGGACGAGCCGATCTGGAGGGCGGCCGAAGCCATTGACGCCTTCGTGCAACAGGAACCCGACGAGGGAGCTCCGGCGTCCGAGCGCACGGAAGCCCGCATCCTTTACGATGGGGAGAACCTCTACATCGGGGTGCGGGCCTTCGACTCGGAGCCGGACGCCGTCATCGCCACGGAGATGCGCCGCGATTCCGACCGAATCCTGGAGGAGGACAACTTCCAGATCATCCTCGACACCTTCAAGGACTTCCGCTCCGCCTACATGTTCGTCACCACCCCCCTTGGGGCGAAGCTGGAGCAGCAGGTCTTCGAGGAGGGAGAGGGAGGAAGACGGCGCGGCTTCGGGGTGGCGACCAACATCAACAAGGACTGGGACGGGGTCTGGCACGTCGGCGCGCGCCGAACCGACGACGGCTGGGCCGCGGAGATCGCAATTCCGATGGTCACCCTGCGCTTCCCGGACGAGGAGCGCCAGGAGTGGGGCATCAACTTCATGCGCAACATCCGCCGCAAGAACGAGCAGGCGTTCTGGGCGGGTATCCCGAAGCCCTACACCCTCACGCGCGTGAGCCTGGCCGGCAGCCTCACCGGGCTGGAGTCGCTCAACCGGGGCATGGACCTGCGCGTCAAGCCGTTCGTCTCCGGAGGGGCGGCGCGCATATCGGATGCGGGCGTCGTCGAGAACGACGGGCAGCGAGAAGTCGGGTTCGACATCAAGTACGGGGTGTCGGCCGGGCTGAACCTGGATCTCACGTACAACACCGACTTCGCCCAGGCGGAGGTCGACGACGAGCAGGTCAACCTGACCCGCTTCGCGCTCTTCTATCCGGAGAAACGCGAGTTTTTCCTGGAGAACGCCGGACAGTTCAACGTCGGCACCAACAGCGCCTTCATGCGCGTGGCCGACCTGTTCTTCAGCCGGCGCATCGGCTTGTCCAGGACGGGCGACCCCATCCCCATCCTCGGTGGCGCGCGGCTGACGGGGAAGGTCGGGCGCAACAACATCGCCATCATGGACATCCAGACCGACGGCCTGCCCGGCGACGTGGGGCAGGGCATTGGAGGCCGCGACGGCGAGAACTTCTTCGTGGCCCGCTACAGCCGCGACATCATGGCGCGCTCGAAGGTGGGCGCGCTGGTCATCAACAAGCACGTGGGCGACGGCCACTACATCAACCGCACCTTCGCCGCGGACATGACGCTGGCCCCGCACCCGGCCTTCCTGGTCAACAGCTTCATCGCCAAGACCTCGACGACCGGGATCACCGACGGCCAGCTCGCCGGCTACATCCGCCTCGGCTGGCTGGACGAGGACTGGAACGTCTACGGCGAGTACGCGGATTTCCAGGATAACTTCAACCCGGAGGTAGGCTTCCTGCCGCGCAACGGGATCCGCATCAGCAAGATCCACCTGGAGCGCAATCCCCGGCCGGGCCGCTTCGGGGTGCGCGTCTTCGACCCGATGGTCAACATCACCTACACCACCGACCAGAACAATCGGCTGGTGACGCGCCGCATCCACCACATGCTGGGGACGAGGCTCCAGAACGGCGCCTACATCAACATCTGGTACAACGCCAACCTGGAGGTGCTCGACCAGCCCTTCCACGTGCGGCCGGACGTTGTCGTGGAGCCGGGCACCCACCGCTTCGGCGACTGGCGCTTCTCGTTCAACAGCGACCCGTCGCGCCGGCTCTACGGGACCGTCTACTACTCTCCGCAGACCTTCTTCGACGGCGACCGCACCGACTACAGCGCGAGCGCGGGCTTCAGGCTGACCAGCCAGTTGGCCGCCGAGGGGGCGTTCACGCGCAACGACGTGAGACTGCCGGGGGGTGACTTCAGCGCCGACATCGCCTCGTTCCGCGTCGACTACGCGCTCTCCCCGACGATGACGCTGCGCACCGTGACGCAGTACAACTCGCTCACCGACCAGTGGAGCACCGCGGCCCGCTTCAACTACATCTACCGGCCGGGGAGCGACATCTACATCGTCTACGACGAACTGCGCCGGAACGACTACGATGAGTTCGGCCGTTACAACGAGTTCGCGTCCTTCCGCGAGCGGCAACTGATCGTCAAGGTCACGTACCTGTTTTCGCGGTAGGGCGTCTTTCCGGGAAAGCCGGGCGCGTCTTCCATCCGGGTAGCCTTCTCGCCACAGCCCTCCGAATTCGCCCGCGCTTCATGCGGGGATGTCGGCGTGTTGGGCGACCAGCATGCGCCAGCGCAACTGCAGCCCGAACCAGAGAAGTGAAGCGACGGCCAGGATCAGGGTGCCGAGCGCCGCGCTGAGGAGCGCGACCTTGATGCCTCCCGCCACCAGCGCCGCCCGGACCTCGCCGGCCAACTCGATGAACTGGAAGGTGATGATGATGCCGATCAGCGAGCCCAGCACGCCGCTGATGGCCGCGAACCCTCCCCAGAACAGGATGGCGTCGATCCAGGCCTTGGCGTGCCGGCCCGGCATGGCACTGCGCCGCACCAGCGCGAGCGACCAAAGTGCGAGGGCGACGACCACCAGCAGCGAGAAGGTGAGCGGCCAGCGGATGACGCCGAGGGCTTCGAAGGCTTCCATCGCGGTCATGATGATTCTCCCAGGGATGCGGGTTGGTGTGGACGCGCAGGGTCGAGCGACCGCGGCGCCCCGGGGCGAGCGTTCGGCAAGGGATGGCCCAGCAGCTCCGCGTGTGCCCCGGAAACGAGTGCGAGCCAGTGTGCCGGAATGAACCAGGCCAGCCCTCCGGCGAGGGCCAGGAGGAGCGAGAACGAGAGCAGGACGCTGCTCGCGGGCAGCCATTCGAGCAGGAGCGATCCGGCCAGTCCGGGCTCGGCCTGCAGAACCCCGGCGAGCCGTAAGAGGTCGGCAAGGGCGCCGAAGATGCCGGTGGCGAGCGTCAGGCCGGACAGGAACAGGATGACGCGGAGGTTCGCTGCCGGATCCTGGTGGTCGCGCTTGACCCACAGCCTGAACGCGAGCGTGGCGATGGCTGCGAAAAGGAGTGTGCCCAGCCCGAGAACCGGCCACAGGAAGGGCGATGCATGACGGAGCCAGTCGGCCCGCAGCAGCAGGAAGGTCTCCGCGAAGAGCACGACCGCGGTGGCGAGGGCCAGCGCCGACCGTTCGATGGTACGCAGGCGGCCGGGGCTGAAGTGCCGGGTGAGCCGGCGGTAGTGGGAGGCGTGCAGCCGGTCGAGTTCGCGGAGCGTCGCCCCGTCCGGCACGAGGGCGTCCAGCGCACGGGCGCGAGCCTGCTCCGGCGGCACGCCTCGGGCTTCGAGTTCGCCGGAGAGGGCCTCGAGATCGAACTCGAGTTCGCGCAGGATCCTGAGGCGGTTCGGAATGGGCACGGTCAGGTCCCGGTCCAGCCTGCGCAGCGTCGGTTGAAACGCGTTCACGCCGGGAGCTCCCGTGCGCGCCGAAGCATCCGCATGAGCCCGGCCAGAATATCCTCAACCCGGTCCGCTTCCCCACTGAGGTGCCTGCGACCGGTGTCGGTGAGCGAGTAGACCTTCTTCCTCCGGCCTGCCCCGCTCGACCAGCGGCCCTGGATGAGCCCGTTCGCCTCCATCCGGTGCAGGAGCGGATACAGGGTGCCGTGCCGGAACCGGAAGACTCCGTTGCTCTGCGCCTCCACATCCAGGGCGATCTGGTAGCCGTGCCTGGGCTCCTCCCGCAGGGCGGCGAGGACCAGCAACTCGTGGATTCCCCGGGCGAAGCCCTGCGCGTCGAATTCCTGGTCGCCGGGGGGGTCTGGCTTGCTCATGGCTGATCTTGCCTCCGGGAATGCGATTCGAGGGTCGGCGCCTCCGCCGGATCCGATGCGATGAGCCGGACCAGCCGGAAGCCGGTCATGGTCTCGCGCTCGTTCCAGGGGCCCGGATGGTAGAACTCCCGGAACGCGGCTGTTACTGACCACGAATAGGATGACCAACTGCTGCCCCGCTTGACAGGCCGTTCACAAGCGCCGTCCTGCCACCATGGAGAATTTTCCGTCCTCGCGGAGCCGTCGCCGGGATTCCCTTCGTGAGTGGCATTCCAGCAGTCCGCGACCCATTCCGTCACGTTTCCGATTGTGTCGTGGAGCCCGAACGGGTTGGCCGGGAACGATCCTGCGGGAGTTGTGTTCCTGTGTTCCCATCGGCGGCCCGGGCAGCCTTCACAGGTGAGCATGCCGGCGCCGGGCCCATCCCCCCAATAGCGGGTTGTCGTGGTGCCGCCGCGCGCGGCGTATTCCCACTCCGCCTCGCTGGGCAGGCGGTAGGCCTGGCCCGTGCGCTCGCTGATCCATGTGACGTACTGGTCGACATCGGGACGGGCGAGGTTGATCACCGGCCGGTCGCCGCGCCCCCAGCCGTTGTCGCCCGGCACATACGTGCATCCTCCGGCGTCGACGCAGAGGTCCCATTCCCCGAACGTCACTTCATGTTTGCCGATGGCGAAGGGATACGCGATCCGCACCTCGGTGGGCGGGTTCTGCGCCTCCACCAGCCACTCGGGCGGAGGTGGGTTCCCGGGATCCGGCTCCTCGTGCGCGCCCCGTCCCATCACGTACTCGCCCGGAGGCAGTTCGACCATCACGGGGCATTCCAGGCAGTCGCGAAACTCGCGGAATCCGGACGATGTCGGGACCGGCGGGTTCGCGGCCGCACCGCTCTCCGTCGTCGGCTCCCGATCGGAATCCGCATCGGTCAGACGATATAGCGACACGATTGGCTCGCCGGTTTCCTCCAGGCGAAGACCCGCGAAGATCGAGTCGGAGATGAACGCAACGGGAACTCCGGGCAGCTCGAACGAGCCCGCGTATCCTCCGGAGGAATCGAGGATGTCGACGATGCGGGGCGTCATTCCGTCCGTACTGCGCGTCACCCACAGCCGGCCTCCGGGAGCTGCGACCATGCTCAGCACCGGCGAGACCTGCTCCTCGTATCCGACCGCGGCCACGATGTCCTCCGCCTCCAGCCCGAAGCGCCGCATGAACATCCCATAGGGACCGGGGCCGAACTCCGCGCCTCGCACGGCCATCTGTCGCGTGACGTCGATCGGGTCCACGGACCGTCTGATGCTCGACACCACCGAGCCGCCGGCATGCTTGTCGATGCGATAGCCCGGCCCGTTCAGGAAGAAGATGGAGTCTCCCCGGTGCGTCCAGATGACCGAGGGAGCGAGCACTCTGGGTCCCGGAAAGGACCCGCCGCCGAACTCCATGACCGCCAGTTCCATCGGCACTTCGTGCAGCGTCGTCGTGGCCTGCCCTCTCTCGACCAGCGATTCAGGATCTGCCGGCCGGTGTCCCACACCGCGAGGGCCCCGTACGGGTCCATGGACACGGCGGCGGGATTGCGGAACTCCCCGGGTCCGTCTCCCTCGCGTCCGTAGGTGCCCGCATAGGTTCCCGAAGCGTCGAATGCCACGACTCTCTGCCCTGTCCAGTCCGCCACGTAGATCCGGCCTGTCATCGGATCAGCGGCCACGCCCCACGGAACCGCCGTAAGCGCGCTGTCGGGGGGTACGAGATCGACCGTTCGCACGGCTCGGATGCCAAGCATTTCGTCGGGGCCGCGGTTCTCGATGATGGTCACGCCCGCGGAATCGCGCGCAGGCGCGGCCTGGGTGTCACGCTGGGCCGGCTCGCACGAACCGGTTGTCAGCGTCAGCAGGGCGGCGATCCATGGAATGCCGGTTTGCGTTGGGCGACGCTGCATGGCGCCGCATGGCCGGATGAAACGCGAACGCTTGTGCATTTCCGAAGCCTCCTCCCGGTGACAACATATCGGCAGCCGTCATATCAAACAACATTATATCGACTACCGATATATCATCGCAAGATCCGGGTGGAGCTTCTTCGGAAGAGGACTCGACGTCCGCGTCAGGAGGTCACGGCGGTCAGTTCGATGTCACGATTGACGCTGAGGCCGCATACGGAACCCGTTATCGTCGCGGTCGGGATGGCGCCGCTGAGGGCGCTGTCGACCATCGAGATCTCGGAGGTGATGGTGTTGTCGAGATCGCAGCTGCCCGACCTGGTGCCGCTCGTCCAGATGAACGAGCCGGAAGACGTGATGTTGATGGAAAAGTTGAAGTCTTCCAGTACAAGGATGACCGAGCCCGTCTGAGCCAGACCCGGAGTGCTGTCCAGGACGAAGGTGGCGCCGCCGCCGGTGAACGTGCAGCCGCTGGGGGTCAGGGTCCCTGACAGCTCCACCTCCAGGGAACCCCGGGCCTCGTCTATGGAGATCGTCGCGCTTCCCGAGAACGCGGCCTCGCCGCCATCGGCGCAGGGGGCGGTGGCGTCCAGGGGAAGAGGCGCTCCAGGCGGAACCACCGTGAGCATTCCCGGATCCGCCTGGAGGAGTATTCCCCCGTACGCCAGGAGGCTACCACCGTACAGCCCCTGCACGAGGGCGTTGGCTTCGTCCTGGGTCATCTGGTCTTCTTCCGGCTCTGTAGAGCTTTCGCAGGCTGTCAGCGCCAGGGTGGTCGGGACGAGCAGCAGGACGAGGAAGAGTTTGAGGGATATCGGTTGACGATTCGTGTTTGAAAACATTGTTCGCAAGCTCCTGAGATCAGGTTGGCGGCGTCCCCTTGGGTTGCAGTCCGAGACGCGAAGAAGGAAACCTGCCGCACGTCATCCTACCCTTTCCGGGATGGGATGGTTCGGATGCGCGGAGCAGGAATTGCCATTGACACTTACGGCTTTTGTTCGGTATCTTGTCGGCCCAATGTCTCACGTGCCGAAGACGAAGCGGCGGGCGCTGGAGGCGCTGCGCCGGGAGATCCGCCGGATCGAGATTCCGGGCGAAGCGGGAGTGGCGTGCCTGTCGCTGGGCATCCCGGAAATCGATGGTGCCCTGCCCGGAGGCGGGCTGCGGGCGGGGTGCGTCCACGAGATCGGCGGGGACGAGGCCGCGACCGGTTTCTGCGCCGTCCTCCTGGCCCGTGCCGGCAGGGCCCCGGGGCCGCTCATGTGGCTGGCGCGCGGGGATGACCTCTATCTGCCGGGGCTGGTCCGGTACGGGATCGAGCCGGGACGGCTGCTGGTCGCTTCGGGACTGCGGCGGCGGACCGACATGCTGTGGGCCATGGAGGAGGCGCTGCGCTGCCGGGCCCTGAGAGGGGTCGTGGCGGAGGTAGACACTCTCGACCGGGCAGCCTCCCGGCGCCTGATGCTGGCGGCCGAAAGCTCGGGGGTGCCCGGGCTGGTGCTGTGGTCTGAAGTGGGGAGGGGAGAAACTCGGCGGGTGAGGGTTCCCACGGCCGACAGCCGGTGGCGGGTCACCACCGTTCCGGGCGCCGGGACGGCCCGGTGGCGCGTGGAGGTGCTGCACTGCCGGGGAGGGAGGCCGTGGTGCTGGGTGGTGGGGTGGGACGACGATGGGTGGCGCGTCCTGCCATTTGCGGCTCCGGTGCCTTCCGCGGCCGCCCGTGATCTTTCGCGCCGCGCCGGCTGACCCGACCCCAGGCCAATGGGCGTTTTTTCCACCCCCCGCCGCATTGTCGCCGCCTGGTTCCCCTGGTGGCCGGTGGAGAGGCTGGCCTGGCGCTGTCCCGAGGCGCGCACCCGGCCCTTCGCGACCATCGGCGAGCAGCGGGGGCGGCTGGTGATCGAGGCGGTCAGCCCGCGCGCGGCGGGGGCAGGACTGGCGCCCGGCATGCCTCTGGCCGACGGGCGGGCCATCGTGCCCGACGTGATCGCCCACCCCGCCGACCCGGCCGCCGACGCCCATGCGCTGAAGCGGCTGGCCCGGTGGGCGGACGGCTTCACCCCCCGGGTCATGCCGGCCGGCGCGGACGGGCTCTTCCTCGATGTCGGGGGGTGCACGCATCTCCATGGCGGCGAGGAGGCGCTGATGGCGGCGCTGGGGGCGGGGC
>VXNP01000154.1 GCA_009840525.1 Gammaproteobacteria bacterium
GGTTTGAGGGACCAGTGTTCGAAAGGACGTACAGGTTCGAGTCCTGTCGTGGGCATTTCCCGCCGAAACTCTTACGGAGCGCCCGTAGCTCAATTGGATAGAGTACCTGACTACGGATCAGGGGGTTGGGGGTTCAAGTCCTCCCGGGCGTATTGGACGGAAGCGGCAGGGCGCGAGCGCGGCTTTCGTCACGGCAGGTTTCCGGGCGCGTAGCTCAGCTGGTTAGAGTGCCACGTTGACATCGTGGAGGTCACAGGTTCGAGTCCTGTCGCGCCCATGGGCAGTCCCGTGGGCAGTCCGCGCGAGCGCCGGGAGGGGCGGGTTGCCGGGCTGCCGGTGAAGGGGCCGTAGCTCAGTTGGGAGAGCGCAGCGTTCGCAACGCTGAGGTCAGGGGTTCGACTCCCCTCGGCTCCACTGGTTTGGTCCGGCAGGCTGCGGTGGGCCCGCACCCGGTTGCGGCTTGCCCGCCGGTTGCCACCGGCACAAAAGATCGCCACCGTAGCTCAGCTGGTAGAGCACGTCACTCGTAATGACGGGGTCGTCGGTTCGAGTCCGACCGGTGGCTCTGGCACGAAACCACAGCCCCGTGGTGTAACTGGCAACACGTCTGACTCTGGATCAGAAGAGTCCTGGTTCGATCCCAGGCGGGGCAATTTTCGGAGGGGTGGCCGAGTGGCTTAAGGCGGCGCCCTGCTAAGGCGTTGACCCGAGAGGGTCTCGTGGGTTCGAATCCCACCCCCTCCGCTCTCGAGCAGGGCTCGCGCCGGAGGGGGTGGGCGTTCGAACCCAGGGTTGAGCCTCCGGTGCTTCGCATCCTCGGCTCACCTTCGGCGCCGCTGTTGCGGCGCCTCGGTTGCAAATCCCACCCCGTGGGTCACAACGGGCGCGGGGGCGGTCGCTCGTCCAGCACGGGGTTGAGGCTGCGGGGGATTCGTCTCCTCGGCACCTTCGGCCCGCTTCGCGGGGCCTCGGCTGCGAATCCCATTGGATCGGGGGGCTTGCAGCATCGTATCGTCGCGCTGGCACGCACGCTCCGCCGGCGCGCTTCTCTCCTCAGTGGTTTCGCAAAGGTCGACGGATTGCGGCCAAGTATGTTCGGACGGGTGGCCGAGTGGCTTAAGGCGCACGATTGGAAATCGTGTGGGCTAACGCCCACGTGGGTTCGAATCCCACCCCGTCCGCTTGCGGGCGAAGCCCGCCATCGGGCGGCGTGGGCTTCGAACCCAGGGTGGAGGTTGCGGAGGCTTCGCCTTCCTCACCTCACCTTCGGCGCCGCTGGTCGCGGCGCCTCGGTTGCGAATCCCACCCCGTGGTGGTGGAGCCCCGCGGGGGAGTGGCCGTCCAACCCCGGTGGGCGCGGTTGCGAACCCGCTCATCCGCCGGGGGCGGCCACCTTGCTGGCGAGGCGGGTAGGGCCGCCAATTGTGTGCATCGCCGCCTGGTGGCGGCAACTGACTTTCGGGGCGTGGCTCAGTCCGGTAGAGCGCTGCGTTCGGGTCGCAGAGGTCCCCGGTTCAAATCCGGGCGCCCCGATTTTGACAGCAGGTTGGGAGGTTTCCGTCCTCAAGCCGATCGGCCCGGTTTCGTCCGGAGGCGTAGTCTAATTGGTAAGGCACCGCACTCGAAATGCGGCGGGCGAAAGCCCTTGGGGGTTCGAGTCCCCCCGCCTCCGCTCCCATTCCGGTGTCCCATCCCCGAGCCCCCGGCCGGGTCCGGCACTATCGTTGATCTCGTGTTCCTGGATGGCGCTCATACCGGGCGCCGTTCGCTAGCGGAAATCTGATCGCCGGGAGACTCGCCATGCTCGGGCTCGATTTCGTCAACCTCCCCCTGGCGGGCACGCCGTTCGGAACCGCGCTCGAGTTGTGCCTGGTGCTCGCGCTGGTGGCCTGGCTTCTGTCCGTGATCACCCGCGAGGTCTCCTGGATTGACCGGCTCTGGTCCATCTGTCCCCCGGTCTATTGCCTGATCGTCGCCGCCTCGGTGGGTTTCGCTGCCCCCCGCGTGATGCTGATGGCAGCGCTCGTGGTCGCATGGGGCAGCCGCCTGACGTACAACTTCGCCCGCAAGGGTGGGTACCGGCCGGGCGGCGAGGACTACCGCTGGGCCTACGTCCGCAAGCAATACGGCCCGGTGGGCTTCCAGGTGCTCAGCATCACCTTGGTCCACCCCGGCCAGATGCTGCTCATCTGGCTGTTCACCTCCCCGATCCACCAGGCGTGGCAATTCCCGGACACGCCCCTCGGCTGGCTCGACTTCCTGGCCGCCGCCGTGTTCCTCACCCTGCTGGCCGGCGAGACCATCGCCGATCGGCAGATGTGGGACTTCCAGCAGGACAAGAAGCACCTGCTGGCCGGCGGCGAGGAAATCCGGCGGCCGTTCATGACCCGCGGGCTCTATCGCTACAGCCGGCACCCCAACTACTTCTGCGAGCTCGCCATGTGGTGGGTGTTCTACCTGTTCGCGGTCGCCGCATCCGGTGAATGGGTGCACTGGACGGGTCTCGGCTGCATCGGGCTCTCGCTTCTGTTCGTTCCTTCCCTGCGCATGACCGAGGAGATCTCCGCCGCGAAGTATCCCGGCTACCGCGAGTACCAGGCAGCCGTGCCCGCGCTGATCCCGTTCCTCCGGAAGGAAGGGGCAAAGACCGCGGATTGACTCCAGGGCGCCAGCTCCCGCCCGCGGATCAGCGGAAGCGGAGAGCCGACCCCTGACCCCATCGTCGGCCTGCCTCGCGCCCCGCACTCGCCCGGCACGCCTTCGTTCGCCCCGCCCCTGCTCGTGGCATAAGTTTCCTGTACGGGTCTATTCGTTACCGGGAGGTGCCTCATGTTCGCGACCGACGACTCCAAGCTTGCCATCAGCCTCACCATGGTCCTCGTGCTCGGAGCATGGGCCTGTACCCCGGCCGACAGCGGAGGCGGCGAATCCGCGGAAGCCGAGATGGCCGATCCGACCGATGTGCCCGATCCCGCCATGGCCGGCGATCTGCCGAACCCCACGTCCGAGGTCGTAATCGGCTTCGGGCCGCTGCCGGATGAGCGGGAATGGGGGTCGACGGCCGGTGTGGACATAGGGCCCGACGGCCAGTTGTGGGCCTACGACCGCTGCGGCGGCAACGCCCTCACCGACGGCTGCGGCACCTCCGACGTGGATCCCATCCTCAAGTTCGACCGGGAGACCGGAGAGGTGCTCACCAGCTTCGGGGCGGGACTCTTCATTCTCCCGCACGGGCTGCACGTGGATCAGGACGGGAACGTCTGGGTCACCGACTCCTCGGGCGACGCGGAGCAGACCAAGGGCCATCAGGTCTTCAAGTTCAGCCCCGAGGGCGAGATCCTCATGACGCTCGGGACGGCCGGCGTCGCCGGGAGCGGTCCGGATCACTTCAACCAGCCTTGCGATGTCATCACCACCCCCGAGGGCTACATCTTCGTCTCCGACGGCCACAGCGGCCAGAACGCAAACGTTCCTCCGGGCGCGACGGGGCGCATCATCAAGTTCAGCCCCGAGGGCGAGTACATGATGGAGTGGGGCCAGATCGGGCCGGGACCCGGGGAATTCCGGACACCGCACGCGTTGGAGCTGGACTCCCAGGGACGCCTCTTCGTGGCGGACCGCGGCAACCACCGCATCCAGATCTTCGACCAGGAAGGGAATCTTCTCGACACCTACTACCAGTTCAGCCGCATCAGCGGGCTCTTCATCGACGACAACGACATGCTGTACGCCATCGACTCGGAGTCGAACCCGAACAACCATCCGGACTGGATGACCGGGATCCGCGTTGGCCACGTCAGCGAAGACCGGGTCACGGCTTTCATTCCACCCCACCCGGTGGAAGACAGACCTCACGGCGCCGCGGGAGAGGGAGTCGCCGTGGACGCGGACGGCAACGTCTACGCCGCGGAGGGCCCGATCTCTCGTCCGTTTGCGGGCGGAGGGCTGACGAAGTACGTGCGGTCTCCCTGAGCCGGAGCCGGCTTCACCGTCCTCCGGGTCCGGCCGGGCGTGGCACATGCTCTCCCGGCAGCGCTGGCGTGTGGATCGGATCCCGCCGCGCGCGCGTGGCCTGCTCGAAGGCGTAGCCCAGGGCGAACAGCCGGGCCTCGCTGAAGGCGCGGCCGAGGAAGGAAATCCCCACGGGCAGACCCGTTCGGGTGAATCCCGCCGGCACGATGAGGTCGGGCAGGCCGGCAAGGCTCGCGATGTTGGTGCCCACCATGCCGCCGAAGTGGTTGACGGCGGAACGCAGGGCAGGCGGCGTGTTCGAGGGAGGATAGACGATGGCGTCCAGGTCCTGGGCGTCCAGCATGCCGTGCACGATCGCCTGAACCATCGGGAAGCCGTGCTCGCGCATCGCCACGTACTGGTAGTCGGTGAGCTCGCCGCCGGCCTCCTCCTCCCTGAAGATGTTCCAGCGGACCGGGTTCGGGCGGGATCCGTCCGGCATCAGCGCGACGATCCTGTCCGACCGCTCGATCATCTCCCGTAGCGTTTTCGGATACTCGGGCCCGAGGGTCGCGAGGTAGTCCTCGATCTGCGACCGGAACTCCGGGTAGCGAACCGTAAAGTACCAGTCGCCCTTGACGGCCAGAAGCCACGGCGGAAAGCGCACGTCGACGACAGTCGCCCCCTGGGCGCGCATGGTCCCGAGCGCCGCCTCGATGACCCAGTTGACCCCGTCGTCTTCGCCCATGAAGTCGCGCGCGATGCCGATTCGGGCGCCCTCGAGCGCGCCGGCGTCGAGGAACTGCGTGTAGTCGGTCTCGAACCGGCCCTCGCTCTTCCGCGTCGTCGGGTCGGCCGGATCGATGCCGGTCATGACCCCGAGCATCGCCGCGACATCGTACACGTGACGGCCCATCGGACCCGCCATGTCCAGCGTGATGGAAAGCGGAATGATCCCATCGTGGCTCACCAGGCCATGCGAGGGGCGGAGAGCGACGATGCCATTGTCCGTCGCCGGCCCGCGAATGGAGCCGCCCGTATCGGTTCCGACACCCAGCTGGGCGAAGGACGCGGCGACGGCGATGCCGGCCCCGGTCGATGATCCGGAGGGCGTTCGCGCGGGGTCGTGGGGGTTCTTGGGGAAGTAGTTGCCGAGCGAGCTGAGGATGCCGCCGGACGCGAGTTCGCTCAGGGCGGTCTTGGCGAGGATGATCGCCCCGGCGTCGCGCAGCTTCTTCACGATGAAGGCGTCGTCGGGAGGGATCGCGCCGGCCAGCAGGGCCGATCCGCCGGTGGTGGGCATGTCGCCCGTGTCGACGTTGTCCTTGAGCACCACCGGGATGCCGTGCAGCAGCGACCGCGGCCCGCTCCGCCTGCGCTCGTCATCGAGCTCCCTCGCCCTCTCGAGGGCGTTGTCGTTCAGCCACAGCATGGCGTGGAGCTCGGGGCCGGCCTGGTCGTAGGCTTCGATGCGCGTCAGGCTCATCTCGATGAGCCGCTCCGCGGTCAGCTCGCCGGAATCGAACGCCGCGTTCAGATCCTCGATGGTGGCCCATCCGACTCCGGTCGGCTCTGCGGGCGACTGGGCCTCGATCGATACCACGCTGACGAAGAAGAGGAGGAGCGCAGCCATCCACCCTTGGACGAGCATCTGCATTCGCGGCGTGGAGTGTATCAAGGTGTGCATCGTTCGCATTCTCCATTCGGGGTATCAACGTGTTGCGCCAAGGGTACGCCGCGCCTCGTACCGACGCTACGGAAGCCTCCAGGACGCGAGATCCGGAACCGGCCGTCCAGCGCTGAGCGCCCCCTCCAGCTCGGCAGCAACATTCAGAAGAGACGCGTCGTAGCCGTGGGGAGCCAGCAGTTGCAGTCCCAGGGGCATGCCGTCCGAGTCACGGCTGGTGGGCAGAGCGATGGCTGCTGCCCCAAGGAAGTTGGCGGGGCGCAGAAGGGCGCCCAACCCCGCGTGGCGCTCGTCCTCGGGATCGAGCATTCGGGCGCTCTGATCCGAACCCGGCATCAGTAGGCCGTCCATGGAAGCCATCTCCCCGGCGAAGCGCGCCTTGACCGCTTTCCTGCGCTCGAGCGCAGCCTCATAGGCCGTGTCGCCCACGTCGGCACCGGCCCGGATGCGCGATCGAATGACGCTCCAGAGCGGCGCCGTCTCATCCCGGGCCAGGGCGCCGTAGCGCTGGTAGGCCTCATGGCCGAGGACGGCGGAGTTGTCTCGTCCCAGACGGGCGAAATCGAGGATGCCGGGCGGAGACCAGGTCTCCAGAGTCCAGCCGGAGCCGGCCACGCGCTCCAGTGCCCGGCGCCAGTGGTCCACCGCCTCCGGGTGCATCGGGACGGGCCAGGCCTCTTCAGCCAGCACCGCCAGCGTGCGCGTGCCCGGAGGCATCGACGGCGGCTGCGGGGTCAGCGTGACGGGGTCGTCGAAGTCCGGACCCGTGAGCACGGCCGTCAGGATGCGCGCGTCCTCAACCGTGCGCGCGATGGGACCCAATACGTCCAGCGTGGGGCTCAGCGGCAGACAGTCGGCCCGGCTGATAAGACCCGAGGAAGGCTTGTACCCGACCAGGTGGTTCATGAGCGCCGGCGCACGCACCGAACCACCAGTGTCTCCCCCGATGGCGATCGGCGCCAGGCCAGCCGCGACCGCTACGCCGGAACCGCTCGACGAGCCGCCGGGCGCCCGGTCCTGCAGCGCGTCCCAGGGATTGCGGGCGGTCCCGCAGGTCGGGTTCTGACCGGAAAGACCGAAGGCGAACTCGGTCATGGATGTCTTCCCCAGGACCACGATGCCGCTCCCAATCAGCCGGCGAACCACTGCGCTGTTGCGGTCGCTGATGCGATTGGCACGTGCCAGCGATCCTCCAGAGAGCGGCGTCCCCTCCCACGCGAGGCTGTCCTTTACCGCAACCGGAACCCCATGGAACGGTCCCAGGTCGATGCCCGCCCCGAGAAGGCGGTCGGCCGCATCCGCAAGCGCTTCGGCTCGTTCCGCGGCTACGTGCGTAAACGCCCTCAGCCGGGAGCCGCGCTCGATCCGGTCGAGAAACATCCGCGTAAGCGCGCGCGAGTCCGTCTCGCCCGTCCGAATGGCATCGGCGAGTTCCAGGGCGCTGCGAGAATGCAGGGGGAGCTCCGGCTCTGGCGGTGGGGCGGGCGGGGCTGGTTGCTGTCCTGCCGGCATACGCGACCGAATCGTCAGTCCAGGGGCTGGCCGACCTTCTCGGGCATCTGCACGAAGGTCACGAGCGAGACTACGGCGCCCGCCAGCACCACGAGGAAGAACGACTGCTCCCTCCCGATGCTCTGCAGCCAGGTCAGCAGGTACGGCGTCAGACCACCCAGAAGCGCGACCGTCAGGTTGTAGGGGATGCCGATGCCGACGGCGCGCACGTTGGCGGGGAACTGTTCCGACATGATCGCAGGGGCGATGGAGGAGTACATGGCGTAGAGCACCAGGCCGAACAAATGCAGCAGGAGAATCGAGACGAAGGTCGGCTGGATCGCCGACATCAGCGGATAGAAGAGGACGAGGTAGCCGAGGGCGAAGAAAATCAGCTGCGGCTTGCGCCCGATGCGATCGGAGAGTGCCCCGAACAGCGGCTGTACCAGCATGAACACGACGAGCCCGACGGTGTTGGCCGCGAAGGCCACCGAGGCCTCGGCGCCGACCGCGCGGATGGCGTATGTGGGCAGGTAGGGGACGAAGATGTAGAAGGCGAAGGTCGTCAGGGTGGCGAAGCCAACGATCCGCAGGAGCGCGACCGGATGCTCGGTCACGAGAACGTGCAGCGGGCGCTTCACGACGTCCTTGCCGGACGCGGCCGGCGACGCCTCGGGCTCGGGGACCGCGGTGCGAATCCAGAGGCTGACCAGCCCGCCGACCCCGCCCAGTATGAAGGGCACCCGCCAGCCCCACGTGCGCATCGCTTCTTCGGTGAGGGTCGTCGTGAGCCCCCAGCCGAGCGCCGAGGCCACCAGGATGCCGGCGGCGAGGCTGAAGAACACGAAGCTCGAGTAGAAGCCGCGACGCTTGGCCGGCGCGATTTCGGCGAGCAGGGTGGTGGCCGAGGCGTAGAGGCCACCCAGCGACAGTCCCTGCACCAGGCGCGCCAGGGTCAGGATGACCGGCGCGACGATCCCCACTGCGGCGAACGTTGGAGAGAGGCCGATGACCAGCGAACCGCCCGCCATCATGAGGATGCTCAGAACAAGCGCGGCCTTGCGTCCCCGGCGATCCGCGAAGACGCCGATGACCCAGCCGCCGAGCGGACGCATGATGAAGCCCACGGCGAAGATTCCGTAGGCAGCCAGCAGGGCGGCGGTCTCGTTGCCCGGCGGGAAGAACTGGCTGCTGAAGAAAATTGCGAACGTCGCGTAGACGGTCCAGTCGAACCACTCGAGCGCGTTGCCCACGCTCGCTGCCACGATGGCCCGGCGGCGCGAAGGGGTCGGGGCGGGAGACGAAGCAGCCATGCGCGCGCCTATTGGAGGGGGACTTGTGACCAAACCTGGGGGTTCATGCGAGAGCGGGCCCGTTCGCGGATGGTTTCACGAACGGGCCCGTTCATATGCTTGCGCGCGAGCACGCGCGCGCGAGGGTCAGCAGAACACGCAGAGGTGGTTGTTGATCACGCCCATGCTGTCGAGCAGGTCGATCGTGTCATAGAAGGGCGTCAATCCATTCGCGGGACCGTTGGCGAGGTCGATGGTCGTGCGCCCCGACCGTCCCACGATAAGGGGATCGGCGCCATGCTCGACGAGATAGAGGATCACGTCGTTCATGCCGCGGCCCGCCGCGCCGTGGATGGTTCCGTAGCCCAGGTGGTCGCGCAGGGTGACATCGGCGCCCAGTTCCTCGACCAGGTACTTCAGCGCTGGCAGCCATCCGTCAGGAACGTGGCGGTGGAAGTTGCCGGCGCGCCCCGCACCCTCGCCGGAGTTCCCGGACGCCGCATGGATCGGATAGGTGCCGGGGCCGCCCGGAGGAATGGGCGGAACACCGGACTGGTCTTCCTCGGGTGCTTCGATTTCAAGGCCGACGTAGAGATTCCCCGCCGGCGCCCTGGTCGGCATGTGGGGATCAGCCCCGTATTCCACCAGCAGCTTCATCGCAGGAACGTCGAGCCCGTGCGCCGCCCGCCAGAAGGGCGTGGCGCCCCATGTGTTGACGCCGATGCCGCCGAAGTTGTACGCCAGGAACCAGTAGTCCATGGTGAGCCGGGCATTGACGTCGGCTCCCGCGTCCAGCAGGGTCCTCATGGTCTCGACGTGACTCGATTCCTGCTGTTCGAAGGCTCGCTGCTGTGGATAGCGGGACTTGGACGCCCAGCGGGTGTTGATGACCGCATAGAGCGGCGTGATGCCCGACGGGTAGTTGGCGGTGTTGGGGTCGGCTCCGCGCTCCAGCAGCTCCAGGCCAAGGTCGTAGTGCCCGTTGATCATGGCGCTGTTGATGGGCGTGTTCAGGTCGCCGCCGCTGGGCTGGTTGATGTCCGCGCCACCCTCCAGAAGCGCAAACGCCGCCTCCCGGTGACCCTCGCGCACGGCGTGCAGGAGCGCGGTGAGGCCGCCGTGGTAGCCGGCTCTCTCCTGTGAAGTCGGGGCCCTTCCGGCGGCCTGCGCGGAATCCCAGTCGATGCGCACCACCTGCGACGCCTCAACCGGCGCGACCGCTTCATGGGCACGGGCGGCCCGCAACGCTTCCTGGGTCTGGGCAAGCGTTGGCGCCCAGGTCTCCGGATCCGGGGCCTTGGCCCGGTAGATCTCGAGCACGGAGTCGCGCACCGCGGCCGTGAGCTTCTCCCGGTCCGCGAGATCCTGGAACAGCACCACCTTGCTGGTAATGCCCACGTCCGCTCCCCGGTGGATCAACGCGTCGATCGCGGGCACGCGGTTGCGGGAGGCCGCGAACATCAGCGGGGTCTGGCCCCAGCTGGCCTCGCGGGCGTTGACGTCGGCCCCGTGGTCGGCCAGCGCCTCCACGGTTTCAACGTTCCCGGACAGGGCCGCGAAGTGGAGAGGGGTGGTACCGTTGATGTTGCGCGACTCCGCGTTCGCGCCGGCTTTCAGCAGGGCGCGCACCGTGCCGCTCTGTCCCAGTTCCGCGCCGATGTGCAGCGGAGTGAGGTCGCCGAGGCGGGTGGGGGCTTCGAGGTCGGCTCCCGCGTCAACGAGCAGGCCGACCAACTCCACGTTGCCCAGTTCGGCGGCCCAGTGAAGCGCGGTCATGCCGTCGCTCTGCGCCAGGTTGACCTCGGCGCCCTCTTCGAGCAGCGAACGCACCGACTCGATGTCGTCGCGCATGGCGGCATCGGCGATCGGCGACTCCGGCGGTGGCGCCGCCCACAGGAGGGCGAGCATCACCGCTGAAACCCACGCGTTCACATGGATCCTGTCCTTCACCGGACGCCTCAGCTCGAAGAGGCCGCGTCGGCGGCCAACCCGACCGAGTAACCCAGGCTGTAGGCCCCGGTGCTGTCGCCGAAGCTGGTGAGGTCGGTGTGCCCCAGCTTGTGCAGCAAGGTCAGCATGACGTTCGCCAACGGCGTGCCGTCGGGCGCGTGCAGGTGAACGTTGCCGTCCATCTGGCCGTTGGCCCCGCCCAGGACGATGAACGGCACCCTCAGGTGGTTGTGCACGTTCGGGTCACCCATGGGCGAGCCGTAAATGATCATGCTCTTGTCGAGCAGCGTCCCGTCGACTTCCTCGACCTTGTGCAGCTTCTCCAGCAGGTAGGGGAGCATGCTGACATGGTAGTTGTTGATCACCGCGAAGTCCGCGATCGCCTCTTCGCTGTCTCCATGGTGCGAAGCCGGGTGGAACGGGGTGTCGACGCCGCTCTCCGGAAAGGTGCGCGCGGAGGAGTCGCGGGACAGCTTGAAGGAGAACACCCGCGTCATGTCGGTCTGGAACGCCAGCACCTGCAGGTCGAACATCATCTGCATGTGTTCGCTGAAGGAATCCGGCACCCCGGCGGGCGCCTCCGGCATGTCGCGCGGGTCGCCGCTGGTGTTGCGCTCCTCGACCATCTGGATGCGCCGCTCGATCTCGCGCACGTTCTCCAGATACTGGTCCATGCGCTGCCGGTCGCCGGGTCCGAGCGTCTGCTGCATCTGCGCCACCCGCTCCGCGATCCAGTCCAGGATGCTGCGGTTGGTTGAGCGTCGAGCGAGCCGCTCTTCCGCCGTCGATCCCGCGCCGAACAGCTGCTCGAAGGCGACGCGCGGGTCGCGGATCACAGGGAGGGGTTCCGTGGGAGAGGCCCAGCTCAGCGAGTCGGTGTACACGCAGGTGTAGCCGTACGCGCAGCCCCCGGCCTGGTTGATGTTCTCGATGCACAACTGCATCGAGGGGATGGGCGTGTCCTGACCGAAGCGATCCGCGTAGATCTGGTCCAGCGAAGCGCCCACGTAGACGTCCGATCCCTCGGTCTGCTTGACGTGTGCCTGCGTCAGGAAGGTCGCTGTCGAGCGGAAGTGATCGCCGCCGATCTCCTCGGGGATGAAGGCCTCGGCCATCTTCACGTCGGTGTTGCTGACGATGGTGAGGTACCGGCGCCACGGCTCCAGGGTGCGCAGGGAGGTGGGCGACAGGTCGAAGTCGCGGCCGATCGAGGAGGGGCTCCAGAAGTTCTGCTTCGCGCCCCATGTGGTGCAGCCGGCCGCCCCGTGCGACATCTCCATCGCGATCAGGCGCGTGGCATCCATGGCCCGGACGGCCTCCCGTCCGCCCAGACCCGCCGGAATCATGGCGTCCAGCATGGGCAGGGCCACGGTGGCGCCCATGCCCTTCAGGAAGATGCGGCGCGGAATGTGCTTGCCGGTGATCAGTCTCATCGTTTTCTCCCTCGGTCCTGCGATGTAGGCTCCGCTGGTCGGCGAAGCGACTCTCTTTCCTGTATCCGTTTCACGCAACCCGGGCCGCCCCATGCGGGTCTTGCCGCGGGCCGCGATCGCGTTATCTGCTCGACGCCTCCTCGACGACGACGTCGGGTACCTGGCTGTAGCGGAAGGCGTCGCTCTCGATCACGCCCGTGAGGAACGAAGACATCCTGTAGTCGTTGGCTTCGGCCGCCGCCACGATCGCCCGGATCTCGGGCATGTCGTAGTACTCGACGCGACGGCCCAGCGCGTATGCCATCAGGTTCACCGTGAAGTTGCGAATCAAGGGGATGGGCCGCTCTAGGAGCGCTTCCTGCAACTGGGCCGGGCTCTCCACCGGGGTGCCGTCCCAGAGGGTTCCGCGCGTGTCGAGCGGCATGCTGTGTTCCCGAATGCGCCAGCGGCCGGTCACGTCGTAGTTGTCCAGGGCGAGACCGATCGGGTCCATGAACTGGTGACAGGCGGCGCACACCGGGCTGGCCCGATGCCGCTCCATGCGCTCGCGGGTCGTCAGCATGCGGCCACCGTCGCTGCTCTCGGTCTGATCGAGATCCGGGACGCCCGGAGGCGGCGGTGGCGGCGGCGTGCCCAACATCACCTCCATCACCCACTTGCCGCGCAGCACCGGTGAGGTGCGATTGGCATGGGAGGTGAGGGTGAGGATGCTTCCGTGTCCGAACAGGCCACGACGCTTGTCGTCGGGGTACTGGACCCGCTGGAAAGCCTCGCCCGCGACGCCGGGAATGCCGTAGTGCCTGGCCAGCCGCTCGTTCACGAACGTGTAGTCCGCGGTGAAGAGCTCCAGGACGCTGCGGTCCTCCTGGACGATGTTGTTGAAGAAGAGCTCGGTCTCGGCGAGCATGGCGTTGCCGAGCTGTTCGTGGTAGTCAGGGAAGAGCAGACGGTCGGGATTGACCTTCTCCAGGTCCTCCAGCCGCAGCCACTGGGCTGCGAAGCGCGAGCCGAGCGCCTCCGCGCGCGGATCGGCGATCATGCGCGTCAACTGTGCGCGCAGCGTGGCCGGATCGGAGAGTTCGCCCCGGTCGGCCAGGTTCACCAGGGTCTCGTCGGGAAGCGTCCCCCACAGGAAGTAGGAAAGCCGCGAAGCCAGATCGAGGTCGGAGATCGCGTAAAGATCGCCCGCCCGCGCCCCCCTCGGCGTTTCCTCCACCCGGAACACGAAGTCGGGGCTGGCCAGAATCGCCTGCAGCGCCGTGCGAACGCCATCCTCGAAGCCGTCATCGGCCTTCAGGTCGTAGAAGGCCATCAGCGATTCGACTTCGGAGGAATCGAGCGGACGCCGGAAGGCCTTGCTGCCGAGCCTCGCCACGATCTCACGCGCGCACGGACGAGCATCGGTCGCCGACGAAGGCACGCAGCTGAAGATGGCGCGGCGGCTGGGCGTGTCCGAAATCCCGGTCGGGTTGTCGGGACCGAGAATGACGAGGTCCTTGAGGTGGGCCAGCACGGTGATGCCGTAGCCCGAGCCGCTCCCGATCTTGCGGTCGCTGAGCGACCAGTCGTGCGGAGAGAGGATGTCCTCGACCGGTCCGTCCGTCTGGCGAAGGAAGACGGCGCTCACCCGATGCGGTCCCGCAGTCACATGGAACGGCTCGGTGGTGAAGCTCATCCCGTTGGGATCGGCGACGTGCATCCAGCGGTCCACCTCGAGCAGGGCAAGCGGCTCGCCGTCGATGGAGATCTCGATCTGCTCGCCGGGAGTCACGCCGCCGGTGATCTCGCCCGTCGTGGTGTGCTCGAACCAGAGCTGGAAGGTGTAGTCGCCGTCCGCCGGGAAGTTGTGGACCACGCTGACGCCCCCCCGGGTGCCGCGGGGCGCGCCGGGCACGCGGCCCCACTGCGAGGCGTAGCCCGAATTCGTATAGGTCACCGAGTTGCTGGGGGCGTCGGGTATCCCGACGGCCAGGCGGCTGATCTCGTCCGCGGCCCGCAGGTATGCGTCCAGGTTGGTCGGGGAGAGCATCTGGACATCGGCGATGTTGTCGAAGTTGGCGCTCTTGGTGTCGAGCGGCAGATAGTCGCCGCCGTCGACTTCGAGGTCGAGCAGGTCGCGGATGGATGCGGCGTACTCCGCCCGGTTCAGGCGCTGGAACGATCGGTTGCCGGGCGTCGGGCTGGTGGCCGCCGCTTCGTCGATCAGCTGTTCCAGCGTCTCGACCAGCATGACCAGCGTGTCACCAGCGGGTCGCGGCATTCCGGGCGGGGGCATCATGCCCGCGCGCAGCTTGCGGATCATTTTCTCCGCCGTCTCCGCGGACTCCGGAGCGTTCTCCACATGGAACGCCGCCAAGGTGAGATTGCCCGTCAACAGCGCGTCGTTGTGGCACACCTGGCAGTACATGCGCACAACGCCCGTCAGGTCTTCGGGGGAGACGTCCCGCGCGACCTCGGCGGCTGAGGAAAGGGGGACGGGCACCGCGTGCTGCTCCGCAACCGGCCCCGACTGATGCCCGACCGCCGCGGTGAAGCCGGCGACCGCCATCAGGCTGGCGATGGGTAGCCTCATGACAACTCCGGATATGAGACCCGGTTGCTCGGACCGGTGCCGTCCGCCGCCGGCTCCCGTCGTTCCCGTCTTGAGCGGGACGAGGGTGCAGGAGACGACTAACCAGCATACACAGTACTGTCACGAGACGCGGTTCCGCAACATTAGCTCATGTCTAACGCGCGTCCAGGCGCGCGCCGACCTACACGTGCACGCGCACGAAGCACTCTCGGCTCGCACGGAAGAACGCCGTGTGCTAACGTGCCGGTACGCCCCTCGGCCCCAGGGGCGGCCGGGTCCGAAAGGACTTGGCCCGGCATGTCCTCCGCGCATAAGGAGCATCAAGATGAAAGCATGGTCCGCCATATCCGTTCTCATCCTGGCGGCAGTCGCCTTCCTCGTCATGCGTCCCGGCCGGGCTCCGGACTCGCAGGCGCCCACCGCCATGCAGGCGCCGACGCCGGAAGAGCGGGAGGCCGCCTTCCAGGCCGAGATCCGCATGGAAAACCCCATCGCTCCGCTGAACTCCGTCTGGATCGAGGAGCTGACCTGGATCGAGGTGCGCGATGCGATGGCTGCCGGCAGGACCACCGCCATCATTCCCACCGGGGGCGTCGAGCAGAACGGGCCCTATGTCGCCCTGGGCAAGCATAACTACGTGCTCGAGGGGGCGTGCGACGCAATCGCGCGCGAACTCGGCAATGCCCTCTGCACGCCGATCATCAAGCTGGTGCCTGAGGGCGGATTCGAGCCGAAGACCGGTCACATGCGTTATCCCGGCACCCTCACCGTGCGCGACGAGACCTTCCAGATGATGCTCGAGGACGTGGGGCACAGCCTTCACGTACACGGCTTCGAGCACATCATCTACATCGGCGACAGCGGCGGGAACCAGGCCGGAATGGCTGCCGCGGCCGCCGCCCTCAACGAGCGTTGGGGCGAGGCCAAGGCGCACCACATCGCGGGCTACTACGACAACGCCGGCGTGGTGGCGCGCATGAACGAACTGGGCGTGGAGGAAGGCCCCAGCGACGGCTATCACGACACCTACTGGCTGACCTCCATGCAGATGACGGTCGATCCCTCGACCGTGCGCTACGACGAGCGGGTCGCGGCCGGGAAGGCAACGATCAACGGCGTCTCGATCGCTCCGAAGGAGGAGACCATCGCTCTGGGCGAGCGGTTGATGGAGTGGCGCAACAACAAGACCGTGGAACTGATCCGGGAGGCGATCGCGGGGAGTTAGCTTAGTCTATCGGACTAAGTCTATAGCGGGCGCAGGTCAGAACGCAAACCCCGCCCTCCGGAAGGCGGGGCTGCCGTCCACCAGCGTGAGCAGGACGCGGTCGTCCATCTCGAGGATCCCGTCCGGCTCGCGCTCCAGCTCCCAGACATCCTCGAGGTCGAGCACCACCATGTCGGCGACCTTGCCCGGCTCCAGGCTGCCCGCCCAGTCGTCCGAGTAGGTCAGGTAGGCGTTGTCGATGGTCATCGCGCGCAGCGCCTCTTCGAGCGTGATGGTCTGCAGCGGCCCGTGCTCGCCTCCCCAGAGATCGGTGCGCGTGAGCATGGCGTAGAGCCCGATCCAGGGGCTGTACGGGGAGGTGCCGTAGTCGGAGCCCACCGCGATGCGCACCCCGGCGTCGAGGTAGCTGCGCAGCGGCTTCAGGCGGGCCATGCGCCCGGGGCTCAGGTTGGCGGAGAACGAGCGGCCCTGGTGGTAGATGAACGACGGGTTGACGGCCGCGATAATGCCGTATTCGGCCATCTTGTCCAGCATGTTGGTCTCCGCCTCCATGGGCAGGTAGGCGTGGATGACGCTCCAGCGCAGGTCGGCGTCGGGGTCCTCCGCCCGGATGGAGTCCATGAGCTTCGCGAAAACGTCGACCGTCTGCTTCATGCCCAGGTCGCCGGTCGAGTGGATGTGGGGCTCCCAGCCACGGTCGACGGTCGGGCGCAACTGTGCCTCGCGCACGTCGTTCTCCACCCAGTGATACCCGTAGTTGGGCTCGCCCTCGATGGTCTCCCAGTCCACGAACGACTGTGACACCCACGAGCTGCGCGTCCCCGCTCCGCCGTCGATCTGCCATTTGGTGCCCCGCCAGCGCAGGAAGCGGTCACCGAGGTTGTTGAAGGGGAGGGCGGCGAAGTGGGCGTCGATCTCCCCGGGGGACTGGGTGTTGAACATGCCTTCGTACACCTGCAGGATGCGGAAGTGGAGCATGCCACGATCGCGCGCTTCCTGGTAGGCGCGCATCACCTGCCCCCCGCCGCCGGGGTCTACGATGGCGGTCACGCCCAGGCGGGTCATCTCGCGGCTGCCGTAGTCGATGGCGCGGATCCGGGCCTCGTAGTCGCGCTGGGACGGGTTCACCGTGACCAGCCGCACCGCGTTGCCGAGGAACATCCCGGTGGGGACCTCCACCTCGCGCGTCTGCCCGTCCACTGTCAGCGTGCGCATCTCGCGGAACACCTTGTCCTCGTAGTTGAACCAGTCCAGGTCCTGGAGCCACCAGTCCGGCCAGGTGGAGGAGTCGGAGTCGTCGATGCCCATCAGGCGGAAGGCGGCCGTGTTGACCGCGACACCGCGGTACACCCGGCCGAGGCGGACCGGGTTGTCCGGCGTATGCTCGTCGATCTGCCACCGGGTGAAGGGCCGCTCGTACTTGTGCTCGTCCCAGCCGCGGCTCGTGACCCATTCGCCGGGCTCGGGGTCGAGCCGCTCCATGAGGTCGGCGACCAGTTGCACGATCTCGCCGGTGCTCATCGCGTAGCGCAGGTCGTTCTCGAACTCCGCCTCGATCCCCAACTGGGAGAAATGGAGATGGGAGTCGATCAGGCCCGGCAGGACGACACGCCCCTCCAGGTCGGTCACGCGGGTGTCCGGTCCGGCGAGGGCGAGAACCTCCTCGTCGCCGCCGACCTGCATGATCTCCGAGCCGTTCGGGCCCTGGCGCCACGAGACGGCCTCCGCAATCGAGAAGTCGTCGTCTACGGTGACGACCTGGCCGTTGTGAAGGATGCGGTCGGGGGTGACGGTGCCTGCGGACGTCCCTTGCCCGCAGGCGGCCGCACCGAGCAGCAGCATGCCCAGGAAGAACACGGCGGTCGGGTCGGGTCCCTTACGCGGAAGGCAGGGTTCCGGGCGCCAGAGTGAGCGGTCGGGTCTGGATGCGCGCATGGGTCGTTCCGGGGTTCAGGACGGGATGGGGGATGCTCCGTCATTGTAGCGCGCGCAGGGGCTTTCCGCCCGACGCCCGCAGGATGCGCCCGCGCCGACCCTTCCGGGAAGGGCGGGAAGAGATCCGGCGCGGGCCGGCGGATCCCGCGTGGCGAACAACGGCGAACCCTCCCCGGGAATCACTCCGGGGAGGGTTCGCGGAATTGCTTCGACCGGCTGAGCCCGGCCAGCCGCCGTCTAGTGCTCGTGCACGTGGACGTGGAGCGGTTCGGTCACGAAGTCCGCGTGTCCGGATCCGACGCTTCCGTGCATCAGGCGGAAGACGATGTCGG
>VXNP01000039.1 GCA_009840525.1 Gammaproteobacteria bacterium
GTCGCGGTGGAGGGGCGCGGGCCGGGCGCGCACGGCCTGGCCGCCCAGGTGGCCGCGACCTTCCCGCTCGCGGGCGCGCGCGTGATCTTCCCGGCCGCCTCGGGGGCCGCGCCCACCGTGGAAGAGGAGTTCACCGCGCTGGGGGCCCGCGTCACCCGGGTGGACGCCTACCGCACGGTGGTGACCCCACCCCCGGCCGACCGGATGCGCGGCGACCTGGCCGCCGGGGTGGACGCGGTCACCTTCGCCAGCCCGTCGGCGGTGGAGGCAGTGGACCGTGCGCTGGGCGGAGAGATGGCCGGTGGCCTCGCGGGGTTGGCAGTCGTGTGCATCGGCCCGACCACCGCCGCGGCGCTGGAGCGCCGGGGAATCAGTGATGTGCGGGTAGCGGCTACTGCGACGTTGGAGGCCATGGCCGAGGCGGTAGTCGCGCGGACGGGCGCCCGCCCGCTGGGAGCTCCCCCGTGACCTCCCGCAGCGAGGAGCTTTTCGGTCGCGCCCGCCGGGTGCTGCCGGGCGGAGTCAACAGCCCGGTGCGCGCGTTCAAGTCGGTCGGGGGGGTGCCCCGCTTCATCCGTTCCGCCCGGGGCGCCTACCTGGAGGACGCCGACGGAAACCGCTACCTCGACTTCATGGGGTCGTGGGGGGTGGCGATCCTGGGGCACGACCACCCCGAGGTGCGCGATGCTGCTGCGCGCGCCCTCACCCGCGGCACTTCCTTCGGGGCACCCTCGCCGGACGAGGTCGAGATCGCCGAACTAATCGCCGAGCTCGTGCCCGGCATCGAGGTGGTGCGCTTCGTGAATTCCGGCACCGAGGCGACCATGAGCGCCATCCGCCTGGCGCGCGCGGTCACCGGCCGCAGCCGGATCGTCAAGTTCAGGGGCGGCTACCACGGGCATGCGGACGCCTTCCTCGTGGCGGCGGGGTCGGGGGCGGCCACGCTGGGCGTGCCTTCCAGCCCGGGCGTGCCGCCGGCAACCGCCCGGGATACCTCCATCGCCGAATTCAACGACCTCGCCTCGGTGGAAGGCTGCGTTTCCGCATCGGAGGAGGGCGTTGCCGCCGTCATCGTGGAACCGGTCGCGGGCAACATGGGATGCGTTCCCCCCACGGACGGGTTCCTGCCCGGCCTGCGTGACCTGTGCACCCGGCACGGCGCCCTGCTGATCTTCGACGAGGTGATGACCGGCTTCCGCGTGGGGCTCACCGGCGCGCAGGGGCGCTACGATGTCACTCCCGACCTCACCACCCTCGGCAAGGTCATCGGCGGCGGGCTCCCGGTGGGCGCGTACGGGGGCCGCGATGAGTTGATGCGCGAGATCGCCCCCGACGGGCCGGTCTACCAGGCCGGCACCCTCTCCGGCAACCCGCTCGCCATGGCCGCGGGGCTGGCAGCGTTGCGCCACCTCGCGGCGCACCCCGAGATCTACGACCACACCGAACACCTGGGCCGCCTTCTGGACCGCGGCTTCGCCCAGATCGCCGCGAATGCCCGGGTGCCCATCCGCTGGAACCGTGTCGGCGCGATGGGGTCCCTCTTTTTCTCCGAGTCGCCCGTCGTGGACTGGCCGTCCTCCGAAGCATCATCGAGCGACCGGTTCAACCGGCTCTTCCACGGGATGCTCGATCGCGGCATCTATCTGCCCCCCAGCTCCTTCGAGGCCTGGTTCTGGTCGGCGGTGCACGAGGAGCCCGAGATCGCGCGCGCGCTGGATGCGGCCGCCGAAATCATCCATCGGATGGACGCCCAGGCAGGATGAACGGATCCGACGACGCCACTATCTTCGAGCGTGCCGCTCGCGGCCGGCCGGTGCCCCATACGCCCATCTGGATCATGCGCCAGGCGGGGCGCTACCTGCCGGAATACCGGAAACTGCGCCGCAAGGTCGACTTCATAACGGCGACAAGCACTCCGGAAATCGCGGCGCGCATCACGCTGCAGCCGATGGAGCGCTTCGCGATGGACGCCTCCATCCTCTTCAGCGACATCATGACGCCGCTCGATCCGATGGGGGTCGAGGTGAAGTTCGCGCCCGGTCCCGTTCTTCCCGATCCCGTGCGCACGCCCGAAGCCGCGCGCGCCGTGCGCGAACTGGTCCCCGAGGAAGGGGTTCCATTCGTGCTGGAGGCGATCCGCGCGGTCCGCGCCGAACTCCGCCCGGAGGCTGCGCTCATCGGCTTCGCCGGAGCTCCGTTCACCCTCTTCTGCTATCTGGTCGAGGGGGGCGGCTCCAAGGACTTCATGACCGCCCGCAGCTTCCTGCGCCGCGAGCCGGAGGCCTCGCGAGCTCTGCTCCGAACGCTCGGACGCTCGATGGCCCGCTACCTGGTGGCCCAGGCGGAGGCCGGCGCCAACGCCGTCATGCTCTTCGATTCCTGGATCGGCATGCTCGGTCCGGACAGCTACCTGCGCTTCATGCACCCCGTGCTGACCAAGACGTTCGCAACAGTCCGGGCCGCGACGGCGTGCCCGATCATCTACTTCCCCAACCGCGGCGGGCCGCTGCTGCGCTCGATGCGGGGACTCGACGTCGATGTGGTCGCCATCGACTGGACCCTGCCGCTCTCGAGAGCCGACCGGCTGCTGGGTGGCGGGCGCGCCCTGCAGGGCAACCTCGATCCCGCCGAACTCTTCGGGCCCCCGCATGCGCTCACGCGCGCGGCGGACGCCGTGCTGGCCGAAGCCGAGGGCCTCGCGGGACATATCTTCAGCCTGGGGCACGGGATCGACCGGCGCACCGACCCCGACCAGGTCGCCCGCCTGGTCGACCATGTGCACGAGCGCGGCCGGGCGGGCGCGGACTAGTTCCGATGGGATGGATGGAGGGGCTCAGGCAGCAGGCCCCGGGCAGGCAACCGGAGGTGACGCCCTGAGAATCGCGGTCCTTCTGATCAACTTCGGCGAACCGGCCGAGCCGGTGCTGGAAGAGGTTACCCCCTTCCTCGAGCGCATCTTCCTTCAGAATGCCGATCTGGAAAGCGACCGCTCCGCCCGCGCCCGCGCCGCCCAGCTCGCCGCCGCCCGGGCCCCCCACCTCGTGGAAGCCTACCGCGCCATCGGCGGCTCGCCCCTGGACACTCAGGCCCGCGCCCAGGCCGATGCGCTGGGGGAAACGTTGGCGGCGCGCGGCATGGATGCGCGGGTCGAGGCCGTCTTCCAGTTCACGCCGCCCTTTGTCCCCGACGGCGTGGCCAGCGCGCGAGAGGAGCGGGCGGATGTGCTGGTGGGACTCCCGGTCTACCCCATGTGCGGTCATTCCACGACCGTCGCCGCCCTCGACGCGGTTCGCGCCGCCCTTGACGAACTGGACTGGGACGTGCCCTTCATCGGCGTCGGCGGCTGGCACCGGCATCCGGGATACCGGGCGCTCAGAGCCGAACACATCCGCGCCTTCGTTCGCGAGAACGCGCTCGACCTCTCGGATCCGGACACAATTCTCTATTTCTCCGCCCACGGGACGCCGGTGAAATACATCCTCGACGGCAACCGCTACGACCGCTACGTCGAAGAGCACTGCCGGGAGATCGCCGAAGCGCTGGGGGTCGGCGACCGATTCGCCGTCGGCTTCCAGAACCACACCAACCGGCGCATCGCCTGGACCTGGCCGGACAACGAGGAGCGCGTCGAGACGCTGGCGGAGCGGCGTCTGGTGGTGGACGCCGTCAGTTTCATCCACGAGCAGTCGGAGACCCTCGACGAGTTGGACCGCGAGCTGCGTGAAGCGGTGGAGGCGATGGGCAAGGAGATGTACCGGGTGCCGGTGCCCCACGACGATCCCCGCTTCGCAGGCGTGCTCGCGGATCTCGTGGGTCACGCGCTGGGCCAGTCCTCGGCGGAGGATCTGGCGCTGTCGCCCTGCCGCTGCCGGCCGGTACCGGGCACCTGGTGCACGAACGGCGCGCGCGACCTCGCTCCGAGCCCGTACATCAAGCCGGACTCCAGGGCCGCACCAGGCTCCCGGCCCAATCACGGCTCGGCCCGTCCGCCCACCGCCCATCACCCTCCTTGATCGCGATCGTCGGCGGGGGCATGAGCGGTCTCGCCCTGGGCCGCGAGCTGGTCCGGAGGGGGCGCGAATGCGTCGTGTTCGAGGCCGAAGATCGTCCCGGCGGAATCGTAAACAGCAAGCGCGTGGACGGGCTGCTTCTCGAGAACGGCCCCCAGCGGGCCCGGCTCGCCGCGCCGTTCGCCGCTCTGGTGGACGAGCTGGGCCTGGGCGAATCGCTCATCCTGGCGCCCCGGGACCTCGACCTCTTCATCTACCGGGACGGCAGGCTTCGCCGCGTGCCCCTTTCCATGCGGGGTCTGCTCAAGTCCGATGCCGTGAGCTGGCGCGGCAAGCTCCGCGCGATGCTCGAGCCGCTGACCCCCGGCGCCCGCGACGACGAGCGCGTTGCCGACTTTTTTTCCCGCAAGCTGGGGCGCGAGCTGTACGAGCATGTCGTGGGTCCACTCTATGGAGGTCTCTACGGGACCGACCCCGGGGACATGGTGGTGGGACTGTCGCTGGGCGGTCTGCTGCGCGATATGGGGATCGGGCGGAGCCTGTTGCTTCCCCGCCTCCTCCGCCGTGTCCCGCGCGCCCCCCGCATCTGCTCCTTCGCCGACGGGATGGAGAGCCTGCCCCGCGCACTCGTCCGTGCCGTCGGAGACCGGGTGCGCCTGAACGCCCCGGTCCGCGCCATCGAACCACGAACCGGCGGCTGGTCGGTGGTGCTCGACGGCGAGACGCTGCCGGCGGAGCAGGTGGTGCTCGCGGTCCCGGCTCAAGTGGCGGCCCGGCTGCTCCGCGGGGTCGCACCGGACGCGTCCACCCGCATCGGCGGGCTCCGCTACAATCCGCTCGCGGTCGTGCACCTGCGCGCCGACACCGACCTTCGCGGCATCGGCTTCCAGGTATCACTGGCAGAGCGACGCGCCCTGCGCGGCGTGACCTTCAGCCACTGCCTGTTCGGTGGGGAAGGGGGCCGACCGGACCGCAACGGGGTGTACACCGCCTATCTTGCCCAGCCGGCCCACCCGCGTGGCGGGCCATCCGGCTCGATGGGCGACTCCGCCGCCGCGCGCGGCAGGTCGATGGAAGCCCGCACGAACGAGGCGCTGGGCGACCGGGCCGCCTCCGAATTCGAGCGCTGCACCGGGTACCGCGCCGAGCCACTGGGAGTCGCGCGTCCGTCCATGCCCGCATGGGATACGTCATGGTCGGCCCTCCCGGGGCTCCGGCTGCCGCCGGGGCTTCACGTCACCGCCAACTGGGAGAGCCGCCCGGGCCTGACGGGACGATTTGCGCGGGCCCGGGCGCTGGCCGCGAGCCTTGACCGGGACCGGCGGTAGGCGCGCCATCGCCCCGCAACCGCTGCGCGGCCAGTGCCTCCGAACTGGCTTGTTTCCGGATCGTTACAGACAGGCAGTCACACCGTGCCTGCATCGTTACAGAACGGGCGCCGGACCTCATTGACCCGGGTGCGGCTTGGGAACGAACTTCGTTGCGGATCCGGGCGCCACCGAAGATAGGGATTCCTGTTGGTGGCTGCTAACCCGTTGAAAAACCGGATGATAGCACATTCCGGGCTACGTCGTTGCGAGGAGGTGGGACACCTTGGTACCCTTTGCCGCAGTACTGGCGATCGCGCTTCAGGCCGTTTCGGGCAGCGAGACCAACGGAGAGACGGCCGGGGAACCCGCCGGCGGCCAGCAACCGACGGAGCTGACACCTGCCGTCTCGTTCTCCGTGGAGCACCGGACCCGCTACGAGCACCTGAACAACCAGTTCCGGGCCGGCCGGAGCAGCGATGACCGGCTGCTCGTCTTCCGCACCCTGGCGGCGGTGGAACTGGACGCTGGCCGATTCCGCGTGAGCACGGAATTCCAGGACGCGCGCACGGAGCTGGCGGACGCGGAGACGCCGCTGTCGACCAGCATCGTCAACCCGGTGGACCTGCTGCAGGCCTATGTGGAGGTTCCGGTCGACAACCTCCTCGCGGAAGGGAGCAGCAGCGTGCTGCGGGGCGGGCGTGTCACCATGGACATCGGCAGCCGCCGCCTGATCGCGCGCGACAACTTCACCAACGTCTCGTACGCCTTTACCGGCGTCGACTGGCAGTGGACGGGTCCCGACGACAGCAGACTGCGCACGTTCTTCACCTTCCCGGTGCAGCGCCAGGTGTCCGGGGACATCCTGGAGAATCGGCCCAAGTTCGACACCGAGTCCGGCAACGTGCGCTTCTGGGGCGTCCACTACTCGCCCGCCGGCCTTCCCTGGGGCGACGAGGGCGAATTCTACTACTTTGGGCTCGACGAGAGCGACAGCCCGGGACGGCGTACCGCCGACCGGGACTTCCACACGCTCGGCGCGCGACTCTATCGTCCCGCGGCGGAGGCCAGCTTCGACTACCAGTTCGAGTCGATCTTCCAGCTCGGCCGGTCCCGCATGTCGAAGTCGGCGACGACGGACCTGGATCATCGCGCACGGTACTTCCACATCGAGGCGGGCTATACCTTCGCGGCTTCCGGTGCTCCGCGGCTCAAGCTGCAATACGACTATGCGAGCGGGGACAAGGATCCCACGGACGGGCAGAACAACCGCTTCAGCGGCCTGTTCGGCTCCCGCAGCGGCGACTTCGGGCCCAGCGGCATCTACGGGCTCGTTCCCCGGACCAACATCAGCTCGCCTGGTGCGCACCTGAGCCTGACGCCCGGCGCCGGCGTGGAGACGTTCGTGGCCCTGCGCGCCTACTGGCTGGCCACGGTCAGCGATGCCTGGCTGGTCGCGGACATCTCGAGTCCTGCGGGCCAGGCGCAAAGCCACATCGGCAACCAGGTGGAGTTCCGGGTGCGCTGGGACGTGCGTCCGGGCCGCCTCCGGTTCCAGGCCGGGGGAGCACACCTGTTCGCGGGAGATCTGCCGGCGAGCGCGGACAAGAGCGACCCGACCTACTTCTACGCGCAGACGACAGTCTCGTTCTGACGTCGCGCCCGTCGTTCCGGGCGTCACCCGAGCCCGGGAAGTCGCTTGTGGGCCCGTCCCGCGCCACCTACGTTGACCCTGTCCGACAGGCTCACCAACGCTATGCCCGGGAGGCGCTCCATGAAGCTCACACGACGCGACGCGATCAAGGTATCGGGGACGGCCGTCGCCGGCCTTTCCATGGGGGTGGTGAAGCCCGACCGGGTTCTGGCTCAGGAAGCCCAGGAGTTCCCGGATCGGCTCGTGGAGGGCGAGATCCGGACCCGCGCCGACCTCCCGCTGAACGCCGACGGCTCCGCCCCCGAGCATTCCCCGGGATCCGCCGGCCCCATCGACGGCGTCATCTACCGCTATACCGGGGGCGAGGCGCCCGACACCGACCTCGACTACCGTACCGCGAGCATCCGCATCGCCGCGAGCCGGCTGTCACGGCTGCACGGCACCCTGCGCTACGACGACCTGGCTGACCTGCCCCGGCACTCCATGGTCACTCTGCTCCAGTGCGGCGCGCCCCGGCCCACCGGCATCGCCAAGTGGACCGGCGTCCGTTTCAACGACGTACTGGACATGATCGGCCTGGCGCCCACGGCGCACTACTGCCGCATCATCTCGCACGACGGCTACTACACGGACGAGGAGGTCCCCACCATGCGTCATCGCCAGACGATGCTCGTATGGATGCTCAACGACGAGCCGCTCCCCCCCGTGAACGGCGCTCCGTTCCGTCTCGTGATCCCGTTCCGCTACGGTGGCCGCAGCGTGAAGGCAGTGCAGGAGATCACCTTCGGTTCGCCGTCGCTGCCGTTCCGCGAGGTGCCGACGCGGGGAGCCTGACGCGACGCGGGCCGGCATCGGCGTCTTTGCCGGAACGCCGTCTGCTGCACGCCGGTGAGGGAAGGGACAATCGGCATCGCATCGCGTCCTTCCCGGTCCACGCGGCCGGGGCTGGCGCGTTGCTCACGGTGTGCTATGTTGCCTTCCGGGTCGGATTATCGGGACGTGTACGACACTTCCTGAGCCGGGTGCGACAGTTTCAGACATCATCACGCAAGTAACCGGGTTTCCCCTGCAGGGAGAGAGAGGATGAGGATCGACGTGAAGTGGCGACGCGAGGGAGGCGTTGCGATCGCTTCGGTACTGGGCCGAATCGACAACGCGAGCGCGGATGAGTTCCGGAGTCTTGTCGAGGAAGGCCTGAGCACGGACGACGATTTCCTGTTTGTGGACATGGAGAAGGTCGCGTTCATGAGCAGCGCGGGCCTCAGGGCATGCCTGATCCTGGCCAGGAAGGCCGGGCGCGGGAAGTTCGCCCTTTGCTCCCTCACCCAATTGAATCGCGAGGTCGTGGCCATCAGCGGATTCGACCAGTTGATCCCCGTGCACGAGTCACAGGCCGCCGCCATGGACGCGGTCGGCAGCTCCTGACCGCGCGTCTGAACCAACCCGATGAATGTTTTTCACGTTCCAGGGAGAACCAAGCAATGAGCGAACAGAGGGCGATCACCATCAAGCGCTCCGTCGACTTCAACATCGTGGGCGAGAACATTCTCGACATCGCAGATTTCGCGGTCGAGAAATACGAGTTCCGGAACGACACCAATCTGGCCCCGGAGGTGCGCAACGCCGCGACCGAGGCGATTCGCGCGGCTCTCTGGGCACGAGTCGAAGAACTGAAGCTCAAGCGCAAGCAGATTCTGGCCGGCATGTTCGAGTTGGCCGACGAAACCGCAAAGAGGGTCGTGGAGGGCGGTTAGACCAGGCCGTCGTCGAGCAATTGCCGGAAGTGGTCGACGATTGATTCCGCCGCCGGGCGGAAGGTCACTCCGAGAGCGTCTCTCGCGTATCGATTGTCGAACCTCAGCGGATAGCCGACGTTGCGCCTCGCCACGGCCTGCGGGATTCGCCGCCGGGGCGCGAGCATCAGCGCAACCACTTTGGACACGGTTTGACGCGGGAATGGATAGCCGTCGCCGAAGTGACTGCGCAGAATCGAAGCGATTTCGATCAGGCTCAGCGTCTCACTGACCAGAATGTGGCGGCCTCGGGCCTCCGGGATCAATCCGGCACGCAGGTGACCCTCCGCGACATCGCGCACATCCACGATGGCGTATTCGAGCTCGGGGGCGCCGAAGCGATAGTAGCCGTTTCCGAGGTCGCGCATGATCAGGACGCCCTCCGCGCTCGTGTTGCGGCCAAGGCCCGGTCCGAGAACGAGGCCGGGGTTCACGGCTACCAGATCCCATCGGTCCTGTCCTTCCGCCATCTCCCATGCCAGCCGCTCCGCCAGCGTCTTGGAGTAGGAATAGGGTTGGTGGCGCACGTTGCTGGTCGAGTTCCAATGGCTCTCGTCGAATCGGTCGGCCCCGGTTTCCTCGAGATCCGCCGCGTCGCCGTAGACGGCCACGATGCTTGAGGTGAGCACCACGCGCCGGACGGAGGGAGTCCGGTTCGCGGCTTCCAGGACGTGGCGGGTGCCGCGGACAGCCGGCTGCACAAGGTCGCCTTCGGGATCCACCACGTCCCGCACGATCAGCGGCGAGGCCGTATGGAAGACGATGCGGCAGCCCGCCATCGCGCGGTCGAACCCGCCGGCGTCCAGGAGATCGGCGTCAAACAGGCTCAGCCTTCCGGGACGACGCCGCGCAACCGCTCCAAGGTGGCCGGTCCTGGCGGGGTCCCCCGTGTCGCGCACCGTCGCGTGGACGTCGAAACCGCGTTCGAGCAGCCTCCTGACCAGCCAGGACGCGACGTAGCCGTTTCCGCCCGTGACGAGAACCGGGCGGCGACGGCGGACGGTTACCTGGGTCGACATGCTCGGAACATACAGAACCGAGCCCCGACGGAGCAGGATCGGTTGCCTTCTACGAAGCCCGGGCGCCTGTCGGTTGTCGATCGGGGCTGCGACATTATCTTGTAGTTTTGCGACATTCCACGCGATCTTGGTATCGATGTCGTGGACGTCAACGACGGGCGGGCCCGCAGAGATCAAGCGACGTGCGGGGCCGGCGAGAGGTGCGAGGCAACGCGGGATGCGGGAGCCACAATGAACTCAGGCAGTGACAGGTCGAGACAACCCGTCGCCATCGTGGGATACGCCTACCGCATGCCGGGGGGCGTCCGCACCGACGACGATTTCTGGGATCTCCTGAGCAGGCGCGAGATCGTCCGGGAGCCGGTCACCGACCGGTATGGCCGGGGCTATCAGCCGATCGGCGGATTCTCGGGTCCGGGACGGTTCGGGAGCGCGTACGAGGGTCTGATACGCGACGAGGGTGAGCAGCGGATGGATCGCAGCCTCTTCGGGGTGTCGCGCAATGAAATGGCGTACATGGATCCTCAGATCCGGATGTTGCTTGGCTGCGCCTGGGAGAGTTGCGAGCATGCCGGGTGGGACCTCAAGGGACTCCGCAACAGCTCCACGGGAGTCTTCATCGGGGCGCAGGTCGCATCAACGGCCAACTGGCGGGCGCTGTACGGCACCAACGAGTTCTCCATTCTGAGCATCGACGCCTCGATGCTCGCGAACCGCATCTCCTACCACCTCAACCTCATGGGACCTTCCGTGGCGTGCTCCACGGCCTGCTCGGCGTCCCTGACCGCGTTGCACACGGCGATTAACGCGATTCGGCAGGGCGACTGTGACCGGGCTCTGGTGGGTGCTGCGACATATCTCGGATCGGCCCGCTGCAGCGCTTCCTTCAACGCTCTCGGCGTCATCAGTCCCGACGGCAGGTGTCACTCCTTCGATGCCGACGCCAACGGATACATGCGCGCCGAAGGAGCGTTCATCTTCGCGGTCAAGCCGTTGGAAGCGGCGGAACGGGACGGCGACCACATCTTTGCGGTAGTCGCGGCCACGGCGGTCAACACCGCAGGGACCGCGGACGACGCGGCCGGCTTGGCCCAGGGGCGCTACATCACCGCGCCGACCCGTCATTCGCAGGTCGAATTGATGCGTACGGCCTGTGAGCGCGCGGGGCTGGGCCCTGAGGACTTCGACTATATCGAAGCGCACGCCACCGGCACGGTGGTGGGCGACCGCATCGAGGGGAACGCCATCGCCGAAGCCTTCGGTGGGGTTGAGCGCGAGGTTCCGCTGCGTGTCGCCAGCGTGAAGAGCAACGTGGGACACCTTGAAGCCGCGGCATTCAGTTGTGCGCTGCTGAAGGTCATCCTCATGATGCAGCGACGCACCTTTGCACCCATTTCGCGGAACTTCCTGGCACCGAATCTGGAGATCGACTTCGACAGCTGCCCGATGCAGGTGCAGACGGTATGCGAGCCATTCCCGGACCGTCCGGTCGTAGTCGGGATCAATTCCTTCGGCTTCGGCGGCGCCAATGGACATTGTGTGGTCAGGGAATACCGGCGGGCGCAGCGCGCTGTGTGGTCGGTGCCCCCGGCTCCCGGCGCGGGTTACATGATCCCCTTGTCGGCGCGTACGGCAAACGCCCTGGTGGAGAGCGCGCGCAGCATGCGCGAACTCCTCGACGAGTCGGACACCGATCTCTACACGCTGGCGGGCAATCTCGGACGACGCCGGAGCCACCTGGCGGCACGTACCGCGTTCGCCGTTCGCGACCGCGACCAGCTTGCCGAGGCGTTGGAGGCCTTTGCGGAGGACCCATCCCCGGCCACCACCGTGGAAGAAGGGGACCGCCGGGTCGCCATGGTCTTCTCGGGGCAGGGTACCCAATGGGCGGGATGCGGGCGAGCGCTCTACGACGCCGACCCTGTCTTCCGCCGGGTGGTCGACGCCATCGAGGAGGAGTGGCGGAAGCACTCCGCCGCCTCCCTGCGCGACGCCTGCTTCTTCGCAAGCCAGGAGGAATTGAACGAAGTCCGGTTGGCTCAGCCCGCGATTTTCATGCTGCAATGCGCCCTGGTGGAGCTGTTGTCGACCTGGGGCGTACACCCGGACGTCGTCGTCGGGCACAGTTCGGGAGAGGTGGCCGCCGCCTACGCCAGTGGCGCGCTTTCCCTTGCCGAGGCCACCCATCTGGTCTACCACCGCGCCACTCTGCAGCAGCGCGTGGCCGGCTCGGGTCGGATGCTGGCGATCGGACTCGACCGGCCGGGCGTGGAGGACCTTCTGGACGAACTCGGCGTCTCGTTCCGTTCCGGCAACCATCGACCCGGCCGGGTTGAAGTCGCCTGCGAGAACTCGCCCGCCAACACCGTCATCTGCGGAAAGGGGCCTGCGCTCGAGCCCGTCATGGCCGAACTCGACCGCCGCGGCCTTCAGAATCGGCTGATTCCCGGCAACATCGCCTTTCATTCGCCGGCGATGGACCCTCTCCACGACGATGTCATGACGTCGCTCTCCTTCCTGGATGAGTGCGCGTTCGACTCCGATGTGCCACTTGTGTCCTCGGTCACCGGCAGGGCAACGCAGTGCCTGGACGCCGCGTACTGGTGGTCCAACATCCGGGAGCCGGTCCGCTTCGCCGCCGCCATGGAGACGGTTCGCCGGGACTACCGTCCCGACGTGGTTCTGGAGATCGCACCTCACGGCGCCCTGCAACCACTCATACGGCAGTGCCTGGAAGGCAGCGCCTCGGCCCCGGACTCCATCCCGACGCTGATGAAGGACGAGGATGTCTGCATGGGCTTCCAGGAAGCGCTCGGCGCGCTCTACAAGGCCGGCGTCCCGCTCGATTTCGCGTCCCAGTATCCGCGTCCCAGACCCGTCCCCCATCTTCTCCCCGGGCATCCTCAGGAACAGACGACCACTCACGACGACCTGGTCGACGACGAGATGTTCGTCCACCGCGGCGAGTACTCCCACGGCCCGCTCGTCGGCCACAGGGTCGCGTGCGACCACATGCTCTTCGAGGCGCGTCTCTCCGAGCGGGATTTTCCGTGGCTGACCGACCATCGGGTGCATCGGGCGCCGATCATCCCGGCCGCCGGCTACATCGAGTTGATTCTGCAGGCCTTCGCTGGCAGTCCGGTGCACATCGAAGAGATGGAGTTCCTGCAGCACACACCCGTCGGCCGGACGCCGGTGAGACTGCAGACGGCCCTCTTTCCGGTGCCCGACGCCCCGGACCAGTTCACCTTCACCATCTCCACCCGCTCCTTCGAGAACGACGACGAAGGCACGCTCCACTGCCGTGGCAGGGTTCGCCGGGTAGATGAAGACCACGCCGTCGACACCCTTCCGACGCTGCAGGAGGTCCTGGCGTCCGACTTCGATCCTTCGCCCCTCGCGACGGGGGAAGACTTCTATGACCAGATCGAAGCAGTCGTGGGGGACGCCTTCGAGTTCGGACCGCATTTCCGCAGCATCCGGCAGATCGAAATGGACTCTGGTTCGACGGATCTGCTGCTGGAGATCGAGGTCGACGGGGAGTTGTGGGCGTCCGGCCGGGAAGAAGGCTATGTCCTGTACCCCCCGCTGACGGACGGCGGGCTGCAGATCTTCCTGCGTTACCTCATGCGCCTGCCGGATTTCTTTTCCATGCCGCAACGGGCGTGCGACATCACCTTCCTGCGCCCGCCCACGGGGCCGCGCATCAGTTGCTTCCTGGTCGACACCGGCGACTGGTTCGACGTGGATGAGCGCGGCCAGTACAACAAGCCGCTCGGCGAACTCTACATCGGCCGCCTCAGCTTCTACGATCACGCCACCGGGCAATTGATCGCCCACATCGGAGAATATCATTCATTCAACAGCAACCCCCGCTGGAGCGATGTCCCGGACAGCAAGCACCTCATCCGGTGGCAGCCCAAGTTCCTGCCGGCACGGCCTCCCATCGGCGACGCGCTCCGAGGCGAAGAGGTCGATCCCGCCGACTTGATCGCGGCCCTCGAAGAAGGCGCCCTCGGCCACCGGTACGCCTGCCATGTGATCGAGATCGCGGGCCGCCGCGAGCCCGCCGAGGCGATTCTGAACCGGTGTCTGGAACGCCTGTCCTGTCCGGACGCCCAGACCGAGTATTGGCTCCTCGGCGCGGACGAGGAGTACACCCGCGCGCTCTACGACGCCTTCAACCACCACGACGCCGCAATTCGGTTCGACTCGCTCGATCCGTGCTCCGCCGAGGCCCGGGAACTCGAGATGGATTCGGGGCTGTTGCGGCCCGCCGCCGCCGAGCTCGTGCTCCTGCACGCGGAAGCCTGCGGCTTTGGGACCGCGCAGTGGACGCTCGTTCATCGGCTCGTGGTCGCCGGCGGTCTTGTGCTCGTCTGCCACGGCGAGGGGGATCCAGTCGAGGCCGGCGCCGGCTGGTCAACGATCCACGCGGGGTCACGCACGACGTTGCTGCAGGCCCCCCACGACCTTGTCGACCTGGCGAAGGGAACCGGCGCCGCTGGCGGCAGCGAGACCGCGGACGGTCGCGAAGCAGAGCGGGTGGCCGCTCCCCCGGGCTCCCGCTGGGTGATCGGCGAACCGGGCAGCCTCGCGGCGAACTGGCTCGACCTCCTCGACTTGCCGGCTGTGCACCGCGTTCCCTGGTCGACTATCGAGGCAGCCGATTCCAGCTGGCTGGACGAATCGCCGGGAGCGGCCGATCTGGAAGCGATCGACTTCTTTGTCGGCCCGGATCCGATAGACCCCACGGGCGAGCGTGCCATCTGGGAATTCGTGGCGTTTCTTCAGGCCCTGGCCCCGTATCGGCTGGAGAGCGCGACCCGTGACTGCCGTCTGACGGTGGTGACGCGCGGCGCGGTCTGCGGCGTGGACGATCCGCGCGGCAGCGCGCTCTGGGGAGCGGTGCGCAGTATCGCCCTGGAACTCCTCGCCGAAGACACCCGGATCGACTTCAGGCTTGTGGACATCGGCTCGGAGGATGACCTGGAGGTCCTGGCCCGCCTCACCCGGTGCGATCTGCGCGAGCGCGAACTGGCGATCAGAGAGGGGCGCCCATGGGTCCCGCGCATCGTCAGCGTGCGGCAGCGCGCGCCGCTCGTGCCAGATGGTGACGAACCTCCGTACCGGCTTCGCCTGGACAATCCCGGCCAGGTGAGCGGGCTCCAGATGACTACGTACGCGCTTCCGCAGCTGGGGCCGTCGGATGTGGAAGTCGAGGTCGGCGCGGCCGCGCTCAACTTTCGCGACGTCATGGTCACGCTCGGGCTTCTGCCGGCCATGGCCTACGAGCGCTCGGCGCTGGGGCGGGAAGTCGGCATCGAGGCCAGCGGGGTGGTTCGGCGCGCAGGCTCCGGGGTCAAGCGCCTGAAGGTCGGGGACGAGGTGGCGGTTACGGTGGGCGGCTGCGTCGCGAACCGCGTCGTGGTGAACGAGCACCTCGCCTTCCTCAAGCCACCCGCACTGGGCACGGAGGAGGCCGCCTCGGCGCTCTCCGTCTATGTGACCGCCTATTACTCGCTGATTCACCTCGCCCGTCTGAGGAAGGGCCAGCGAGTCCTCATCCATTCGGCGATGGGGGGCGTCGGCCAGGCTGCAATCGCCCTGGCCAGGCACGTCGGGGCGGAGATCTACGCCACCGCCGGGAACGAGAGCAAACGTAGCCGGTTGATCGAGATGGGCGTGTGCGGAGCGTTCGATTCGCACAGCCACCAGTGGTATGACGATCTCATGGAGGCCACGGGAGGCGAAGGCGTCGATGTCGTATTGAATTCGCTCGCCGGCCACAACATCGCGCTCTGCCTCGAGTCGCTGCGTCCTTCCGGCTGGCACTGCGAGATCGGCAAGGTCGACATCTACACCGACAACTCTCTCAGCATGCGCGTCTTCCGCAAGAATCTGCGCTTCGCCGCGATCGATGTGGACCGTCTGATGCTCGACGACCCGGTACTGTCGCACGTGCTCTCCCAGGCCTGCGTCGACCTCATGGGCGAGGGCGCGGTCGCGCCTCCCGCGTTGACGTCTTTTCCCTATCGGGACTACGCGAAGGCGCTTCGGCTGATGACGACCGGCCAGCATGAGGGCAAGCTGGTTCTTCAGGCTCCGACCGACCCCGCGGACCGGGGATTCGGCATCACGGACACCCGTCCCTTCCTGGATCCCGACGCAACTTACCTGGTCACTGGCGGCCTGGGTGGCTTCGGTCTCCGCTTCGTGCCCTACCTGATCGCCGCCGGAGCGCGCCATCTGACCCTCATGGACCGCGATCCCGCGCGGCGCCGCGACGTCGAGTGGATCCGCCAGATCACGACGCTGTCCAAGATGGCCCACGACTACGAGATCGACATCGTGCCGGGGGACGTTAGGAACGCGGCGGATGTTCACCGCTGTATCGCGGGCCTGGAGCGACCCCTCAAGGGCGTGTTCCACCTCGCTGGAACGCTGGAGGACCGGTCCTTCCTGGACACGTCGCCCGATTCGCTGGCAAGGGTGTTTGCGCCCAAGGCCATGGGCGCGCTCAACCTTCATCATGCCACCATCGACCGGGATCTCGACTACTTCGTGCTGTTCTCCTCGATTGCCTCGACCTTCGGCAACCTGGGGCAGATCAACTACAGCGGCGCCAGCAGCTTCCTCGACGGGCTGGCCGCCTGGCGCCGCCGACGCGGCCTCCCCGCCCTCTCCTACAACCTGGGTCCGGTCACCGAGGTGGGGATGGCGGCGCGCAGCCTTCACGTCATGCGCATGATGAGGGCGGCCGGGATGACGACTGTGAGCGCCAATTTCGCGATCGCCAATCTCGACTACGCCCTGCGCACCATGTCCGGGCAGCACCATCTCGTCACCGCGCTGTTCTCCAACCCGCCCTGGTCCGTCGATTCCCCCGACTACATGCGTAATGGACGGCTGGTGAACAATCAGGCGGCGTTCGAGGTGGATGCAGGCGGCGATCTGACCGTCGAGGGAGTCGTCGCCCAGATCTCGGCCAAGGTGGCCGAACTGTGCGGGCACGAGGAGGGCGAGGTGACCGAGCCCCTTTCGAGCTTCGGGCTCACCTCGATCTCGGTGGCGGAGCTGGGCGCGTTCATCCAGACGCAGTACAACCATCAGGTCAGCGCCCTTGAGCTGATGACCACCGCCACGGCCCTTTCGCTCGCGCGGAACATTGTCGAAGGAGCGGGGGCGGACGGAGCGTCCGAGCCAGCCGCCGAACCAGACGCTTCGGTAGCCGAGTCCGGGCGGTCGTCCCACCGGGCGCGGAAGAGAATCTCGCCTTTCGCGAACCGGCTCGAGGATTACTTTCGGAATGATGACTCCTCATCGGCCTCCGATCCGGACGGCGAGTCCCAGACGCCCGCCCGCGCGACCGGGGCTGCCACCGGCTCGAACCGCTGAGCACAATCGACCACATGTCCCACTCTCCCACCAAACGACACCCCGTCCCGCCACTGGCGGGTACCCTGCCGCCCGATTGCCAGCGCGACCTTGCGGCTCTGCGCCACGTGGTTCGCACCACGCTCGAGGACGCCTCGCCGCGAGACGCGGTTTCACCTGCTGATTTCCGCCATGTCCTGGTTACCGGCGCAACCGGATTCGTCGGTCGCTTCCTGGTGCGAGACCTTCTCGCGCACGAATCGGAACTGACGGTCCATTGCGTCGTGCGGGCCGAATCGGCGGAGCGCGGCTTCGAGCGACTGCGCGCCAACATGCAACACGCGGAGACCTGGGACGACGCCTTCACATCGCGAATCCATGTTTACTGCGGTGATGTCTCACAGCCCCGCTTCGGACTTCCGGGAGCCGACTTTGGGCGGCTCTGCCGGGAAATCGACGCTGTCTACCACCTTGCGGCCGACCCGAACCTGGTCGCGTCCTACCGGTCCCTCCGCCGGGTGAACGCTCTCGGAATCCAGGATGTCCTCCGGCTGTGTCTGAGCAGCCGCCTCAAGCACCTGTTTCACGTCTCGACCATGGGTGTGTTCCCCGAGTACGTGCACT
>VXNP01000147.1 GCA_009840525.1 Gammaproteobacteria bacterium
CGGACTCCAGCGGCGTGATACCGGCGTCGGCCCGGGCTGCCGGGTCCGCGCCGGCAGCCAAGAGCTGTGTGCAAAGGTCGGCCAGGTTCCAGCACCCGGCGAGGTTCAGGGCCCGATCCAGGTAAGCACCCGAATTGATGAGCACCTCGACGATCTCAGGCGTCGGCGGTCCCCCTTCCGGCTGAGTCATCCACTCCAGCATCGTGTTCTCGCCGATCTTGAGGTCCACCGCCCCCGGGTCGGCCTTGAGCGCCGCCCGCAGCCCATCAGCGTCGCTGATCAGCACCGCATGCAGAGCTGGCTGGACCCGCTCGTCGTCACTCTCCGGCATCAGGACAATTGTGCTCAAACGGCGAGCGCGAGAGCAATGTCGCCCGTCGCTCTCGTACGCCGCCGACTGGTATCCTTACTACAGAGATAATGTAAGGAGATAATCGTGGACGTTGCGGCGCGGGTCACTTCGAAGGGCCAGGTGACGATTCCCAAGTCGGTGCGCGATGCGCTGGCTCTGGAGACTGGGGACATGGTGGTGTTCAGGGTGGAGCAGAATCGGGCGATCATGGCCCGGACCCCCGACCTGCTGGAGTTGGCCGGAACGGTGGAAGTGCCGGCGACCAAGCGAGGAGCGGACTGGGACGAGGTGCGCTCGACGGCCCGGGACCGGTGGGCGCAGCGGGCTCGATGACAGCCCTGCTGGACACCAATGTTCTGGTCCGTCATCTGACGGGCGACCCGCCCGACCTTGCCGCTCGGGCCACTGCGTACCTCTCGACGGCCGAGGCACTGATCCTGCCGGACTTGATCCTGGCCGAAGTCGTCTACGTGTTGGAGTCTTTCTATGAGGTCCCGAGAAGCCAGGTTGCCGAGTCGGCTCGATCGATAGTCACGTTCGGGAGCATCCGGACCGCGGACCCCGGGCTGCTGCTGAGAGCCGTCGAGGTCTACGAGGTGCACCGGATCGATTTCAGCGACGCCTGTTTGGTCGCGCTGGCCGAGACGGCCGGCGTGGACGACATCGCATCCCTCGACCGCGCCATCGATCGAGTCTCCACAGTCACCCGCATCGAGCCCTAGCTGGGCTCACAACGGGAGGAGGCCGCGGGGGATCAGGCGTTGATCGACGGGGTCGACGGCCAGGGCTAGACCATTGAGGGTGTAAGCGCCCAGCAGGGGCGGGGCGTCGTCCTCGCCGAAGACCACCAGCGTCGTGACGCTCTCGCCGTTGACGGTCACCCGTGCCTCGCCGATGTCGGCATCTACGACCCTCCCGTCGGCCAGCCTCATCCTGCGCCTGGCGGAGCGCTCGACGCCGATGTCGCTCAGCAAGCTCGCCGGCGCCACGCTGTAGAAGGCATCCGTGTCCACTGTGGCCTCTATCGCCTCGGATCGCTCGCTGTTCGGGCCGGCGATCCGCACCGACCACTCGAATGTTCCCATTGCGGATGCTTCGGTGCGTTCAGGGAGACGCACGTGGCGGGACCGGGAACGCGGCCCGGATGATCCGCTCGTGCTCGGCCTCGTCATAGGACTCCGCCATGCGGCGCAGCTTGTCTCGATCCTCCGCGGTCGGGACGCGGGGCTCAAGCGGACCGGGCACAGTTACCACATATCGCCTTGGGCCTTCGACTGGAACGAACTCGATCACGGCTCCTCCTGATCAGGCGGACGCGGCGTGAAGGCCGCGAACTCCTCCTCGTACTGGGCTACATGGTCGGATAGGTGCTGGGCTAGGTCCCAAGCCACCTGCGGCGGAAGCTTCATCCAGGCGACGTACACCGCATCGGGCATCTCCGGCCTGGAGGGAAGCGTCACGGCGAACTCCAAGGTGAACTCAAGGTTGGAATGCCAGACATTCACAAGGTTGGCGTACACCCCGCCGAGCGGGACAGAGCCATCAAGCAACACACTCCTTGATGAGTTATCTGACATCATGTCTTGATGTTACATGACTAGCTGCTTAATTCCAACTTCGGACTTGTCCCGCTCTACGTGTCCAGTCGGTGGGCGGGATGATGCCGGCCGCCTCTCCGCGCCTCGGTGCAAGCGGGAGGGTAGCGTCGGATCGGCCGTTGGATCTGAAGGGCACGGAAGGTCCGTGACGTCCATGACCGCCTATGAGATCTTCTAGCGAGAGCGGATCGCGATGACCGAGGTCTATCTCGACTACAACGCGTCGGCGCCGCTCGATCCCAGGGTGTTCGAGGCGATGGCGCCGGTGCTGTCGGGTGAGGTAGGCAACGCGTCGTCGGTTCATCGGTTCGGGCGCCGGCAGGCCGCCGCGGTGGACGAGGCCCGCGAGCACGTTGCCGCGCTGGTGGGCGGGCGGCCGGGCGGGGTGGTGTTCACTGCGGGCGCGACCGAGGCCAACAACCTTGCCCTGCGAGGTGCGGTGGAGGCTGCTCCCGAGGGCCGGCAGCGGATGCTGGTGTCGGCGGTGGAGCATGCCTCGGTGGGCCGCACGGCCCGGTGGCTGGCCGACTGCGGTCTGGTGAAGCTGGACGTCATCGGGGTGACGGCAGGCGGGTTCGTAGAGCCCGACACCGTGGAGCGACTGCTCGGTCCCGACGTGACGCTGGTGTCGGTAATGGCAGCCAACAGCGAGACCGGTGTGCTCAACCCGGTGGGCGAGATCGCCGAACGGGTACGGGCCGCCGGTGCGATGTTTCACTGCGACGCGACTCAGATGGCGGGCCGCCTGCCGTTCGACATGGAGACGCTGGGCGCGGACCTGGTGTCGGTGAGCGGCCACAAGATCTGCGGCCCTGGCGGCGTCGGCGCCCTGGTTGGCACCCGTCACGCCCTGGCGCTGTTGACGCCGGTAGTCCACGGCGGCGGCCACGAGCGGGGCCTGCGCTCGGGCTCATTGAATGTCGCCGGGATCGTCGGCCTGGGCGCCGCCGCTCGCATCGCTACAGACGAGCGACAGTCGGAATCAGCCAGAGTCGGAGCCCTGCGTGACCGGCTGGTGGCCGAACTGGGAACTCAGCTAGCAGGCGTGCATCAGAACGGCGACCCGTCGAGGCGGTTGCCCAACACGGCCAACCTCCGTTTCGAGGGCGCCGACGCCGAGGCGGTCATGTCCAACATGGACCCTGTGGCCGTATCCACCGGCAGCGCCTGCAGCGCAGGATCGATCGAGCCGTCGGAGGTACTCGTGGCCATGGGCCTGTCGCACGAGGCAGCCTTCGAGTCAGTGCGCTTCAGCCTCGGCCGGTTCACCACAGAATCCGACATCGACACTGCTGTTGAGCGCGCCGTTGCTTCCGTAGAGCGTGTCCGCGTCATGACGGGCTGACGGTCACTACCACTAAGCGCCCCATTCAAGGACCATAGGGAGGGTCCGGCTCAACGTCGCTGAGCCTTGAGTGGGAACCTCGTCCGAGCCCGCCGGCCCGGACAGAGCCGACTGGATCATTCCGGCAATCGCCGGATCAACGCCTACAGGCGAAATAGAGACCCAGGCCGAAGTCATAGATGCAAGCTATCTTCGCGCTGTGATCGAAAGGGCCGGCCGGTGAGGCTGGCGGAGGCAGCGGTGCGCTCGTTCGCTCGGCACGAGACGTTCCACCCGCGCTACGGCTGGTTCCGCAAGGCCTACGCCGTCGCTGCCGCAGACCCCTACGCCTTCGGACGGGAGGACGCCCCGGTAGTCATCGGCGTGGGCAAGAACATGGTGCGGGCCATCCGCTTCTGGGGCCTCGCGGCCAAGCTCATCGTTGAGGATCCGCACTCCCCGAACCGGCGGGCACCACAGTTCGTGCCTACCCGACGGGGCCATGCGCTCTTCGGCGATCAGGGCTGGGACCCCTATATGGAGGATCCGGGCACGCTGTGGCTGTTGCATTGGCTGCTGCTGGCGCCACCCTCGCGACTGCCGGTCTGGTGGCTGGCATTCAACGAATTCAACGCGGTCGAGTTCAGCGATGCCGACCTTGCGGAGGCGGTTTCCGCACAATTGGACGCTGTGGCCGATTGGACACCGCCGCACGAGTCGTCCGTCAAGAAGGACCTCGGCGCATTGCTACGCACCTACGCACCCGCGGAACACTCCCGGCGGGGCAGCATTGACGACCTGCTCGACTGCCCGTTGCGTGAGCTGAATCTGCTCGGACGATCGCCCGCAACGGGGCTGAACCGGTTCACGCTCGGTCCGAAGCCGACGCTGCCACCGGCGATAGTCGCCTACGCAGTGCTCGACCACATCGACCGCACCGGCAGCGGCGGCAGGACCGTCACGCTCGGTCGGCTGACCCACGAGCCCGGAACACCCGGCCGGGCGTTCAAGCTCAACGAGACAGAACTCTTGGCCGCGCTGAAGCCCGCGGTGGACCGCACCGACGGGCTTAGCCTCGCCACCCCTGCCGGTGCGTGGCAACTCGTCTGCATAGGCGATCCTTCCGAGATCGCGACGGCGGTTCTCGACCGCTACTACGGCTCGCCATCGTCGGCAATCAGCGCTGGCTGCGTTGGGGACGCCGCAGTGGACGACAATCTGCTGGAGGACCTCGGAGCGGGCCGCAACTCGCGGGACAGCCTGCGGAGCCTGAACGCCTTGGCGGGAGTCGCCTGATGCCGACGCTGGCCGACAGCATCGACGTACGCGGCCGTTTCGCCCGCTCGGCGAACCTTGAGCGCGACCTCGCACGGCCCGAGCCGCTCGAGGGATACGTCCTTACCGCGCGAGGTCTCGATGTCATCGAGCGCATCGCGACTGCAGCGGCGGCAGGCTCCGCCGGCGGTGCGTGGTCGCTGACCGGCCCGTACGGATCGGGCAAGTCGTCACTGGCCCTGCTGCTCGATGCGGTCTTCGGCGGCCGTTCACAATTGCAGCGCGCCGCCCTGGCACTCGTCGACGACGCGTCTGCGGCGACGGGGGACCTGATCCGGCGGGCTCATCGGCGCTACGGAACCCTCGACCGCGGCTTCAACCGCGGCCTGGTCACCGCGACGCGCGAGCCGCTGGCCACGACTGTGGGGCGCGCCTTGCACTCCGCAGTTCGCCGCAATGGCCCTACCCCCCCCCCGGCGGATTGGTCTGTTGACGCTTCCAAGCTGATCGGCCCCCTGGAGGACGGTCACGCTGAGCCTGATCGGCGCCACTCGGGCCCGTCGCCGTCAACTCTCGTCGAGATGGCCCGCCGCTTGGCGCAGGACGCGCCGCTGCTGCTGGTCATCGACGAGTTCGGCAAGAACCTAGAAGCGATACGCGACAGCGGCGACGCGGATCCCTACCTGCTGCAGCAGCTCGCCGAGGCCGGGCAGGGATCGGGCCTGCCCATCTTCGTGGTCACACTGCAGCACCTCTCGTTCGAGGACTGCCTGGCAGGCGCAGACGGTGTGCAGCGCCGCGAATGGGCCAAGGTGCAGGGCCGATTCGAGGACGTGTCGTTTGTGGACTCGCCGGGACAAACCCGCTCCTTGATCGGCACCGTGTTCAGCGTCGGTGACGAGCGCCTGAAGGCCCGCATCGATCGGTGGGCACGGTCCCACTCCCAGAAGATGCGGGCGCTCGGCATCGCGGAACTCGCCGATCCGGCCGTCATCGCCTCCTGCTATCCGCTGCATCCCTTGACGGCCCTGGTGCTGCCCGAGCTGTGCAGCCGCTACGGCCAGCACGAACGCACGCTGTTCTCCTTCCTCGCAGGCCCGCACCCCGACGGCGCTCAGGCGTTCCTCAGGACGACGAACCTCCCGGCGAGAGGCACGCTGCCGTCTCTGGGCCTCGACGCGGTGTACGACTACTTCGTTGCCAGCGGTGCGCTCAGCATCTCGTCGGCTCGCCAGTCGAGTCGCTGGACTGAGATCGCCACGCGGCTGCGCGACTCTCATGGCCTCACGCCGCCACGGGCCCGTATGGCTAAGGCCGTCGCCCTGCTGAACCTCGTGTCCACCACTGGAACCATCCGAGCGTCGCGGCAACTGCTGACGCTGTCCGGCCGGGGCGCTGGAGCCGCACTGGCCGACCTGGAGAGTGCGGGCATCGTCACCTATCGGGACTTCGCCGACGAGTACCGGATATGGCACGGCAGCGATGTCGACATCGGCTATCTCCTCGACGCTGCCCGTCTGCGGATGCAGAGCGAGCCCCTGGCTGAGATCGTGTCGGGGATCGACCGGCCTGGACCCGTCGTCGCCGCCCGCCACAGCGCGGAGCACGACGTGCTCCGGGTCTTCTGCAGGCGCTACGTCGGCGGGGGCGAGCAGGCATCCGCGCCCGAGCCGTCCTCTCCGTACGACGGCGAGGTCCTGCTCGTTGTCGATCCCGACGGCCGGCCGCCGAGCCTGGCCCACCCGGCACCCGGAACAAAGCCCGTGGTTGCGGCCATTCCGCACGACCTCTCGGCTGTCGGCACTGCCGCCCGGGAGGTCGCCGCGGTTGCTTCGGTACTCGACGATCCCGCTGTGGCCGGCGATCGGGTGGCGCGGCGCGAACTGGGCGAGCGTCTGGCGCAGACCCGGGTCGCCTTCGATCACGCCCTGACCGATGCCTTCGGTTCCGAGGCGTGCCGCTGGGTCCTGCTTCGAGCCGAGGACGACGGGGGCGGCCTGACCGACCTTCCCACCGGGCGGGGCAGCGCCGCCCTTTCAGCGGCCGCCGACATCGCCTACCCGAGCACGCCGACGATCGGCAACGAGATGCTCAACCGCAGCGAACTCACCTCACAGGGGGCCAAGTCACGGAGGCTGCTGCTAGAGGCCATGATCGAAAGCGGCGATGCTGCCATCGCCGATCTGGGGTTTGAGGGCTACGGACCCGAGACGGCCATGTACCGCTCGTTCCTGCTGCGCACTGGGCTGCACTCCCCCGATCGGCGCGGTGAGGCTATGGCCTTCGGGGCGCCGACTGACGGCACGCTGAAGCCCGCGTGGGAGGTCCTGGTGGGTGAGTTCAGGCGCTCCAGGGACCAGCGCATCAGCCTGAGTGACGTCTACGCCGCGCTGATGTCCCCTCCGATCGGCATGAAGGCCGCCGTGGTGCCCGTACTCGTCACTGCCGGGCTACTGGCCTTCCGGGACGAGGTCGCCATCTACGAGCACGGCACGTTCAAGCCGCTGCTGTCGCCCGAGCTCTCCGAGCGGATGGTGCGCAATCCGATCCACTTCGACATCAAGCACTTCGCCAACACCAGCGGCGGGCGCCTGATGGTGGTCGAGGCTCTGGCCGACCGTCTCGGGCTCGCCGCCCGCGGGGCCAGGAGCCGGCGGCAGCGGGTGGCCAACGTGCTCGCCGTGGTCGGTGGCCTCGTATCTCGGATCAAGAATCTGGACAACTACTCCCGCCGCACCCGCAATGTGGAGCCCGAGGCATTGGCGGCGCGCGAGGCATTGACGGTGGCGGTCGAGCCCGACGAGTTGCTGTTCGCCGCCCTGCCCGACGCTCTCGGGTTCGACTCGGTCCCCGCCGGAGTTGAGGACTGCGAACATGCGGACGACTTCGCGCGTGCGGTGGCCGCGGCCTTGGATGAGCTGGACTCGTGCCTGGACCGGCTGCTGGCCGAGTCAGTGGAGTTGCTGCTCGACGCCTGCGGCGCCAACAGCCGTATTGCGGTTATGGGCGAAGCCGCGGCGCTGGGGGACGAGGTGCTCGACCCCGAGGTTCGGGCTTTCGTGCTGGCGCTGGCCAACGACGGTACGGGGTCTGATGCGGACTGGATGGCAGCGGTGGCCACCGTCGTCGCTCGCAAGGCGCCAGCGGAGTGGACCGACGACGACCGGCTGCGCTTCCGCCGCGAGCTGCCCGAAAGGCTGGCCGCCTTCCACCGCCTGGTCGCACTGCACGCCGAGCGGCGCGCCGACGGCGGCGGCCCGTTCGACGCGCTCAGAGTGACTGTCACCCGCTCCGACGGCAGCGAGTACATCCGCATGGTGGGGATCGACGCAAGGAAGCGGCCCGAACTGGAGAGCGCTCTGGACGGAGTCCTCGCCGACCTCGCGCCGGTCACCGGCTCGGCCCAGCGGGCGGAGCAGAGCCTCCTGGCCCTGCTTAGCGAGCGCCTGCTCCCGACCGCCGGGTCAAGCACACCTGATGAGGTCGCCACCGTTGCCGAGACACACAGGAGGGCGGCCGGTGCCTGAGCGGGAGGCGACACTTCCTGAGCCTGAGACCGCGGTGCGTCACATTTGCGGCATATCGGGCGGCAAGGACTCCAGCGCTCTGGCTGTGTACATGCGGGACCGGGTGCCGGAGATGGAGTACTTCTTCTGCGACACCGGCGCGGAGCTGCCCGAGACCTACGAGTACCTGACCCGCCTGGAGGTGATCCTCGCCAAGCCGATCGCGAGGCTGAATGCAACGCGGGGCTTCGACCACTGGTTCGAGGTGTTCCGGGGGGCGCTGCCGTCGCCGCAAATGCGTTGGTGCACCAAGAACATGAAGATCAAGCCGATCGAGGAGTGGATCGGCGACGAGCCGGCTGTGTCGTACGTGGCGATCCGGGCCGACGAGTCGAACCGCAAGGGCTACATATCCACCAAGTCCAACATCGAGACCCGGTTCCCGTTCGTGGAGGACGGCATCGACCACGACAAGGTGCTCAGGATCCTCCACGACGCCGGCATCGGTCTGCCCGACTACTACGAGTGGCGGACCCGCTCGGGGTGCTACTTCTGCTTCTACCAGCGCAAGGCGGAGTGGATAGGCCTCTCCGAACGCCACCCGGAGCTGTTCGAGCGGGCGGTCGCCATCGAGCAGAAGGTCTTGCAGGACGCCGGCGTCGCAGGCGACGCCGACTTCGGCGACCGGGCCATGCGGGGTCGCCAGTACACGTGGTCGGGAGGCGAAACCCTGGTGCAACTCCGCGACCGCCGCGACCAGATCCTCGAACGCCACGAAACCGCCATGGCCCGCGCCAACAAGACCAGAGCCAACCTCCCCCTCATCGAAGCCTTGGCAGACGCCTTCGACGAAGAAGACGACACCGAACCCTGCACAGTCTGCGCCCTATGAACTCCACTTCAGCCCTCCCGGTACACCTTGCTGCAAGGCGCCACGGCGCCACGTCGCGGCTTCCGACCGTACGGCGCGCCCCATGATGAACGACGGCTACCAAGTCGAGCAGCTGATCGACGCAGGGGGTCTATGCGTACGGGTTATGGCGTTGGCCGCGACGATCGCTGACGAATACGGGCTTACGGATGAGGGTGAGTTGCGACGATGCCTCCCCGACTCGTCGTGGCTCGCGCATTGGGATCGGATCGTTGAGATGTGTGGATTCCACCGAATCTGCGGTCAACTTGCGACCAAGCGCACACGCAAGACCGAAGTTGCCGCCGCTCTCATGGCCATCGGCAGGCCCGCGACCATTGCCGAGATAGAGACTCGGCTCGCACCCGAATTGAGCGGCGAGTCCTTCCGAATCGGTTCAGTCATCTCGCAAATGGATGACGTCATCAGAGCCACCAAGACCGAGTGGGGATTCGAAGACTGGATCGCAGATGAGTACGAAGGCATCCCAGCCGAGATCGTCCAGCGCATAAACGAGGACGGCGGCTCCACCCGACTAAACCGGCTGCTTGAGGAGCTGCCTCGCATGTTCGGAGTGAACGCGGCAAGCGTCTGGGCGTACCTCAACACACCAGCGTTCCGGGTCGAGCACGGCTGGGTGAGCGAAGCCGATGCCCCCGCCATCGCGGTCGGCCGGCTTGACGATGTGATAGACGGACGCGACGACAACGACGACCCCTACTGGTCGTTCTCCGTATACGACCGGCATCTCACCGGCTACAGCCTCCAAGGCGTGCCGCCGGAGGTCGTAGCGGCGCTGGGTTGCTACTTCGGAACCAAGACCACAGCCACCGTCCGCTCACCGCACCGCTGCCAAGACATCTCAGTTATCTGGCGCAAGACCTCGATTCACGGGCCCGAGATCGGTCGCCTAGGCCCTGCGCTACGAGCACTCGGAGTCGAAGACGGCGCCGACGTCAGGCTCACCATACACAGCTCGTCCGAAGTCACCTTCAGTCTGACATCAACACGCAAGAACCCTCTACAGAAGCACCCACAACGCCTGGCCGCGGCGACTTCCTCGTTCCAACAGCTGCCTCCAACTCTCGGCGGCGTTACTACCGCCACCCCGCTGTCGGCCCGATTGAGAGTACCCGCCGATCAGTACATCGAGTCGGGGAGTACCTCAGAAACATGACGGGACCTCGAGGGCTTTCTCTCAGCGGCGACGCTTGGAGCCGAGTCACCTCAGCGCTTGAGGGCACCGCTTGGCACTCGACCTGGTTAGACCCGCTGTTCCGCTCATCGGTGCCACAAGTACCAGGAATCTATATTCTTCACGTCTTTCCAAAGACCCTGTCAGACATCTACTCGCTTCCGAGTGAGGTTTCAGGCGTATTGTACGTCGGCCAGACCCGGAATCTGCGCCGACGTCTAACGCAACATGCCTCGTCTAACAATGCGAATGAGCGTATCAAGCAGTTCCGCTCGATCTTTGGCCGACTGCGTTTCTCATACGCCCGAGTACCTGAAGTGAGAGCGATGAAATCAAGCGACTGGCTCAGCCACACAGAACACACACTAGTGACTGTTCTAGATCCACCAGCGAACCGGATGATCCCATCCGCACAATCGGTGGCCGGAAGAATCAAGCAGGCGGTTCCCGCCTAGATCGCGAAAGCAGGTACATCATGCAAGTATATCCCGCAGTGCAGGCCCGAATGGGTCGCTGGCAGTATTATCTCGTACGCATGTCTATGGTCGAAATCGCCCAGAACATCCGATACGCGGAAGAGATCCACGGCGCCTCGCAGTTGTCACATGCGATCCAGCGCAATCTCAACAAGAATCGCGCCACTGGCGAGATCGCCAGGTACCTTGCTCGTCATGATGATCGCTTCTTCGGGGCCATCGTCGTTGCAGCACTCGGAGGCGATCCCAAGTGGCACCCAGTTAGCCTAGAGGATGACCCGAAGTTCGAGTTGCTGGGCCGAGGCAGGTTAACTGAAGCCTTCGGTGTCCTCACCTTCGACGGCACGGAAAACTACTACGCGCTCGACGGACAGCATCGTCTCGCCGCAATCCGCAGTCTCCTAGACCACACGACTGACTTCAGACCACCCGAGCATTTTCGGGACGAGGAGGTAAGCGTACTAATCGTGACTCCTCAGCAGCTAGAGGACACGTCAGAGTTCATTGTGCGATATAGGCGACTGTTTGGCCACCTGAATCGATATGCCAAGGCGATGTCACAGTACGACAACATTATCATGGACGAAGACGACGCCTTGGCAATAGTGACCCGACGACTCGTCTCCCAACACCCATTCTTCGGCAGCCTCAGTGAGTCGGAATTCGACAGCGGCCGCATTCGAATGGAGCCGGGAAAGAACCTTGGTAGCAGTCTCCCGTACTTCTCGACTCTAGAGGTTCTGTATGAACTCAATGTTCGACTGCTGTCGAGCAGGCATCGACGTAACACGGGTTGGGGTTCCAACCAAGAGAACTTGCAAGTCTATAAGAAGTTTCGCCCATCGGATGAGGAGATCGATACTCTAGAAGCAGAAGTATTCACATATTGGAACGCCTTGATTGAGACCTTGCCCGTCATTAGCGAAGACGGGAGACGGATGCGAGACCACCGTCCTCCTGAGCAGCGAGACGATCCCGAAGCATCACAGGACTGCGTGCTCTTCTGGCCGGTGGTTCAGATTATGCTGGCTGATCTGGCCCGAGCACTACTCGACGACTCAGTCATGCATGACACCACGGGACCAGAGACCGTGACAGAGGAACAAGCCTGCGAGGCGCTCTTTCCGCTGAGCAAAGTTACGTGGGATGCCCACCTCCCACCCTGGAAGTACATCATGTTGGTTCCGACAGATGGTCCCTCCACATCTTGGCGGATCGTCAATGAGGAACGCAAGCGACGAATGCAGCTAATGGAGCGCATTATTCGCTGGCAGTGCGGGGTTGACCCGTTGACCGAGGAGGAGATCAGCGGAACCGGCGGACTTCGTAGCCTATGGTACGGCTACCTTCCAGCCTCCGCTGCTGCGGAGGCCGATTCAATGTGGTCTGAGATCGAAGCGGGAGTGGTCGACTGACCACGGGACAACGGGTGCCACCTAGCCCGAAGCGCGCTCGCCGAGTTGATGCCGTTGAGTCGCGACAGCTCTGGTCGTGGGTAACGACCACAGGACACGTCAATCGGTTCGAGATCGCATACTCCCCTATTGCGGCAGCCGGCAGCACGCGGCTGCACAAGGCGGCAGAATCACTGGTCAAGTGGAACGGCGGCTTGGCGCGTCGTCTGCAAGCAGTAGCGCCCCAGTCCCTGGCCTTGACGTTCGATTCGCGGCCCGGGTATGAGCGCAACTGTGATCGCAGGCTGCGACGGGTGCTGCCGCTCCTGTTGCCGCCGGGCGTGCACGACGACCTCTACCCGTTTCAGCGCAATGGCGTTGCCTGGCTGCTGCAAAATCGCAAGGCGATCCTCGCGGACGACATGGGGCTCGGCAAGACCATTCAGGTGATCGCCGCAATCCGACGCCTATACCGATACGGCCGCATCGAATCCTGCCTGATCATCGCACCGCGGACACTCATTGCGAACTGGCTCACCGAAACCGACAAGTGGGCGCCTGAACTCATCGCTCGGCAATTGGAGTTCACCAACCGCACCTTCACGCCAGCGCACTGGCGTGGCGCCGTGGCCCGTGCGCATGTGCTGCTTGCCAGTTATGAGGACTTGCGCGGCCTCTGGGACGATCTCGAAGGCGAGCCTCCCGATCTATTGGTCGCAGACGAGGCGCACCGGCTCCGCAAGTCAGAGTCGCTGGCGCACCAGGCGATGCGGCGCGTCGCCGCGCCGCGCATGTGGGGACTCACCGGGACGCCAGTGGAGCGCGACGCCCAGGACCTCGCCTGCCTGCTCTCGCTGCTCGAGCCGCGCCGCTTCGCGATCGACGACCACCGGCACGGCATCGACGCGCTACGGGTGCGGGTCCGCCCCTACCTCCTGCGCCGCACAAAGGAATCTGTGCTGCCGGAGCTTCCCGAGGCTACCGAGCACATTGAGACCGTCAGCCTTCATCCCGCGCAGCGAGACGCCTACAACACGGCCCTGTCGTCCATTGGGCGCCGCTCCGAAGAGGGGTACCTGGCCCTGTTCAACCGGCTGCGATCAATCTGCGACATCGATCCCGAGACGGGCGAGAGCGCCAAGCTCGACCGTGCCGTCGAACTCACCGAGTCCGCGATGGCCGACGGATGCAAGACGGTCGTGTTCTCGTACATGCTCGACCCGCTGCGGCACCTACAGAGCCGGCTGGTCACCGCCCACGGCAACATCGCCGCCATGCTGACGGGAGAGCAGTCGCTCGATCAACGAGAGCGTTCGGTGGCGCGGTTCAAGACCGATCGCGACTGCTGGGCACTGCTGGCCTCAACGCGGGTCGCCAGCGAGGGTCTCACACTCACCGAGGCCAGTCGCGTGATCTTCGTCAACCGCTGGTGGAACCCGTCGACCAACTCGCAGGCTGTGGACCGCGTGGTGCGGATCGGCCAGACCAAGCCCGTGATCGTTCGCTACCTGACCTGCACCGATACCGTCGAGGATCGGCTTCAGCCTCTTCTGGACCGCAAGGAGATGACGTTCGACCAGCTCATCGACGCACTCCAGCACCGTCCCGAGGCTGTGCGTGAACTCCTGACGACGTGATGTCACGATCCGCGCTGACGTACGCTCCGCTTCTCAGCGATCCACTGCTCGATGCGCTTGCAGGACGAGGTGAGCCTGTTAGTGCGCCTACAACGGGAGGAGGCCGCGGGGGATCAGGCGTTGGTCGACGGGATCTACCGCCAGGGCTAGGCCCTCAAGGGTGTAGGCACCGAGCAGGGGCGGAGCATCGTCCTCGCCGAATACGACCAGCGTCGTCACGCTCGCGCCGTTGACTGTCACCCGCGCCTCGCCGATGTCGGCATCTACGACCCTTCCGTCGGCCAGCCGCATCCGGCGTCTGTCGGAGCGCTCGACGCCGATGTCCTGCAGCAAGCTCGCCGGGGCCATGCTGTAGAAGGCGCCCGTGTCCACCGTGGCCTCGATGGTCTCGGATCGCTCGCTGTTCGGGCCGGCAATCCGCACTGGCCACTCGAATGTTCCCATGACGGATGCCTCCCACAGCTTCGGCTGAAGCCCGCCGTTAGCTTGCGACTAAAGAACCCTGACAAGTAATATAACTTATTGTCAAGTATTTTCAACCTGCGGTCCAGTCACCCCCAGCCCACGGCTGCTGCCCGCTATCGGGCGGGATGCTTGAACAGGTTCTTGTTGTGCCAGTCGATGTGTTCGGCCGCGGGAAGGCGATACCTGCGCAGCGGCCGGCGAATCAGGTGACCGACCAGACCTCTGATGAGCGCAGCGGAATCTTGGTCGCTCAGGTTCAGATGCTCGCTGACGAGTATCCGGTGGTCTTGATCCAGTCCCAGGGCACCAGAATCGAACAGGCGATGATGCTGGACGCATAGCGCCAGCCCGTTCTCGATGCGGTCCGGCCCGCCCTTGGAGCGCATCTGGACATGGGCGGCATCGATCCCCACCGGCGACCCACCCAGACGCAAGTCGTAACCGCAGAACGAGCACCGATCCTCGTAGGCCCGCAGCACCGTGCTCTTGAAGCGCGGATCCCGCGGGGACTGCTCGGCTGCCACCAAATGACCGAGGTTGACCTCCTGCAGGATCTCCTCGTGCAGCGTCTCGGGGAACTCCATGCGCAGCAGCTCGTTCACCACCCGCGACCGGATCTGTGGATCGTGTAGGGCCAGCTCGAACTCGGGCGCAAGCGCGCCGACCGCTTCCTCGCGCAGGAAGACCGGACTCTCTTTGGTGGCCTGGGGCATCTTGGACACGTCGTTGCCGTCGGAGTCCGCCACCTTCCACAGCTCCGGGCTCGTTCCCAGGTACACGAAAGGGAAGCCGACCCGAATACGGCGTCCCAGGCGGTACCTGTGCATCAGCAGCTTCAGTTCGAGCTCCGCCTCCCTGAACGACACCCTCGCAGGCTGCCCTCCGGCCAGCCGGCCGATTAGCCACAGCAGCAGCAGCGGCTTGTACGGGGCTCGGGCTTCCTTGTCACGCCGCGTGAAGCGCCTGATCGAACGGACCCGGTCAACCCAGTAGTCGGCCGTCTCGACCCCGTCCGTGCTCACTTGCCTGCGCCGTCCGCTCCAAACAATCCGATGCGACGTTAGCCGCAATGTACGACAGGATCGAAGTGTAGAGTCTCCGGCTCGTGGCTCTCAGCGACACGGCGGCACAGCGAGCGGAGCGGTTCTTGGCCGCGCATCCGACGGGACCTCTGGTGGTCTGTGTGGGGTCGGCAAGTGTGGCTGGGATCGTGTGGCTGGCCGAACGCTCCCGGGGTCGGCCGGTGACCCTGCTCATTGGCGACATGAAGAGCCGCAACTTCGCACTAGCCACCGACGCCCACCGCCACACCGCTCTCGGCTTCGTTCAGCGCAGCGACGTGACTGTGCTCAACTGGTACCGCACCGATCGCTCCAACCAGGGGCGCTCTGAGGCCCACCTCAAGGTCTGGGCTGCCTGCGACCGCGCCGGAGTCCCGCAGGCCTTCCTGGTCGGATCGGCTAATCTCACCATGGCCGGACTGCACGAGAACGTCGAGTTGATGACCATCGCCGACGCTTCCGAGTACACCTACCTGCGCAGCACCGTCCAACAGCTCCAGAACAAGGCCTGGGACGCCAAGGAGCGACTAGAGGAGTGGATCGAACACGGCGATGCCCCAACTGACCGCCACCACCCCCGAGGCCGCCGATCCGGCCGCGCCTCGGCGGGCAACGCGAGCCGGCAGCAAGCTCCTACAGCATCCACCGGATGCGGATCACAGGTCCTAGCCGTGGCGTCCCTGGCCGTGGGGGGAGCCACATTGCTGCTTCGCCGTGGGCGTCGCTCACGGTCGTGCCCGTTGGGCACCTGACGATCGCCTTCCGCTGAGGGAGCGTCCCCTGGCGAGGAGGCTGGCTGGTGGACGCTGCCGCCAATGGTCGCTGCCCTGGAAGTTCGCTTAGCTACATTTTAAATATATATTGTGTTGTTAGATTGTTAATACGCTATGATCGGTGATCTTCAAGGCTGGCCGCGGAGGACCTCGCCGTCGGGGTGGCTCGTCGGCCGTCTCACCGAGGAGGGCCGCCTATGTACGCTCAACGCATGGATCTCTTGGAGCAAACCAAGAGCAGCCTCCAGGAACTCAATGCGACCTTGCGCTCCGAGGGCGACGCAGCGCGTGCTCGATTCGTCTCGTTTGAGCCGGACTGCGACTACGACGACCGGTGGATCGTGTTCGTGACGTGGGAGATCCCAGCGTCGCACGATGATGAGTGGCCACTGGAACTGCTCGACGGGTATTGGCAGCGGACCGACGATGTCGTGGGGGACGCTGGCACGGCGCTCTGCCTGTTCCGAACCCCCGATGAACTGTCGGAGCCCGGACACCAGCGCGGCGCAGCGCTCCAACCGGCCTGAACGGGCCATGGCATCGGCAGAGTTCAGCGCGGCAGGACTGATCGACGCAGCCCGCCACATGGTGCCCACGGGTCGGGATCGCCCGCGTGAGCCTCGACTTCGACGGGCAATCTCAACGGCCTACTACGCCGCCTTCACAGCCCTGACCTCAGAAGTCGCGCGCCACTACCCGTCGGGCGCCGCGAGGCACGCCGTGCGCCGACTCGTCAGTCACGCAGCAGCAAGGCGCTCCTGCTCGGACCTGCGAGCCTCAAGGTCGGTGCCTTGGCTCCACGGAAACCCTGCCTGCCATCCCGACCTGCTGGAGTTCGCGGCCCACTTCGAGAGGCTCCACATCTTGCGCAACCTGGCCGACTACGACCATGAGTACTCGTGCACGAAGAGCGAGGCATCGGCCGTGCTTGGTAGGGCGCGCCGAGCGATCGAAGCGCTCGCCTCCGCGCGCAAGCGGTGCCCGGAGCAACTCGACATCCTCTGCATTGCTGCGCTGGCGGACGATCGAGGCCGCAGGCAGATCTCCAAGCGGTAGGCCTCGTAGGTCTCAGATGGAGTGCTTATAGAACGATAGGGGTTTGGGCGGTTAAGCCGCCGTCGATTGTGAAGACGCTGCCGGACACGAAGGAGGCCTCGTCGCTGGCGAGCCACAGCACGAGACCGGCCACATCCTCCGGGCGGCCCAGGCGGCCTACCGGGTGGCGCTGTACCGCCGCGTCCCGGGCCGCTCCTGGATCGGCGGCCAGCTCGAAGGTGGTGTCGGCCATGGGGGTGGCGATCCAGCCCGGCGCCACCGCGTTGCAGCGGATGCCGTCGGCACCGTGGTCGATGGCGATCGAGCGTG
>VXNP01000041.1 GCA_009840525.1 Gammaproteobacteria bacterium
GGCGGGCGGGGCGGGGTCGGCGGGGGAGGACGGGCGGCCTCGGGGCTGGTTTCGCCGGGGGTCTACCCGGCGTCGCTGGACGCCGGCGAGGGGGCGGTGGTGGTGCGCGAAGCGGTTGGCCGCCGCTGGGTGCTGGTGGTGGGTGGGGATGACGAGGGGCTGGTCGCGGCCGCCCGCATGTTCGCGGGGGTATTGCCGCACACGCGCACTCTGTCGGCGCCGCTGCTGGGGGATGCGGGGGACGACGTGCGCGCGGCGCTGGAAGGGGCGGGGGTCGAGGTGGAGGATGTCCGGCTCTGGCAGGCCCGGGCGCGTGCCGGGTCAGACGGTGTGAACCGCCTGATCGCCGACGTGGAAGTGGCGGCAGCCGACCTTGAGGAGGCGGCCGGGGTGCTGCGCGCGCTCGCGGCCGGAGAGGAGATCCCGACCGCGACCGGGCAGGAAGCGGCCCCCGGACAGGACGCGGCGGCCGAGGCCGAACCCGCCGACCCGGCTGTCCCCGGGGCGGCCCCCGCAGGGCAGGACGACCCGCAGGCGGCGGAAACACCGGACGAGTCGGACGACCCGTTCGCCTACCCCGGCCTGGGCTCCGTGGAGGTGCGTCTGGCGTCCGGTCCCGTGGTGCGCATCCCTGGCCGGGCCGCCCCGGACGCGCCCGGACCGGTCGCGGGTCGACCGGGCAGCGGAGCGAAGGGGTCGCTCGACCTGTCCAACCTGTACACCCCCGACGGCCTGCTGGGCGACTCGGACAACAACGAGATCCCCGACCGGGTCGACGCCCTGCTCGCCCCGGGCGCCGCCGCGGTGGAAGCGCTGCCCGACCTGGCCGCCCGCCTCGGGCTGGAGTCGACCGGGCTGGTGGTGCCGCTGGTGGAACCCGCCGCCGGCCTGGACCGCCCCGCCTCCCGTCCCACCCTGGTGCTGGCCGGCACCGAGAACCCGCTCACGCAGCAGTTGGCCGACAGCGGCAGAGTCGACCTCGCAGGCCTCCAGGCCGGTGAGGGACTCATCCAGTTGGTTCCCGACGCCTTCGGCAGCAAACCGTCGCTGGTCGTGACCGGCGGCGACGCCGCGGGAGCCCGGCGAGCCCTCGACCACCTCGCTCTCACCCTCCCCCACCTGGACGCCCGGGGCGACGACCGCCCCACCCTCGACCATGTGGAACAGGCCCTCTGGAGTGCGCTCTCCGGCCGCTCCCCGGCGGGTCAGGCGGCCATCGGGCTCTACAAGCTCGACCGCATCCTCGCGGACCTCGGCGGCCGCGACCTGGCCGCCGCCGAAATCCTGGTCTCGGTGGAGAAGGCCGACCCCGGCCTCGCCGACCTCGTCCGCGAGCGGGCGGCCGCCCTGGGCGCCGGCGAACTCGATGTGATCATCGACGACCGTGACGTGCAGAACGCCGCGTCCATCTTCTCGGAGTCCATCACGTTTCCCTCCGAGGTCGACCGCTTCCGCGCCATCGTCGACGAAGACGTGCTCCCCGCCGTGGCGTCCGGCGAGCCCGTCACCGTGCACGCCCGCCTGAGCGAACCACCTGAAGTGCGCCGCGCGCTGGAGGCCGAAGTCCGCGCCGCCATCCTCGAGCGCGGCGCCAACCCGGATGCGACCGTCGTCGAGGTCCGCTCGGCCTTCAAGCAGGGCTACTACTGGCTCCATGAGGGCGTGCGGCCCCGGCTGGAAAGCGCCGACATCGGCGAGATCCTCATCCGGTTCCGCCGTAACGACCCGCCCGCGGAGTGGCCCCAGCAGGCCATCCACACGCCCCTGCGCTGGCTGCACGAGATCTTCCCCATCGACGAGGTGCTGGCGCGCGACCTGAGCATCGACCTCGAGCGCATCCGCTTCGAGCAGGTGCCGGAAGGGCCGACCTACGAAGTGGTGGTCACGGATGCCAGCGGCGACATCATCCTCACGGAGACCTTCGACCCGAAGTGGGTGCTCCGCCCGTATGTCGACCGCTTCCGCGACTACGAGCAGGTTCGCGTCACCACCGGCTGGATCGAGGCGCGCGCCGGCGACCGCACCTTTGCCGACGAGCGCATCGTCACCGATCCGGAGGCGTTCTGGGACTACTACCAGGGCACCACCCTCCCGGCCATCTACGACTACGTGATGGACCGCCACGAGGGCATCCCGCGCGGTGGCAACGCCGACGCCCCCTTCTTCGGCGAGCTCGTTGTCGAAGCGCAGTTCAGTGAGCCCGACTACCGCCTGGACATCGACAACGAGATCCACTCCACCATGGACGCCCTCCACGAGGAGGTCTACTTCGGCACCATCGAGTTCTTCGACCTGATCGGCCGCAACTCGCGCGGGCAGGGACTCACCTTCCCCGGCCGCGTCATCCCCGTGATGCTCCCGAAATCCGACGGCGCTGCTGGCACCGCGGACATCTCCTTCTCGGGGTTCGCCACCTCACGGCCGGCGGTGGTGGTCCGTTATCAGGAGAGTTCCGGCGAGACCGGGGAGATGCGCCTGGACATCCCGCGCATCACCATGGAGCGGCCCTCGGCCAAGCGCGCGCACGTGCGCGAAGGCACGCCCGGCCTCTCCCACCTCGCGCTGCGCGTGCGCGTCGACACCGATGCCGACATGCGCGACAGCCTGGTCGCCTACGCCCGGCCCCTGCAGGTCGACGAGCGCATGCTCTCGGCCGAGCAGGTGGAGGCGGCCATCGGCCACATCGAGACCATGCGCGCCCGCGGCATGTACGCGTCCGCGCTGGCGCTCCCAGGCCTGGGATCCCTGGAGGTGCAGGCCGAATGGACGCATGAGGAGGATCCCGAATCCCGCCGCACCGCCCATCTTGCGGCCAACGGCACGCCCGAACCGCTACCGGACTGGCGCGCGCTCCTCCCGGAGGGCTGGAGCTACTCGGGCGAGCGGCTGGTGCAGTGGGAAACGCCCATGCCTCCGCCCGAGGGGCACGGCATCCTGGCGCAGATGGGGGCGACCTTCGAGGAGGCGCGCGTCTACAAGGCGGGCGAGTCCTACCTGGGCAGGACCACCTGGGCGATGGACCTGATGCCGCCGATCACCGCCTCGCACTGGTCGCGCGCCAAGGCCACCACCCACAAGCCGACCGTCATCTATTCGGCGCGCCAGCACGCCAACGAGGTGTCCTCGACCAGTCATGTGCTGCGCCATGCCGAGTTGCTCCTCACCGACCCGGAGCAGCGCCGCAGGCTGGACCGCGTGAACGTCATCATCCACCCCTTCACCAACCCCGACGGCGCCCAACTGGCGTACGACCTGTACCGCTCCACCCCCGACTACATTCTGCACGCCGGCTACCTGGGGCCGCTTGGCGTCGACGTCAGCTCGGGCGCGGGCGACGACCATCCCATCTACCCGGAGTCGCAGGTGCGCGGCAGGCTCTGGGAGGCCTGGCTGCCGGACATCTTCCTGAACCCGCACGGCTATCCGTCGCATCAGGTGGTGCAGCTTTTTTCGGAGTTCATGGGGCTCGTGCGCCGTGGGCGGGTGACCGAGCGCAACTGGGGCTTCAACAAGGGCTGGTTCATGCCGGGATTCGGCTACGTCGACAGCCCCGAGTTTCCCCGGCACCGGGATGCCGCCTTCCAGCTGCGCGACTACATCACCCGGGGCATCAATTCAAATCGCGACGTCCACGAGATGAACCAGCGGACGTACGCCCGCTATCAGCGCTACGGGGCCGACTTCGACACCGACGTCTTCCGCCTGCCCATGACCGACAGCGTTCTGATCGAGATGCCCCTCAAGGGGTCATCCGGAGGCGGCGGAGGCTACAACCCGCGGGTCACCATCTGGAGCGGCATCACCGAGGCACCCGACGAGACCGCCCACGGCCCGTGGATGGAGCTGGTGGCGAAGGCGGGGCTGTCGTGGGACCAGGCCATCCTCGACTACCTGTACGAGGGCGACCACAAGGTCGAGCGCTCCGGCTCCACCTTCTTCGGCGGCGTCACGCTGCGCATGAACCGCCCGCGGCCGCCGGAAGAGGAGGAGGAAGACGATCCGCCGCCCGTGAGTGATTGAGACGCGGAGGCCGGCGGGCCGCCCGCGCTCGTATTCCTCGCGATGGTCATGATTCCTCGTCAATCTCGACTCTTCTTCGCTGTCGGTGTGGGCGCTACGGGTGCGGTGACTGGGGGGCGCCGAGCCACCAGGTAGACTCCTGGCTTGAGGCAGCGTGATACTACCGACCGGTGCCGACCGCTTCGCTCGCCGTGCTGGTCAACGAGACGTCAAGCCGCACATGGTCGTACGGCACGCGCGGCACCAGCGTGCCGCGCTCGCCCCGCCGCAGTTCCACCAGTCCGTATTGCGACATCGTCTTCAGTGTCCGCGACAGGTTCGACTTGCTCCGCCCGGCCATCTCCGCAAGCTCCGTGAGCGAACGCGGACTCTCCCGGGCGATCAACTCCAGGAGGCGCCTGTTATGCTCCGACAGCAACTTCGCGAAGCTGTCGAGCGAAGTGAACCACACCTTCGGCTCATCCCTGCCGGGCGTGTGCTCGCCCCGCGCGATCGCCAGGGTGCGCGCCTTCATCCGGTCGTAGTCGGCGATGCCGATCGTCAGTGTCTTCATGGAATCGATCCCCTTGCGTTATCATACTATGATAACCATAGGTAAGGCTGGAGCTGAATAGGATCGGTACGGACGCGAGCCTGCTCGGCGTCCACACCAACGCCCGGTCCTTCCATCACGAGATCTGCGGCGACCGGGGACCTCCTTGACAGCCCAATTTCTGTAGTAACAGGAATCATGCGGATCGAGTTCGACGAGGCGAAACGCGCGGCTAGGATCATCAGCTTGAGGAGGGCCAATGAACGAGAACGATGGCTCTACGGCCCGAGGTCTTGACCCGGACACCGCTCCCGATCTCTCGAAGGACGGCTGGCCCGAGAAGTTCACCAAGGTGCCCGTCTGCCGGGGGCGTCCCCCCAAAAGCCGGGCCGAATCCACCCCAGCACCTCGTCAATCGGCGCGAGCCAAACAGGCGGAAGCCGGTCGGCGGATCAGCGCCACGGCACCTTAACTCAGCGCCCCCGTCTCTTCAAACGAACGGGGGCGCTGAACGCGACCTGCGGGTCGCGGGGTGGATCCGGCGGGACGGAGCCCGTCCCTATCCCTCCGGCTTCTCGAAGGTGTTGGTCTTGTAGTACCCGGGCTCCTCTCCGATCTGCACGTGCCCCACCAGGCGGTAGATGCCTGGCGGGAAACTCTCATCGTCGACGTTGATGGGGCAGACCGAGCCTCCCTGATCCGGGACGGCGGTAACGTGGGCCTTGTTGTTGTCCTGAGCGACGACCCATCCACCGCCCACCGCGCGCTGCCACTCCGACCAGAACACGGTGAAGCTGGTGCCACCGACCGGAAAGCCCCGAATCTGGAGGCAGACCGAAAGGGGAATCGGCGGTGAACCGGCTGCGAGCTGAGCCAAGAGCGTGCCCTCTTCGCTTACTGAAATCCCCGGCAGGCTGTCGTACTCCTCCTGGTGCACCCGCACCACGATCGAGTCCTGCGTTACCGACAACCCGTCCTCGTTCGTGGCCGTTACCGACAGCATCGCCACGCTGATGCTGTCCTCGACCGCGCCCGTGCCCGTCGTGGTCAACCTGCTACCGTCCACGGAAGCCACCGCGACTGCCTCGTCCGAGGTCGCGGCCGTGTATGTCAGGTCGCTGTCCTCCTGCTCGAAGTAAGAAGAGACGTCCAGCACGACCATGCTGTCCACGATCATGTCGTGGGTGGGGATCGTGTCGACGATCTCGGGTGGCACCGGGGGCGGCGTGACGGTCACGCCGAACTCCAGGCTGGCCGAGAGCATGCCCGCATCCGAGGCGGTCACGGTCGCCGTGGCGCTCCCCGGCGCTACGCCGGTGACGGTCACCACGGCGCCCGAGGTGGAAACGGTCGCAATGGCCTCATCCGAGCTGGTTGCCGCGTACATGAGTTCATCGTCGTCCGGGTCGCTGAAGTTGTCGCTTACATCCACCTCCACGGAGCTGCCGGCGTCCACGGTCTGGTCGTCAATGGTGCCTTCCGCCACGGGCGGCTCGTTGGCTTCCTCAACCGTCACGCCGAACTCCTGGCTGGCCGAGAGTTCGCCCGGATCGGTGGCGGTCACGGTTACCGTCGCGCTTCCCGCCCCGATCGCCGTTACGGTCACCATCGCGCCGTCGGTCGACACGGTCGCCACAGTGGTATCCGAGCTGGCGGCGGTGTACGTCAACTCGTCTTCGTCCGGGTCGCTGAAGCTTCCGGTCACGTCCACCGTCGTCTCGCCGCCAACGACCAGGCCGAGATCGTCGATGGTGCCCTCGGCCACGGGCGCCTGGTTGACGGCCTCCACCGTCACGCTGATGCTCTGCGTCGCACTCAGTCCGCCGGGGTCGCTTGCGGTCACGGTCACGGTCGCCGTTCCCGCGGAAACGCCGTCTATGGTCACGTTGCTGCCCGATACCGAAGCCGTAGCGACCGCGTCATCGGAGCTCGCCGCCGCAAACGACAGCGTGTTGCCGTCCGGATCGGTGAAGTTCGAGGCCACGTCGACCGTGACGCTCTCCCCGGCCGGAATCGTCTGCGCGTCGATGCTGCCCGTGGCTGTGGGCGCGCGGTTTGCCGGCGGCGGGGGCGGTGGTGGCGTGGGATCGACGGGAGTCGGTTGCGTTCCGCCGTCACCGCCGCAGGTAGCCACCCACAAGGGGGCTCCCGCCGTGATCAATACCAGGGCCAGAATTCGGATCGCTCGCATTTGCGCTCTTGCTCCGCGTAGCTGGTGTGCTCTGCGTCTCCAACAGGGGCGGGCCGTCGCGCACGAAAAGATCCTCAGGCGTGACGAGCCCGAACACAACGCAAGGCTATGGCATGCACGCAGAGCACGCAACGCGACGGGAACGCGGCCTGGCAACCCGCAGACGGACCCCGTCCGGCATTCGAGGGTCGATGCTACCGCCCCCTCCGCGACCCCCTCCGGTTCATCGGCGTTCCCAGCCGGTACATCACCCGGAGCATGAAGTACTGTCCCAGCGAGTCCGTCCGCGATTCCTGGATGTAGTTCGCCGAATTGGTGATCGCGACGCCCTGGTTCTGGTTCAGGAGGTCGTAGGCCCGCAATTCGATCTCGGCGCGTTCGTCGAGCACGCGCCGGGAAATGGCGGCGTCCCAGCGGGCGACGTTGCGCGCATCCCCGAAGAGTCCCTGGTCGAAGACCCGGTGGCGGAAGTCGGATTCCAGGGTCCAGGCGTCACCGATGTGCCAGGTGGCCTCCGCGCGGTACTGGCTGTTGACGTAGCCGCGGTCGAGCTCCTGGTTCAGCGAGTATGCGACGTCGTTGAAGTTGAAGCTGACCGACGCGCGCACGTCGATCCGGTCCTTCTCGCGGTTATCCACCCCGATCTCGAGCGAGTTGCGCAGGATGCGGCTTTCGTTGGCCGCGTGGTTCACGAGCTCCGTCCCCTCCGAATAGCTGACGTCGTATTCGAGTTCGACGTCGATGCCCAGCCTCCGGATCGGGGTGTCGAAATTGGCACCCAGGCTGCCGGACCACTCGCCGCTGGTGTTGACCGGCATACGCGTCTGGAAGCCGCGCTCGTCGAAAACCCGCGACATCGAGATGTTGTTGTCGGTGTAGGTGAAGCGGGTGAAGGTGCGGAGGTTGATGAAGGTCACCTCGTTGAACAGACGGAAGTCCGCGTTGACCCGATGCCGATATTCCGGGCTCAGATCCGGGTTCCCGGAATAGACGTTGAGGGGATCCGTGTTGTCGGCGTAGGGCTGCAGTTGCGTGAGCGACGGTTCGCGGCTCGAGCCGTCGTACCGGATCTGGAGGGTCTGTCCTTCCTTGATCTCCTTCTTCAGCCGCGCGTTGGCGAGCAGGTGCGTATAGCCGTTGGCGATGGACGCGCCCCGGCCCAGGATGACGCCCTCGAGGTTGGATCTCTGCAGGCGAACCCCGAGCGTCAGCCAGGAGGTCTCGGTGTTGCGGCTGTAGCGCGTGCCGCCCTGGAGATAGGTGTAGGCTCGTTCGAATCCCGAACTCATCCCCGGGTTGTGCACCAGGGTGCCGTCGACCCGATCGTAGACCGCGTTGTTGCGGTCCTGGTGGGTCGCGTTGCGCTGGCCGAAAAGCTCGACCGTGTGCCCTTCCGCGAGTGGCTGGGTCAGCGAGAGGCGCGCCGAATTGGTCCGGGTCCACCCTACGCGCGAGTGGTCCTGCAGGATCTCGCGCACATCGCCGGCATCGTCTTCGCCGTCCCTGGTGCGCCGCTCTCCCGTAACCAGCGAGGACAGGTCGGCGGAGACATCGGAGTCCTCGAGGTCGCTCGTCAGCTCCGCGACGATGCTGCGGCCCTCTTCGTTCAGGCGCCTGCGCCAGGTGAGCCGTCCGTCCCCGCCCAGCTCGTTGCCGTCCACGAAGTAGTCGGTGGTGGCGGAGTTGAGCATGTCGCCGCCGAGGGTATGCGTCTGCCGGTTGGCGAACGAGGTCAGCGACGACGCGCGCGCATTGCCTCTCATGCGCAGGCGCAGCTCATGCCCTTCGGAGAATTCGAGCTGGCCGTTCAGGTCCAGGCGATGACTCACGTTGCCGGCTTCCTGCTTGCTGGTCTGGTCGACCAGCGACGCGACATCCGATCCGAAGAGGGCGCGCTGCTGCAGGCTCCGGTCCTGGAGATTGTCCAGCTCCCTGATGGTGTAGCTGCCCCGCAGCCAGGTCTCCTCGCTGAATTCCCGGCTTCCGTTTACCCCGAGGCTCATCGTCTCCGTGAGACCGTCGCTCGACCTCCCGCCGCCCCCGCCCGGCATGCCGGCGGCAAGATTCGGAAACCCGCCGCGGGAGCGCCCCTGGTTCACGTTGTTCGCGTTTGCGGTCAGCGCCAGTTGGATGGTGGGCGAGAAGCGATTCAGGGAAAGCGAACCGTTGTACCTCGCTTCGCTGCCCACGGGCGCGGTGAGTCGGGCCCGGCTGCCGCCGTCGCCACCGATGTCGCCCCTCGCGCGGCCGAAGTACCCGGCCTTGGCCTCTTCCTTGAGCTTAAGGTTGATCGTGCGCTCCTCCTCGCCGTCGGGGATGCCCGTGAACTCGGCCATGTCCGACTCCTTGTCGTACACGGCGATCTGCTCGATCGCGTCCGCAGGCAGGTTCTCCATAGCGACCGTCGGATCGTCGCCGAAGAACTCCTTGCCGTCCACGAGGATCTTCGCGACCGCCTCGCCCTGTGCCGTGATCGACCCGTCGGCATCGACGTCGATCCCGGGGAGACGCCGCAGCAGCTCCTCGACGGTCGCGTTGGGCGGCGTCGGAAACGCCTGCACGTTGTAGCTGAAGGTGTCGCGCTGATTCACGAAGGGGACGTGTTCCACGCTGACCACCACCGAGTCGACTTCCAGCGCCGTGACCGCCAGCGCCACTCTGCCGGCGTCCACGCCGGCGTTCGCCACGTCGAAGTCGCGGCGCAGGGTCCGGTACCCGATCAGCGTGACCTGGAGGATGTAGCCGCCGGCGGGCAGGCCCTCGATGGTGAAGCGTCCGTCCTGGGACGAGAGGGTGTACTCGGCCAGCACCGAGTCCGGCCTGGAAAGCACGACCACCATGGCGTTGTGCAGCGCCGCGCCCGCCGAGTCGGTGACGACGCCGCGCACCCAGTGCCGGTCCGGTGTCTGCGCCGTCGCCGCACTCGCCTGCGCGAGCACGCCGATCACCAGAATGGCAAGAGCCCAACCTCCGACGGTGCGTCGGTGGTGGGCTCTCGCCTTGCTCCGCTTCATCTTCCTGTCCACCCCAACCTCTTTCGGGTCCCTCCCAAGGGCGTCGGCCCATGTTCGGAATCCCGCCGGCGCCCGGAGTTCCGCTCCGGAAGCACCGGTCAGCCTTAAAGACTCTCTCCTACAGCGGTCTGTTGGGGTTCGCCATGGTCCGCCACATGTGGGCGACCGGGCTGTTGTCGTAGCCCAGCCCTTCCTTGGGCTGCCTGAACTGGCGTCCGATGATGTCGGTGAACACCTCGATGTCCACGTCCATGTCGTCCTGGAACGCGTACGTGTCGTTCACCGTGATCAGCCGCGCCTCGCCGTACCAGGCGTGGCCGCGGGCGTGCTCGTAGGCCTGCTTGATGTAGGGCTCGGGCACGTAGTCGTGGCCGAAGATGCGGTTGTACATCTCCGGATACTCGTAGCCGAAGTCGTCATCCGCATAGAAGCGCAGCGGCCCGTGGTAACGGATGCCCCAGGCGACACGCGGGTCCACGTAGGGCTCGATCAACTGGGCGCCCCAGAAACCGTGGTCGCCCTTGATGAGGTTGAGCACCACGTCGTGCATCAGGCAGGCGAAGATGGTGCGCTCGGGCTGCCCCGTGGTGAGCGCGTGCGTGGCGCTCTGCAGGACGTGGTTCGCGGGCGCGAAGCGCAGCCGGAAGAAGTCGAGCAGCGTCGGAGCTTCCGGCATCGGCTCGAACTCGTCTTCCCGCGGCGTGAAGAGCCGTCCGGTGCCGCGCGGCGCCCGGGGTCCCTCCTGCTCCAGCTCTTCAAGCGTGATGATGGAGCCGGATTCACCGTCCGCCTCCCCTCGCCGTGCGGCGATCTTCTCGTCCAGCTCGTCTTCCATGTAGTGCTCGAGGGCCTCCGCCTTGTCCTCGTGGGACATGACGGCGAGAGCACCCGCGGGAAGGCTCGCGAGGAAGGTTTTGCGATCGACTTCCACCATCTCGACCTCCGGCCAGGGTTAGCGGCTGGCCTCCCGGCACCGGTCCCCGGCGACGCGAAGAGCCATGCATCCAATTGACTAGTAGGGCGCGCGCGGGCGTGCGGCAAGGGACCAACGCAAACGGCCCGCCCCCCCCGGCGGGGGACGGGCCGCAGCTTCGGTGGGACTTCCCCGCTAGCCCGCGTCGGCCAGCTCCCGCACGGCGTCCGCGAGCTTCTCCACCTTGGCCGCATCGAGCGCACCACGCGCGTCACTGCGGAGTGCATCGGCGAGCGAGCGCAGCGCTGAGGCGCGCCCCGATCCCATCGTGCCCTCGGCGGCGGAGAGTTCGTCCCGCGCCGACGCGATTCGGGCCGCGTCCAGCCCGCGGTGCCGTTCGAGCTGGTCCAGGTAGGCCCGAGCCAGCGCGAAAGTGGCCGGCCACTCGAAGATGGGCTGGCCCTGGGAATTGAGATGGGTCAGCCGTACGGCGTTGGCGGCATCGATCTCGTTCTGCGTCATCGCCTCGCTGGGCACGAGCTCCAGAATATCCAGCCCGCGCGCGATCTCGGAGTTGACGATCACGCCGTTGTACCAGTAGACCGACCAGCTTCCGCCCATCCGCATCACTTCGCCGTCGACGGGCCCGCGGTCGAAGTACGCGATCTCCACCGGATTGGTGGGATCCGTCCAGTCGATCAGGGAGATGCCGCCCTGATACCACCCCTGGATCATGATGTCGCGGCCGGGGATCGGAATGAGCGAGCCGTTGTGCGCGACGCAGTTCTCCTCCGGCGTCTGCGGCGCCGGCAGCTTGTAGTAGCTCTGGAACACCATCTCCCCGTCCTCGACGGTGAAGATCGCGTTGGCGCCCCACTCCGGCGGGTCGGAGGCACGGCACTTGGGCGCACCGCCGCCGCCCCACTCGTCGGTGAACATGACGGCAGTGCCGTCGTTGTTGAACGTGGCCGAGTGCCAGTAGGAGAAGTTGGAGTCGGCCACTTCGGAGAGCCGCACCGGGTTCTCGGGGTCGCTGATGTCGATCAGCATGCCGTACCCCTCGCAGGCCCCGCCCGCGAGCCCGATGGCCGGGTACACGGTGATGTCGTGGCACTGGGTGGGACCGGAAGCCTCTCCATGCGCGCCGCCCGTCATCTCGGCCACCATCGCCGGGAGGGCCTCGCGCAACGTGGCGCTGTCGGCCGCGGTCGGCGGACCCTCGCCTCCGCGCTGGGCGACGATCTGCGCCAGCATCTGTTCGGCCGAAGGGTTGGGCAGGATCATCTGTTGGCCCATGATTTCCACGATGAAGGCGCCGCGCTCCCGGGCTTCCTCGATTTGCGCGAGGTCGTCGGGGGCCGGGCCGTGCGTGGGAGGCGCCACCAGATCCTCAAAAATGCGGGGCGAGCTCACGATGGCGGCGCTGGCCGGATCCGCAAGGGGCACCCTGATGACCTCGATGCGGAAGAGCGCCGTGTTGGGGTCCTCCTCCGGAGGTGCGCCCGAACAGCCGGGCAGCTCTTCGGCGGGCCGTACCGGAGCCGAGCCGGACACGTAGACGTACACGTTCTCGTCGTCGCCCGGGTGCTCGAGCACGGTGTGCGTGTGCGAGCCGCGGCAGGTCTGCACGTTCGCGACGTACTCGGGCGCGGTGATGTCGGAGATGTCGAAGATGCGGATGCCGCGCAGGCGGTCGTGGCTCACCGCCTCGTCGATGCCCCCTCCGCCGCAGTCGAGCCGCCCGCCGAACCCCTCGCCCGACACGAACAGCAGATGCTCGTAGACCGAGACGTCGCTCTGCGAGGCCGGACACACATAGGTGATCACCGACTCGGGACTGGCCGGATCGGAGATGTCCCAGATCTGGATGCCGTCGTAGTTGCCCTGGATCGCGTACGGGCCGGTGAAGGCCAGGTCAGAGTTGGTCTGGCCCACGAAAGGCTCGGTCGGAGGCGTGGCCGAAACCAGCCGCAGGTTCCAGATCGCCTCTCCGGCGTCGAAGAGTCCGGGGGCCAGCCCAACGCGCGGGTCGGGCGTAGGCGGATTCACGCTCAGGGGCGCGAGAGCTGCGGGGGTCATGCCGGTATCGGGCGACGAAAAGCCGCCGCACGCGGACAGGAGCACGAGCAGCGCCGCGCAGGACAACAGGGCGCCAGCGGGCGCCGGGCCCCGGACGCGGTCACGTGTCGATGGGAGAGAGGTCATCGGGTTCCTCGATTCGAGTTGACGGATTCGATATTGACGGTCATGAGGCGGCCAGGTCGCGCACGGCGTCGGCCAGCTTCGCCACCTTGGCGCCATCCAGCGCCCCGAGGGCATCCGAGCTCAGCGCGTCGGCCAGCGAGCGCAGTGCTGCACCCCGCGCCGGCCATGCCATTGCCTCGGCCTGGGCAAGCTCGTCCCGCGCCTCCGCGATCCGCGCCGCGCCCAATCCGCGGTGCCGTTCCAACTGGTCCAGATACGCACGAGCCAGCGCGTAGGTTGCAGGCCACTCGAAGATGGGCTGACCCTGGGAGTTGAGCTCGGTCAGGCGCACCGAGTTAGCGGCGTCGATCTCGTTCTGCGTCATGACTTCGCTGGGGACCAGCTCGAAGATGTCGAGCCCGCGCGCGATCTCGGAGTTTACGATCAGCCCGTTGTACCAGTAGACCGACCAGCTGCCGCCGCTGCGCATGACCTGCGCGTCCACCGGCCCGCGGTCGAAGAAGGCGATCTCGACGGGATCGGCCGGATCCGTCCAGTCGATCAGCGAGATGCCGCCCTGGTACCATCCCTGGATCATGATGTCGCGGCCCGGAATCGGGATGAGCGAGCCGTTGTGCGCGACGCAGTTTTCGAGGGTCGTCTGCGGCGCCGGCATCTTGTAGTAACTCTGGAACACCATGTCGCCGTCCTCGATGGTGAACACGGCGTTGGCGCCCCACTCCATGGGGTCGGACTCCCGGCACTTGGGCGATCCGCCGCCGCCCCACTCGTCGGTGAACATGATGGCGGTGCCGTCGTTGTTGAACGTGGCCGAGTGCCAGTACGAGAAGTTGGAATCAGCCACCGCGGACAGCCGAAACGGGTTCCCGGGGTCGCGAATGTCAATCAGCATGCCGTACCCCCCGCAGGCCCCTCCGGCGAGCCCGATGGCGGGATACACGGTGATGTCGTGGCACTGGGTCGGGCCGGTGTCGCCCCTGGGAGGAATCTGCGCTTCCAGCTGGGGGATCATCTGTCTCAGGGTGGCGCTGTCCGCTGCGGTGGGCGGGCCTTCGCCGCCGCGCTGCCGGACGATCTGTTCGAGCAGATCGGTTACCTGCCGGTCGCGCATCACCCTGGGCTGCCCGCGGACCTCCATGACGAAGGCGCCGCGCGCCCGCGCCTGCTCGATCTCCTCGATGTCGGCGGGTGCGAGCCCGTGGGTCGGAGGTGCAACCAGGTCCTCGAAGATGCGGGGCGAGCTCACGATCTCGGCGCTGGCCGGATCGGCCAGGGGCACCCGGATGACTTCGATGCGGAAGAGGGCCGTGTTGGGATCCTCCTCGGGCGACAGTCCGGAACAGCCCGCAAGTTCCTCGGCGGGCCGGACGGCGGACGAACCCGACACGTAGATGTAGACGTTCTCGTCGTCGCCGGGGTGCTCGAGCGCGGTATGCGTGTGCGAGCCGCGGCAGGTCTGCACGTTGGCGACGTACTCGGGTGCGGTGATGTCGGAGATGTCGAAGATGCGGATGCCGCGCAGGCGGTCGTGGCTCACCGCCTCCTCCACGCCCTGGTCCCCGCAGTCGAGCCGCCCTCCGAGTCCCTCGCCCGAGACGAAGAGCAGGTCGCCGTGGACGGAGACGTCGCTCTGCGAGGCGGGACATACGTAGGTGACCACCGACTGCGGACCGGTGGGCGTCGAGATGTCCCAGATCTGGATGCCGTCGTAGTTGCCCTGGATGACGTAGTCGCCGGTGAACGCGAGGTCTGAATTGGTGCTCCCGACGAATACCTCGGATGGCGGCGTGGTCGAGACCAGGCGCAGGTTCCAGATGGCCTCGCCGGCGTCGAACAGCCCGGGAGCCAGGCCGACGCGCGGATCCGGGGTGGGCGCGTTCACGCGCAGCGGCGCGAGGGCGGCGGGCGCCATGCCGGTGTCGGGGGACGGATTGGCGGAGCAGGCCGGCAGGAGCGCCAGCAGCACCGCGCACGACAGGAGCGCACCGGGGCGCACGGGGACGCGGTCACGCGTCGATCGGCGGGAGGTCATGTCACTTCCTCGTCTCGAGTGGATGTATCCGTCAGAACAGGCGGGTGTCGGGTCGACGGGCGGGTGGGTCGGAGGGGCGCGGGCGCGTCAAGGTCACGGGCCGGGCGCCGTCATCTCCTCGAGCATCAGCTCCATGCGGGCGATCTCGGTGGCCTGATCGACCTGGATGTCGGAGGCGATCTTGAAGATGAAGTCGCCCTGGGCCGCGCCGTCGGCGGCGAAGAGGTTGTGCACCATGGTGACGGCGCCCTCGTGGTGCTCGATCATGTAGGTGAGGAATAGCCGGTCGAAGTCCGCTCCGCGGGCCTCTCCCAGCTCGCGCAGCTGCTCGGGGGAGATCATCCCCGGCATGTTCATCGCGTGTTCCGGTCCGTGGACCATGAGGGTGCTGCCCTCGATGTGGATCTCGGGCACCGGGAGGCCGCGTTCGGCGAGCCAGCGCTGCATGATGGCGATCTCGTCGCTCTGGGCGTTGATGATGCGCGCGCACAGGACCTGGACCGCGGGGCTGGCGCCGTTGTCGGGCGCAAAACCCGCCATGACGAGCGCCTGGGCGTGGTGCCCGATCATCCCGGTGATGAAGTGCACGTCGGCCTCGTGCGGGTTGAGCAGAAGGCTGTCGGCGCGCGCCTGGTAGATGGCCTCGAGCCGCGCGACGCGGTCTGCGTCGGGGCGCGCAGCGGGTCCGGGCGCGCCCGGACCGGAGCCCGCGCATGCCTGGGTTGCGGCGAGTAGAACGAAGAGCACGGTGCGGCGGGTATTCATGGCCTCCAACATACTAGGTTTGAGGATGGTTCGCTTCAGGGGCCGGCGGCGCCGGCCCTGTGTTGTATCACGACCTCCTCACCGCCCCACCCCCTTTCGCGGAATGCGGGCATCCGCGATCGAGGCGTGATAGACGAAGGAAGCCATGATGACGGCGTTCTTCATCAGGTCGTCGATGGGGAGGGTGTCGTAGAAGTCGAGGTTGGTGTGGCCTCCCGTGCCGCCCACGCGCGCCTGCAGGAACTGGAATGCGGGCAGGCCGGCGCGGTCGAAGGGGACGTGGTCGGTGCTGCCTACGCCCTGGGTGGAGAGGGTCGTCATGCCCATGTCGCGCAGCGGCTCCATCCAGGCCTCGAAGATGGGGCGCACGTGCTCGTTTTCCTGCAGCCAGACTCCCCGGTACTGGCCCGGGCCGTAGTCCTGGTTGAAGTAGACCGAGAAGTTCTCGTACTCGCGGGTGGTGCCCGACAACGGATTGCCGAAATGCTGGCGCACGTACTCGCTGGAGCCGAACAGCCCCTGCTCCTCGCCGGACCATAGCGCCACCCGGATGGTGCGTCGCGGCCGCGCGCCGATGGCGTTCAGGATGCGCGCGGCTTCGAGCATGACTGCCACTCCGGAGGTGTTGTCGCTCGCGTTGGGGCTCGCGTGCCAGGTGTCGAAGTGGGCCCCCAGCATGACCACCTCGTGGGCGAGGTCGGTGCCGGGGATCTCGCCCACCACGTTGCGGGCCTCCGTCACCTCGTCCCCGTGCCGGTTGCGCACCTCCGCCTCCACGGTCACCGGGATGCCGCGCCGCAGGATGCGGTACATGCGGTTGTAGTGCTCGGGGGTGACCGCCACGACCGGCACCGAGGCCAGGGTGGCGTCGCGCGACCAGCGGTCCACGCGGGCGCCGGGACGGGCGAAGCCGCGCACCGCCCCGGGCCAGCCGCTGTTGGACTCGAGCACCAGCGCGGCCCCCTCCTCCACGTAGAAGGCGAGCCGCTCGGCCGCGGTGAGGATATCGAGGTTGGCGGGGCGATCGGGATAGAGGCCGGAGAAGTAGTCGTCCGGCGCCGGTGCAGGCGGGATCACGGCCTCGGCGAGCGCGCGCATCTCCTCGTCGCTGCGCCGCGGGGTGCCGGTCGCAAAGCGGGTCAGGTCGATGGCGGGGGGTGGGGTGGAGAGCACGGCGCGGCCCCCCCGCCCCCCCCGCCCCGGCGCCCCGCCGGGGCGGGCGCGCGCGCCGGCGAAGACTACCTGGAGCGCGAGCCAGCCGTGCGGGGCCCGCCGGGGGGGGGTGGGAATAGCCACCAACGGCTGGTAGGCGGGCGCGGTCATGTGGACCGACACGTACTCGTTGTCCCAGCTGACCCCGTACGGCATGAAGGGCTCGCGCGCGACGTTCACGAGGCCGATGCGCTCCATTTCGCCGACCACCCAGCGCTGCGCGCGGTCCATGGCGTCCGAATTGGTCAGGCGGCCGCCGAGCACGTCGGTCATGTAGGAGAGGGTGCCCGCCAGTTGGGAGCGTTTGAGCCCCTCTTCGCGGATGCGCGCGATCGTCGCCCGGTCGACCGGGAAGGCGGCGGCGGGGTCGGTGGG
>VXNP01000052.1 GCA_009840525.1 Gammaproteobacteria bacterium
CCTCACCGCTGCACGCGCCCGCTGCCACCCCCGCCCATCAGCGCCTCGACCTCGGTCACGCCGACCCGGTGGAAGTCGCCCGGGACCGAGTGCTTCAGGCACCCGGCCGCCGTCGCGAACTCCAGAGCCCGCCTGTCGTCCGCATGGGTCGCGAGACCGTAGATGAGCCCCGCGGCGAAGGCGTCGCCGGTCCCGACGCGGTCGACGATGTCCGGCACCTCGTATCTGCCGCTCACCATGAAGTCCCGGCCGTCGTGCAGGCAGGCGCCCCAGACGTTGTCGTCGGCGCTCCGGCTCTCGCGCAGGGTGATGACCTGCTTCTCGAGGTTCGGAAAGGCGGCCAGCACGCGCTCGGCCAGCACCCGGTAGCGCTCACGATCCAGGGCACCGGCCTCGACATCCACGTTCGCCTCGATCCCGAGCGAGCGCTGGCAGTCCTCCTCGTTGGCGATGCCGATCTGCACGTGCTCGATCAGTTCGCGCATCACCTCCGGGGCGGTCTTGCCGTACTTCCAGAGCTTTGCCCGGTAGTTGTAGTCGCACGAAACCGTCACTCCCCGCTCCCTCGCCCGGCGGACCGCCTCCAGCGAGAGTTCGGCCGCAGCGGCGCTGAGCGCCGGCGTGATGCCCGTGATATGGAACCAGCCCGCACCCTCGAAGACGGCATCCCAGTCGAAGTCGCCCGGACGGGCGCAGGCGATGGACGAATTGGCGCGGTCGTAGACCACCCGGCTCGGCCGCTGGTTCGCTCCGGTCTCCAGGTAGTAGATGCCCATGCGCTCACCTCCACGCCGGATCAGCCGGGTATCTACGCCGAAGCGGCGCAGTTCGCCCATGGCCGCATCGCCGATCGGGTTGGCGGGCAGGACTGTGCAGAAGGCGGCGTCCAGCCCGAAGTTGGCGAGCGATACAGCCACGTTGCTCTCGGCGCCCCCGAAGGTCGCCTCGAGACGCGGGCTCTGGAGCAGCCGCTCGCGTCCCGGGGCCCGGAGCCGCAGCATGAGTTCGCCGAAGGTCACGATGCGTATCGGTGGGGTCATGGGCTCCCTCCGCGTACGACGGCGACGGTCCTCGCAGCCTCGTCCCGGATCCGGCCGAAGGCCCCCTCGTCGATCCACGCGGCCGGCGCGAGCCAGGAGCCGCCGCAGGCCAGCACCCGATCGAGCCTGAGGTAGCCCGGCAGGTGCTCGCGCTTTACTCCTCCGGTAGGGATGAACTGCAGGCCGGGGAACGGCGCCGAGATCGCCTTGAGGAAGGACGCTCCTCCGAGGGGCCCGGCAGGAAAGAACTTCAGCACGTCGAGCCCGGCCTCGAGTGCGTTCTGAATCTCGGTGGGCGTGCACACGCCCGGATAGACGGCGAGCTCGTGCGCCTGGCAGTAGTCGACCACGCGGGCGTCGAAGCCCGGCGAGACCACGAATCGCGCCCCCGCCTTCCTCGCGGCCGCCGCCTGCCCCGGGGTGAGGACGGTGCCGGCGCCCAGCAGGACGTCGGGAACCTCCGCCGCGATGCGGCGCAGCGCCTCCGCGGCCCCGGAAGTCCTGAACGTGATCTCGGCGCACGGAAGCCCGCCCTCCGCGAGGGCGCGCGCCAGCGGCGCAGCGCGGCTCGGGTCGCGGATGACGACCACGGGGACCACGCCCAGTCGCCCGATCCGTTCGTTCAGAGTCGTCACGGCGTTCCTCTCCCTTCCCCACCGCCCGCCATCCCTTCCGCCCCCTCCCACAGCCCCTGCAGGTACATCGCCCCGAGCGCTCGATCGTACAGGCCGTAGCCCGGCTGGCCCGTTTCGTCCCAGATCATGCGTCCGTGATCGGGACGCATCGGGCCGGCGAACCCCACCTCGCGCAGCGCGCGGACGACCTCCAGCAGATCCACGTCCCCCAACCGCGACAGGTGCGAACTCTCGTGGAACCTCCGGTCGCCGGTCACGCGAACGTTGCGGCAATGCGCGAAGTGAATCCTCGGGCCCAGGCGGCGGACGATTCCGGGCAGGTCGTTGTCGCGGCGGGCGCCCAGGGAGCCGGTGCAGAAGGTGATCCCGTTGGCGGGCCGATCGACCAGTCCCAGCAGTCGTTCGAGCGCGGGGCCGCCCGTGATGATGCGCGGCAGCCCGAAGACGGGCCACGGGGGATCGTCCGGATGCATCGCCATCACAACACCGGACTCCTCCGCCACGGGCACCACGGCCTCCAGGAAGTACCCCAGGTTCTCCCAGAGCTGCTCCTCTTCCATCGCGCGGAAGGCAGCGAGCAGCTCCGGGATCCGGTCAGGCTCGGCGGGCGACCACGCCGGAAGCGCGGCCGGACCCCGCGCCGGATCAAGCGCGGCCAGCTCATCCGGGTCGTACGCCAGCGTGGCCGAACCGTCCGCCAGCCGCATGTCGATGCTCGTGCGGGTCCAGTCGAGCACGGGCATGAAGTTGTAGCAGACCACCGGCACGCCGATCCGGCCCACGGTGCGCACGGTCTCGCAGTAGCGCTCAATCAGCCGGTCCCTCGAAGGCCGCCCCAGCTTGATGTCGTCGTGGACGGGAATGCTCTCGACCACCGCAAAGCGGAGCCCCGCCTCATCGATCGCCTCTCCCAGCCGGCTCAGTTCGTCCCGCGGCCACGCTTCCCCCGCGGGGATGTCGTGCAGCGCGCTGACCACTCCCTCGACGCCAGGGATCTGGCGAATCCGCGACAGGCTCACCGGATCCCCGGGACCGAACCAGCGGAAGCTCATCAGCATGGGCGCCTCAGATGCCGCTGAAGGCGCTGAAGCCCCCGTCGACGGGGATCACGGCGCCGGTGACGAACGACGCGGCGTCGCTCGCAAGCCAGCGGACCACGCCCGCCACCTCCGCGGGCCTCCCCAGCCGCCCCATCGGGGTGTGTTCGATGATGCGCCTGGCCCGCGCGGTGTAGCTCCCGTCCGGTTTCACCAGCACCGCGCGGTTCTGCTCCGCCAGGAAGAAGCCGGGCGCGACCGCATTTACCCGGAGACCGTCCCCGTGCCGGCGGGACAGTTCGACCGCCAGCCAGCGCGTGAAGTTCTCGATGGCGGCCTTGGCGGCCGAGTAGGCCATGACGCCGGTGAGAACCCGAAGCGCCGCCATCGACGAGATGTTCACGATGCAGCCGGCGCCCCGGGCGGCCATCGCCTCACCGAAGACCATGGACGGCACGACCGAGCCGTGGAGGTTCAGGCGGAGGGCCTCGTCGAAGGCATCTGCGGGAACCGCGAAAATGCTCCCCTCGTCGCTGCGCGCACGCTTCACGTTCCCCCCCGCGGCGTTGACCACCACATCCACCGCTCCCCACCGGTCCAGGAGCTCGCGACGTGCCCGGCGAAGCGCCTCTTCGTCAAGCACGTCCGCCTCCAGCACGATGGCTCCACCGATCTCTGCAGCCTTCGCTTCGGCCTGCTCGCGGCGGCGACCCAGAACCGCGACCCGCGCCCCCGCACGCCCCAGCTCCGCGGCGATCGCGCCGCCCAGCACGCCGTAGCCGCCGCACACCACCGCTACCCTGCCGGTGAGGTCGAACGGATCGGTCTTCCCGCCCGAGCTCACCCGCCCCGCTCGGCGAGCTGGCGCTCGACGGAATCGCGCATGTAAGGAAGGTGCCGGAGCGCGTTCTCGAAGTAGATCTTGCGCAGCACTTCGTCCGGGAGGCCGATCCCATAGATGTTGTAGCGCCCATGGCCCGGCGAGCCGCCGTGGGTGCGGACCTGGGCCGGATGATAGAAGTGCTCGTCGAACGTCTCCAGGAACCGCCAGTGCGGGGTCCAGAAATCGTCGATCGTGCGTTGCTGGTTGCCATCGGTGCCGAAGAGGATGCGGTCCTGGTACTTGAGGAAGAACTCCCTCCACAGCCGGGGCGCGCGGCCCAGGTCCTGAATCGCCGCCGAGGTCTCGAGATCGGCGTTCGGGTAGGTGTCCAGCAGCGCGGCGAGCCTCCCCGGGTCGTAGTAGAGCATCGCCATGTGCCCGAGCACGAAGCGCGTGCGCGGGTGTTTGGCGAGCATCCTCTCGCGCGCCTGCTCGATCACCTCCCGCGGCGGCCCGGACGCATAGAGGTTGCCGCTCGTGCTCCCCGGATGCCGCCACAGGCCGGCTTCGTAGCGTTCGTTCAGGGGGCCGATGGGATAGAAGCGACCCACCGAGTCGCTGGTGTGAATCATCACAGGCATGTCGTACTTCGCCGCCATCGCCCACACGGCATCGAGGCGAGGATCGTCGGCCTGGATGAAGCTGCCGTCGGGATTGCGCACGCCCTGGCCCAGCGACTTCGACACCTTGAGCCCCCTGGCGCCGGCCAGGAATCCCCGTTCCATCTCCCCGGCCATCCACTCGGACCAGCCGGGCTCGTTGACGCCCTCGAGGTTCAGGGTGACGAAGTTCACCACCCGGTCCCGGTACGCCTCCCCCACCGCCAGCGTCGAGTCGAGGTGTGTCCCGGTTCCGCCGTTCAGGTTGATGATCGCGCCCATGCCGATGGAGTCCATGAGGGCGATCAGGCTCTCGTACGCCTCGGGCGTGGTGAGTTCGCGGCCATGCACATGGAAGTCGATGGCCGGGAATTTCGCGCGCGTGATGTTGGTTCTGGGGAGCCGGAGCAGGATGTAGGGCATGGGCGGCTGCTCGTATCCGACCGGTTCCCAGCCCTCCGGGGGAAGGGTCGCCTCCAGGGGCGGCATCGGGGGGATCCACACGGCGCCCTCGGCCATCCCCGCGGGCGCCCGCGGGATCAGGGGAATGGGGGTTCCGTCGCGGGCGCGTATGGTGTCGTTCCCTTGCCGGGCTTCGGCCGGCTGGCCCGGGAGAACGGCGAACAGCGCCGCGGCGAACAGGGCATGAGTCACGAACGAACAACGCATGGGTCCTACCTCCTGTCCCGCTCCCTCAACCTCTCGGGAGGGCGCGTGTCATGTAGTCGACGATCGCCGCGCGCTGCTCCGGCGTGGTCGAATTGATGAAGCCGCGGGCGTACTTCTCGCCCACGAACAGCCGCCACTCCTCGGCGCTGCGGCGGATGTTGATGATCCGGTCGGCCGAGTGGCACCGCGTGCAGGCTTCGCGCGCGAGATCCCTCCCGGGCAGATCCGGCAGCTCCGCTCCCCCCATCCCGCCCAGGTATCCGTCGGGAGGCGGCTCGACCGGCGGGGGTGGCGGGGGCGCCTGTGGCTCCATCGACGGCGCGGGAAGGTCCGCGTCCAGCGCGAAGGTGTAGACCCGGCCCGGCGCGTAGCTGCCGCCGCGGCCGGTCACGACCGAGACGTATTGCCGGTCGTCCAGCATGTACGTCACGGGATTCGCAAAGCCGGGCGCGAGCGGGTATTCCCACAACGTCTCACCGTCGTCCGCGCGATAGGCGTTGAAGGACCCGCCGCCGTTCCCGTGGAACACCAGGTTGCCGGCGGTGGTCAGCGTTCCGCCGGAGACGCCCCGCTGCTCGAAGCGGTGCCGCCAGCGCGCCTCCTGCGCGACAGGATCCCACGCGGCCAGAAAGGCACCGGACCCTCCCATCCCGACCACCATGGGGTCGATCTCCCGATCCCGGGGCCCGGCCTGGGGCACGGCGGCGGGAAGCTCGGCGGCCACGTCAACGCCCCTGATCGGCCCTGCGGCCGGCCGGCGGCGTCCCATGCCGAAGCCCGGCTGCCCGGGCTCGATCGCGAAATCCGGATCCACGGAGTACCAGCGCGAGGTCTCCTGCCCGGGCAGGTAGACGAGGCCGGTGGCCGGATTCCACGAGGTGGCATGCCAGTTGTGGGCGCCGTCCGATCCGGGAGAGATAAGCGCGCCCTCTATGCCGTAACGCGCGAAGTCGGTTTCGATCGGGCGCCCGGTCTCCGGGTCGTACCCCGTTGCCCAGGTGACCTGCGCGAACGGCTCCGCGGAGATGAACTCGCCGGTCACCCGATCGATCACGTAGAAGAAGCCGTTCTTGGGCGCCTGCATGATGACCTGCCGCTCGCGCCCGTCGATGACCAGATCGGCGAGGATGAGCGGCTGGGTGGCGGCGTAGTCCCAATCGTCGCCGGGCGTGGTCTGATAGTGCCAGACGTACTCGCCCGTGCGCGGGCGCACCGCCATGATCGAGGTGAGATAGAGGTTGTCGCCGCCCCCGGGGCTCCGGATATCGCGCGCCCAGGGCCCTCCGTTGCCCACCCCGAAGTAGAGCAGGTCCAACTCCGGATCCCAGGCCATCCCGTCCCACACCGTCCCGCCGCCCCCGTAGCGCCACCAGGCGCCGGTCCACGTCTCGGCCGCCCGCTCCAGGGCCTCGCTCTCGAAGGGCTCGGTGGGATCGCCCGGCACCGTGTAGAAGCGCCAGATCAGCTCGCCGGTCTGCGCGTCATAGGCCGACACGAAGCCCCGCACGCCGAACTCGGCGCCGCTGATTCCCGTGATCACCATGCCGTCGACGATGCGCGGGGCGCCGGTGATGCTGTAGTCGTCGAGCGGGCTCCGCACCTGCACCCGCCACACCTCCTCCCCCGTCTCCGCGTCCAGCGCCGCCAGGCTCCCGTTCAGGAGCCCCACATAGACCTTGCCGTCGTAGAGTGCCACGCCCCGGTTGACCGGACCGCAGCACAGGCTCGGTCCCCGCCGGTGCCGGATTCCGCGCGCGTCGGTGACGTACTGGGTCTGCGGGATCTCCGGGTCCCAGCGCCACTTCTCCTCGCCCGTGCGTGCGTCGACGGCGAAGACGACGCTCCATGTGAGCGTGCCGTACATGGTCCCGCCCGCGACGATCGGCGTCCCCTCCAGTTGGCCCGGGTACGAACCGGTGTCGTAGCTCCAGGCCAGGCCGAGGCGGTCCACGTTGCCGGCGTCGACCTGGTCGAGGGGGCTGTGATGGGTGCCGTCCTGGTCGCGGCCGTAGTTGAGCCACTCCCCGGGGGGCGGGTCGAGCAGCACCTTCTGGTGCGGGTAGCCTTGCGACTCCTGCCCTCCGGCGAGCCACGCGCCGGCACCGGCCACCACGGCCAGGAGAAGCCACATCTTTCGGTTGCGAATCAAGCCCGGAACCTCGCGCGGTTGGGTGCGTGTCTCATGCCGAAATAGTATGCCCGCGGCCGCGTCACGCACACGGCAGGCCGTCCATCCGCCACCCCGACGACTGCAGCCGGTCGATCAGGTAGGGGAGCCCGAAGGCATGGGTCCAGCCGAAAACCCGGACTCCGCTTGAGAACGCCCAGTTGGGCATGCGCCCGCCGGCGAAGGGATCGCTGTCCCGGCCGGGCAGGCTGCTCACCGCCTCCATCTGCGTGACGAGTTCGCGCTGGGTCGTGTAGCTGTCGAACGGCCGCTCCATCTCATCCGTTCGCAGGTACGCTGCACGCACGCACGCTTCGGTCAGGAACTCCGGGCTGCCCGTCAGGTCGTACGCGACCACCAGCGGGTGGATGCTCGCGAGATACGACTCCATGTCGTGATCGAGGGGAGGGGTAGCGAGCAGGCTGCGGGCGTGCTCGATCTGGCCGAGCTCCACCTCCCGGTCATCGAACAACTGGAGGTACTTGCCCAGCCCGTAGGTGAGGTAGTGCTGGGAGTAGCCGAAGCGGTCGATGACCATGCGGCCGCCCTGCGTCCTCTGCAGCTCCAGAACCCGGTTCAACCGGTGCTCGAGTTCCTCGCGATGGATGTCCTCCCGGGTCGCGTCGTAGAGCTCGGCCAGGTTCCACACCGACAGGTAGAGCCTGCGTCCGGTGAGCCCGTGCTCTCCGAAGACCCGCTTGCGGTAGTAGTCCCCCGTCAGCCGGGCCACCTCGAGTCCCCGGTGATACCCGCTCAGGTAGTAGCTCGCCAGCCAGCCCGCGATCCACACGTGGGCCGTGTACAGCGCGACCGCCTGCTGGTTGGTGTGGCGCGTGCCCATCCCCACGTACGGGCTTCCCTCCGGCTCTTCGAGCGCCGTCCAGTAGTCCAGCGCGGCATTGGTGTCGCCCCGGTAGACCGGGCCCGTCGGCCAGTGCAGGTTGTCCACGTCCATGGTGTGGCGGCTCATGACCTCGGCCTGGAGGTAGTCGTCCCGGCTGCCCGTCCTCATGAAGTTGAACCACCACTGGAAGTCCTGCGCCGGCTCGTTGTTGCCCCACTGCACCCAGCCGCCCCCGCGGTAGTAGGTCTTCAGGTCGCCGTAGTCGAACATCCCGTACCAGGGCGCCCAGTCCCGGTTGAAGCGCATGTAGCGGAACTTGTACTGAAGACCCCGTTCCAGCGCCGGAATGCCGTTGTCGGCGGTCGCGAAGGTGCCGTAGACCCCCGAATCCCGGTACCACGCGGGCGGCGCGTGCGCGACGGGAGGGTCGAGGACTGCGAGCGCGGACGCCCTCACGGCCGCGAGATCGGCGTCGCCGTCGTGGAAGTCGAGCAGCAGCTCGGTCGTCTTGGTGATGCCCCGGGCGAAATTGCCGACCATGCCCCCGTCGGCCTGGGGGCTCGCACGCTGGAAGCCTTTCGGCGGATGGTCCGGAGGCCAGGTGTAAGCGTGCATCCGGCGCGCCTCCAGATCCACGGCAAGGCGGTTGGGGTATTCCTCCAGCATCCCGCGCATGCCGATGCTGATGCCCTTCTCGCCGTCGGAAAGGTCGATCCATCCCTCGGCGCGTTCGGCCTCCGCGACTACGCGGTCCGAGGCGACGGTGGCCGAAAATCCCCCGATCCGTTCATCCGGTCCGGACTCGGGGATCGGCGGGACGCCGTCCGCATCCGGGCCGGTCTGGAGCACCGAGAAGGTGGAAGCGCCCGCGGTGTTCTCCTCCAGAAGGGTCGACTCGCCGCTCTCCCACCAGCGGCCCGCGCGGAGGGCGGTGCGGAACACCGGGTCTGCGCCCAGGCGGTACGCGAGGCCGAGGCCGGCCGAGGCGATCATGTCGTCGGGCCGGGTGATGCCGGCGTCCATCGAGCGTTCGAACTCGTCAACGATCAACTCCCCCTGGGTGGCCACGTCCCGATGCTGCCGGCCATCCAGCGGGGCGCCCTGGTCCGGGTTTCCCGTGTAGGTAACGGTGTGGAGAACCTTCAGGTGCGCCCTTCCCGCGTACGCGTGGATGTAGGTGACGAAGGGGGAGGGAGGGTGTTCGGGCCGCTGGTAGCGGTACTCGCCCTCGATCCGGAGGATGGCGTGCATCGGCCCCGAGCCCCTCTCGACGAAGGTCTGATGGATCACGGCTGACGAGGCATCCACGCCATCGGCGTCCACGAGGTCCAGAAACGACCCGCGCGCGCCGATCCCCTCGGCAATCACGTGCCCGGGCCCGAAGCCGTCGCCCGCCGGGTTGAACTCGACCCGGTCGACGAACCCGCTTCCGCCCTTCTGCACGCGAATCCGGAGCGGCCCGGTGTCGATCTCGGCAAACCCGTTCTGCCGCTGGTTGTTCACGAACCGGATCGGAGACTCGACCTCCACGGTGCGCCGCACCTCCGGCCCGTGCTCCACCGTGTACCGCCCGGAGCCATCGGTGAAGAAATCGACCCAGATCCACTTGAGGCTCCCGTCCGCCAGGCCCCAGGTGGTCACCGGGGTGATCTGGGAGGGGATCTCATCGCCGGCGCCGTTGCGTACCCGGACGTTCTCCATGGAGACCAGTTCCCCCCGCGGAAACGGAATGCCGAACGTGACCGGCGTCCCCGGACGCTCTCCCTCGACCGTGATCGGGATCTGCGCGGGGCGCGGGGAGCACGCGAGGAGCAATGCGCCCGCGATCAACGCGGGGACGAGGATGAGCTTCGGCGCGTTCATGGGCTTCGGGCTCGGACCCGCGCCCCCGAGGCGGGATCCAGGAGAAGTGTGGCGTTGTGGTGGCGGCGCAGAATCGAAGCCGGGCACGCGGTGATGATCGGGCCGTTGAGCGTGTCGTGCACGGCGTCCGCCTTGCGCTCCCCCGGAACCACGCAGCTGATGACCCGACTGCTCATGATGGCCGGGACCGTCAGGGTGAGCGCGCGCCGCGGGGTCTCGTCGAACGAGGAGAACCAGCCGTCGTGAACCTGCTGCAGGCGGCACGCGTCGTCGAGCTCGACCTCCTTCACCAGGAGGGGGTCGTTGAAATCGGCTACGGGCGGGTCGTTGAAGGCGATGTGCCCGTTCTCGCCGATGCCGATGCAGGCCACGTCCAGGGGGTGCGCCCGGAGGAGCGACTTGTATCGCTCGATCTCCCCCTGCAGATCATCCGCATCACCGCGCATCAGGTGCACGCAACCCGGCTGCACGGCGTCCAGCAGGTGCTCGCGCAGGAACCTGCGGAAGCTCGCCGGATGATCCTCCGGGAGCTCCGTGTACTCGTCGAGATGGAAGACGGTGACCCTGGCCCAGTCGATGGCCTTCCGCCTTAAGGCTCCCAGGAACGACAACTGAGACACCGCGGCGGCAAACACCAGATTGGCTTCCCCTCTGCTCGCGATGGCGGAGGCGAGCCACTTCTCGACGCCCGCGGCGGCCGCTTCCCCCAGCTCCGCGGGCGAGCCGTACACCTCCACGCGGAGCGCGTCCCTGCGGAACGACCGGGTGGGGCCCACCTCCGGGCTGCCCGCGCTTCCCGCCCGGGGATCCTCCCTTGACGCGCGCGCCCGAACCGACGTCTCGTTCATCCGAGGAGTCCCGTGACGGCGAACCACGTCGTGACCAGCGAGAACGCGATCACCGCGATCAGCCCCGCGTTCCATCCCGGGGTGGCCACATGCTCCTTCCCCATGACCTTCCTCCGGTTCAGCAGGTAGAACGCGGGGATGGCCACGGCGGGCAGTATGGCCGCCTGCAGCGCCATGGCGATCACCATGAGCACCGGTGGCGTCTGCTCCAGGAACACCGAACCGAAGGAGAACAGGAGCCCCAACCCGATCAGGAGCCTCGACGACCGCGAGCGCAGATCCCGTTTCCACCCCGCGTAGTCGGCGACCAGCCAGGGCGCGATCAGCACCAGGGGAAACACCGTGGACAGCCCCGCCCCGGAGATCCCCACGATCAGCAGGAAGGCCGCCAGGTCGCCTCCGATCGGCTCCAGCAGCCCGATCATCTCCAGCGTCGACTCCATGGTCATGCCGTGCACGAACAGGGTGCCGGCCGCCACCGCCATGACCATCGCGCTCAGGAAGACCATCACCGAAGCCGACACCAGCGCGTCCCGCTTCTCGCGGCCGAGATCGTCCACGGTCCACCCCTTCTCGGCCACCACTGTGCTCCGCACGATGAAGACCGCCGCCGAACAGGTCGTGCCCGCCATGGCGGCCACCAGGCGGCTCGCGTCCGGCGTGTCGGGGATCGACGGGACCATGCCGGCGACCACCGCGGAGTACGTCGGCGACACCATGAAGAAGACGGCGACGAAGCAGAACACCATCAGGATCACGAAGACGGTCAGGACCTTCTCGAAGAGCCGGTAGTGCCCGAACCAGAGCATCAGGAAGATGGCGCCGGCGACCGCCAGCACGATCCAGCCGGTCGGGACCACGAGCGCATCCCCCGGCGAGGCGAGCCGGATCCCCTCCTGGAGCAGCTCCGCCACGATCCCCATCACCCCGGTCAGCGCGACCAGCTCGCCCAGCACCAGCGCGGCCAGCACGTACAGCGCCAGAACCTTCCCGACCCTGGGGATGCCGGTCTTGAAGCTCTGCAGCGCCGTCCGCCCGGTAACCAGCGTCAGGCGCCCGAACCCCACCATCAGGACGTAGGTGAAGATCCCCGACAGCACGAGCGCCCAGAGCAGGTTCATGCCGTATTGCGCGCCCGCCATCCCCATGGTGGTGATGCTGCCCGTGCCGATGTTGTACCCGATCAGGAAAAGCCCCGGCCCCACTGCACTCAGTGCGACCAGGGCCTTCCCCGACAGCGACCGGGTTCCCGTGGCGGACTGCTTGACGACCCCCTTCCGCTCACGAGCCATGCCGTTCGCCGGTGCGCGTCAGTTCACTCCGCTCCGCCTCAGCCCGGGTTCTGCACCATCTCTCCCGGCGACACGTCGATCTCGCGCTGCGGGATCGGATACACCAGCCGGATGTCCCCGGCCGACAGACCGGCCGCCCTCAGGGGCTCGAAGCTCGACATCACCTGCTGTGCGACCCCGAAACGGAGGAGGTCGGCCCAACGCTTGCCCTCGGTGATGAACTCGAGCTGCCGCTCGAACAGCAGCTTCTCCTGGAACGTCCCGGGGGTGCCGGCATCGATGGGCGACGCTCCGGCACGCGCGCGCACCTGGTTGATCAGCCCGTACGCCTCCCCGCCCTCGCCGAGCGCCTCGGCCAGCATCAGCAGCACGTCCGCGTAGCGGAAGACGGGGAAGTTGTTGTCGGCGTCGGCCTGCGCGAAGGGGATGCTCTCCCACTTCTTGACGTACACGTTGCCTTCGTCCGAGACGGCGAAGGTCCCGCCCATGCCGCGCGCGTCGTTCTCCGCCATCATGTACTGCATCGAGTGGATCTCGTCGATGCCCGGGGAGAGGACCTGGGGCGCATTGCCCGCACCGACCCCGCCGGATCCGCCGAACGGCGTGTAGTAGTCGGTGAACTGGCTTCCGGTCCCGGTCCCGCCGGCCTTGTACTGTAGCTCGAAGACGGACTCGGCGTTGTTCTCGTTGGCCACGCCCCAGAGGTCGGCGTAGTTGGGCACCAGCGAGTACTGCCCGGAGCTCATCACCCGCCGCAGCGCATCCGCCGCGGCGCCGGACTGGCCGTTGGTCAGGTAGACCAGACCCAGAAGGGTATTGGCGGCGCCGCTGGTGGCGCGCCCCACGTCCGCCCCGCTGTAGGAAGCCGGGAGCAGCCCCTGGGCGGTCTCGAGGTCCTCGGCGATCTGCGCGTAGACCACGTCCGCGCTCACCTGGTTCACCTCGACGTTGGGCGAAGTCACCGCCTCGAGCTGCAACGGGACGTTCCCCCAGAGGACGCCGAGGTGGTAGTAGAACAGCGAACGGATGAAGAGCGCCTCACCGCGGATGCGGCTGGCGACGTTCTGATCCTCCAGGTTGTCCACCCGATCGAGGATGAGGTTGGTGCGCGCGATGCCCTGATACGCCGTCGTCCAGGGAACGGACAGCTCCTCCTGCGTCGACAGCTCGCTGAAGTGGGCGATGCGGTGGAACACCTCCGCGAGACCCGTCGCGCCGCCTCCGTTCATCGTGTTGTCGGAGCGCATCTCGTGCAGGAGGACGTAGGACCGGTTGTAGGCGCCGTTGCTCGCAAGGGTGGCGTAGGCGCCGTTGATGGCGACGTCGAAGTCGGTGGGCGTCTGGTAGAAGGCCTCCACGTTCCGCTCGGAGATCGGGCTCAGCAGCGTGAAATCCTCGCTGCAGGCGGAGAGGAGAAACACTACCGGGAGCGTCAGTATGGCTCTTGTTCTCAGCTTCATTTTCTCACCCCCCCTTAGAATCCGATCTCGGCGCCGAACTGGAACGCCCGCATCAGCGGGTACGCCCCGTAGTCCTGCCCCGGTGTCAGCCCGGTGGACTGGACGCTCGCTTCGGGGTTCCAGCCCCAGTAGTCCGTCCACATGAACACGTTGTTCACGGCGCCGAAGACCCGTACGCTGCCCGGCGCCCGGCCGAAGATCCCGCCCACCAGATCCGGCGGCACGTTCCAGGAGAGCGAGATGCTCTTGAAGCTCGTGTACGAGCCGTCCTCCATCTGGTAGTTGGACGGCCTCGTGTTCCCGCCGTGGTCCTGCCGGTCCGGCTTGGGGTCCCAGCCGTTGCCCGGCTCCTCCGGCGACCTCCAGTAGTTGCCGACCAGGTTTCCGTACGCGTTGAAGTTGCCCTGGGCCGTCAGATGCCGGCGGGTGAGGTTCAGCACCTCGCGCCCGACCACACCCTGGAAGAAGACGCTGAGCTCCAGATCCCCGAAGGCGAAGCGGTTGAACAGGCCCCACGTCATGTCGGGGTTGTAGCTGCCCAACTCGGTGCGGTCGTCGGCGGTGATGCGCCCGTCGCCGTTGACGTCCTTCCACTTGATGTCTCCGGGCGTGACGTTCCGTGAGTCGACGGGGCTGGAGGCGATGTCCGCCTCGCTCTGGTAGATGCCGTCGTGGACGTAGCCGTAGTAGGCGCCGATCTCGCCCCCGACCTGGGTGATGTGCCGGACGCCCGCCACGCCGGCGGCGAGGATCGGGTCGCCTTCGGGGCCGAGCTTTACGACCTCGTTGGTGTTCATGCCCAGGCTGAGGTCCGTGGACCACTGGAAGGCGCCGACCAGGTTCCGCGAAGTGATCTGCGCCTCGAAGCCCGTGTTGCGGACCTCGCCGACGTTGGTCAGGACGGTCGCGAAGCCCGTGGAGGACGGCACGTTCACGTTCAGCAGCAGGTCTTCGGTGTTCGATACGTAGTAGTCGAAGGCACCGTAGATACGGTCGGCCAGGATCCCGAAGTCCACGCCCATGTTGAGCTGCCGCGTGGTCTCCCACGTCAGTTCGCGGTTGCCCAGCGTCCGCGGAGTGGCGCCGGCGACCACGGCGTCGCCCAGGACGTAGGGCTGGCGCCCGACCAGGCCGATGGAGCCGTAGTTCGGGATCTGGAAGTTCCCGGTGACGCCGTAACTGACGCGCGGCTTGAGCTGGCTGAAGAAGGTGCTCCCCCGCATGAACGGCTCTTCGGTCATCTGCCACCCGAGCGACAGCGAGGGGAAGTAGCCCGTCTGATTCCCCCACCCGAAGCGCGATGAGCGGTCGGACCGGAAGGTCGCGGTTGCGAGATAGCGGTTCAGGAGGGTGTAGTTGACCCGTCCCAGCGCGGATACCAGCGACCACTCCGACTGTTGCTGGTCCCCGCCCGTGATCTCGCCGCCGTTGATGGTCCTGACCTGATCGTCCGGGAAATTCCGGGCGATCACGTCCTGAGTGTCGTCGAACTGATGCTCGGCCGTGTACCCGGCCAGCACGTTGAAGCTGTGCGGGCCTGACGACCTGTTCCAGGTCAGGGTGTTCTCGAGCAGCCAGTTGCGGCTCTGACCCGAGAGGGCCTGCGCGTACGGGTCGGGGACGTTCCGCCCGCGGTACTGCAGGCGCGTTCCCTGGTAGAAGTGCCGGTTTCTGGTGTCGTAGTCGTAGCCGAAGAGCGCGCGGTAGCGGAGGTCGTCCCGCAGGTCCAGGTCGGCCGACACGCTGCCGAACACGCGTCCCGTCTGCAGGTCGTCGTCGATGTAGTCGCGGGCGGCCAGGGCGTGATTGGTGCTGGTCATGCCGTTGCCCAGGGCGTTGATGCTGTTCTCGCCCCGCTGCAGGTAGTTGCCGTCGGCGTCGTAGATGCGCGCCACGGGCGAGGACACCATCGCCGAGTAGATGAGACCCGGCGGCCTGCCGAAGTAGGGCGCGTGCGCCGCCTTGCGGTCGTGGTCGGCGTAGGCCGAGTTGACGTCCACGTTCAACTGAAGCCGGTCGGTCGGATCCAGGGTCAGGTTGGCGCGCAGCGCGAGCCGCCGGAAGTTGGAGCCCTTGATGACGCCGGACTGGTCCATGTAGGAGCCCGATACGAAGTACGCGAGGTTCTCCGAGCCTCCCCGGACCGAGGCGTCGTAGTTCTGCAGCACCGCCTGGTCGAGGACGGCGCCGATCCAGTCGCTGTCGGTCCCGTCCCAGTTGACATAGGCCTCGGGGATCAACTGCGATCCGCTCGCCCCGTTCTCGGCGCGGCCGGCGTTGTTGTCCGGATTGTACAGCGGGTTGTAGGCGGGACTCGCCGGATTCAGGGGATCCCGGCCCTGCAGGTAGGAGTTGTTGCGCGCATCCTTCACGTACTGGATGTTCTCCGCAGCGTTCATCAGGCGCGGCCGATTGAAGGCGGTCTGCACGCCGCCGTAGGCCCGGAAGCTCACCTGCGGCGGCGCGCCGCGCTCCCCCCGCTTGGTCGTGATCAGGATGACGCCGTTGGAGCCGCGCGAGCCGTAGATGGCCGCGGCTGCGGCGTCCTTCAGGACCTCGATCGTTTCGATATCGTTGGCGTTGAGGTTGGCCAGCGGGTTGGCCCGCGTCACGCCGAAGCTGGCCCTCTGCAGGCTCACCTCGCCTTCGATGTTCAGGTTCATCGAGTACGGCACCCCGTCGATGACGTAGAGGGGCTCGGTGCCTGCGGAGATCGAGCCCCTGCCGCGGACCAGGACCTGCGGAGCCGTCCCCGGTTCCCCGGACGACTCGGCCACGTTGACGCCGGCCAGCCGCCCCTGAAGCGCGGTCTGCAGGTTGGGCGTCACCGAAGCCTGGGCGATTTCGATGCCCGGGACCGAAGTCACCGCGCCCGTCACTTCCCTGCGCAGCTGGGTTCCGTACCCGACGACCACCAGCTCGTCCAGGCCGAGTACCGTTCCGGTGAGGGCCACGTCCTGCACCACCGCCTCACCCTCCGTGACTGTGATCTCTCGCCGCTCGGTCTCGAAGCCGAGGTACTGGAAGAGCACGACCTGCGGGCCGGCGGGAACGTTGATCAGGAGGTAGCGGCCCTCTTCGTTGGTGAGGCCCCCGATGCCGGTGCCTTCGATGGACACCTGCACCGTGGCGAGCGGTTCGCCCGTCTCGGCGGATGTGACGGCGCCGGTCACCTGTCCGTGCACCGGAAGCGCCGCCGCCATCACGCCGGCGAGCAGACCAAATGAGATTCGTAGGCTTCTTCGCATATTGCCTCCAGGAAAGGGAGTTACAACGGGCGCGGCCAAGCCGGGCACGCGCAACCCAAAGGTTGGGGGCGGCACGCCCGGACCGACGGTCGCGACGACTGAAAACGTATTGCACCAAGGCAAGAAACGCACCAGCACGGAGGTCCTCTGCAAGCGCGGCATCCCGCAGCCGAGCGAGCGGGAAGCGGAAGGAGGTCCTGCCCTGGCGGCGAGGCTGGCGCGGTCACCCGTTCAATACCGCCGTACCGCGGCTGGAGGTTTCGGCGGACCGGCGGAACTGCGTGTGGAGCCTACCTTCTCGTGGTAATCACGATCACGCCGTTCGCGCCGCGGCTTCCGTAGATCGCCGTGGCGCCGGCATCCTTCAGCACATCGATGCGCACGACATCCCTGGGGCTGATGGCCATGAGGGCCGAGCCCGCCGGCGCCATGATCGTCCGGCCGTCGATCACGAACAGCGGCTCCCCGCCCCCCATGAACTGTCACTTAAAAACATCTCCGCGCCACCTAGAAGTAGAGGAATGAAGGATAGAAGGTT
>VXNP01000074.1 GCA_009840525.1 Gammaproteobacteria bacterium
CCTTCGGCCGCACCCGCACCGCCCGCGCGTGCGCCGACCCCCATCTCCACCGCCGCCCGCCCCCCGGCCAGCTCGCGCAGCGCCTCCGGGAGCACGATCCTCACGCCACGCACGCCTTCACGCACACCACCGGCGGGAGCCCGTCGCGCACCAGTTCCCAGGAATCGCCGTCGTCGCGCGAGGCGTACACCTTGCCGCTGCGCGTTCCGAAGAACACCTGACCGGGCGCCAGCGTCGCGAGCGCATCGCGGAGCACCGTCTCGTACGCGTTCTCCTGCGGAAGCCCCTCGGTGAGCGGGTGCCAGCTCGCCCCGCCGTCGCGCGTCCGGTACACGCGCAGCTTCGCGTCCGGAGTGCAGCGGAACCCGTCCGACTCTATGGGCACGATGTAGACGGTGTCGGGATCCCCCGGATGCATCGCCATGGCGAAGCCGAAATCCGAAGGAACCCCGTTGGCGATGTCGACCCAGGTATCCCCCCAGTCCTCGCTCCTGTAGAGCCCCCAGTGGTTCTGCAGGAAGAGCCGACCCGGGTTCGTGGGATGATGCGCGATCTTGTGCACGCACTGACCGAACTCGGGGTGCTTGTCGGGGAGAAACTCCGCGCGCACGCCATGGTTGCGTGCCTCCCACGTGACCCCGCCGTCGTCGCTCCGGTAGGCGCCGGCCGCCGAGATGGCGATCATCATGCGCCCGCCCGGCTCGCCGTCCCCGACGATGGTGTGCAGGCAGAGCCCTCCCGCGCCCGGCTGCCAGCGCTCGCGGTGGGGATGGTTCAGGAGGCCCTCCACCGGCCGCCACGAGTCCCCGGCGTCGCGCGACTCGAAGAGGCACGCAGGCTCGACCCCCAGGCGGATGACATCGGGCTCGGCCTCCGACCCCGGCCGGATCTGCCAGATGCGCTTGAGCGAGAGCTCCGAATCCTCCGGGAACCTGACCCGGCGTTCATCCTTCCCGGACCAGCTCGTCCCGAAATCGTCGGAGAAGCGCAGCGTGGTCCCCCAGAAGGGGCTGCCCGGGGCCGCCCACAGGCGCGATCGGCCGGCGCGGCTATCGTATGCCATCGCATAGACTTCCTCGCCCGGAAAATGCGGCCCGTCCAACTCCCAGCCGCCGCCGCCGCGCGCGCGGCCCAGGAAGGCCCCCTTTGTCGTGCCGAGCAGGAGGACCGCCTGTCCCGCGGAGACCCTGAAGCCAGTCGAAGTCTTCATTTCCACAGCCCCGTCATCCTTTTCCACATCATTTGGCATCCCTTGCACAATCCCCCCCGGCAACCTGTTGAAGACTATCGCGAACCGGGGCGGACACAAGACGCAACGGCCGCGTGAACCGGGGCGGACACAAAAACGTGCCGGCCGCACGGCCCGGCTCCGGGAGTGATGCCGGCTGGCGCATCCCCCGGATCCCGTGCATCATTCCGCCATGCGCATCTGGACTGGAACCAGCGGCTTTGCCTACAAGGAGTGGAAGGGCCGGTTCTACCCGGAGAAGCTCCCGCAGCGGGCCTTCCTCTCGCACTACGCCGGCGAGCTGCCCGCCGTCGAGATCAACAACACCTTCTATCGGCTGCCGAAGGTCGATCTGCTGATGAAGTGGGCCGAGCAGGTGCCGGAGGGCTTCCGCTTCTCGATCAAGGCGTCGCGCCGGATCACGCATTTCAAGCGCCTGGGCCTCTCGAGCACCGACGAGACCACCTACCTGGTCGAGACCTGCGCCACGCTTGGACCGCGCCTGGGCGTGATCCTGTTCCAAATGCCGCCCAACATGAAGAAGGATGCCGGACGTCTGGCCGCCTTCCTCGATCTGCTTCCCGACGGCACCCGCGCCGCCTTCGAGTTCCGCAACGCCTCCTGGTTCGACGACGAAGTGCGAACCCTGCTCGCCGACCGCGACTTCGCACTGGTACACGCGGACATCGACGACCCGCTCCCCGGCGTGCCCGCCGACCGGCCCCTGCCCTCCGGCACCTGGGGCTACCTGCGCATGCGCCGGCTCGGCTACACCCAGGGTGAACTGGAGCGATGGATGGAGCGTGTCCACGGGCAGGGCTGGGGCGAGGCCTTCGTCTTCTTCAAGCACGAGGACGAAGCCGCGGGGCCCGCGATGGCGAAGGACTTTCTGTCGCTGGCCGATTCCTCCCATGGCGGGGCCGGCGATCCCCAGTAAGGCCGCAGCAAGGAGACGTAGCCGATGGCCGAGTCACGCAGAACCTTTCTGAAGCAGTCCGCGGCGACGGTAGCCGTGGTATCCTTGCCGAGTTGCGCGCCCGCCGGAGCGGAAAGCCCGGATGCGCTCGCGCCAGCCACGCTTCGGGCGGTCGGCGAGGCAGTGCTGCCGGAAGAGCTGGGCGCGGACGGCCGTGAGCGGGCGGTGGCCGCCTTTGAGCTCTGGTCCGAAGGGCTGGAGCCGGTGGCCGAGATGCCTCATCCCTACCTGGTGCCCGTGACGGTCTACACGGGGCCGGATCCGCGGCCCGGCTGGGCCGCCCAGCTGAGCGGGCTCGACATCGAGAGCGGCAAGCGCTTCGGGGCCTCGTTTGCGGAAGTCGGAGTGCCTGAGCGGCGACGGATCCTCGAGCCGCACGTGCGCCGGGCCGGTCCCGACTTCGGCCGGCCGGGGAACGCCGCGCACATCGCCGTCGCGCTCGCGGCCCACTTCTTCGCCTCCCCGATCGCGACCGATCTCTGCTACGGACGGGCCATCGCCAAACAGCAGTGCAGGGGCCTGGCTGGAGCCGGAGACGAGCCCGCCCCGCTGCCGGGAGCCGCGTCATGAGCCAGGTCATCGAGAGCGACGTCTGCATCATCGGGGGCGGCATCAGCGCGGCCATGGTTGCGGAACGCCTCGCGGAACACACGGAGGCGTCCATCACGGTCGTCGAGGCGGGCGGGCGCACCGCTTCTCTGGAAGAGAGGACGGCGACCCGCGCGCGTATGCTCGCGTACGGCGAGAACCCCTACCCGAACGACCACATCCCCGGCCAGACCGGCACGGGCGAGATGTACCAGTCGATGGTGCTGGGGGGCGCCGCGATGCACTGGGGGGGCGCCGTGCCCCGGTATTCGCCGGAGGATTTCCGGGTGCGCTCCCTCTATGGGGTCGGGTACGACTGGCCCATCACCTTCGACGACCTGGAGCCCTACTACCAGGAGGCGGAAGAGCGCATGGGGGTCGCCGGGGAGCAGGGCCCGCCCGAGTACGATCCCCGTTCCAGGCCGTATCCGATGCCGCCCCTGCCGCTCTCTTGGAACCTCGAGCGCATGCGCGAGTGGACGGACGCAGCGGGCATCCCCTTCTGGACCCAGCCGTGGGCGCGCAACACCGAGCCGTGGCAGGGACGCAACGTGTGCCAGCGCTGCGACACCTGCGCGGTGTGTCCGACGGGCGCCAAGTACACTCCGGACTTTGCCTTCGACCGCCTGCTCGCCGCGGCGCGAATCCGGCTCTACGACCGCACGTTGATTCGCTCGCTGAATCTGGCATCGGGCTCGGACCGCATCGAGACCGCCGCGGGATTTCATCAGGACGCCCCCGACCAGCCCGTCGAATTCCGGGCGCGAACCTTCGTGCTGGCCGCCGGCCACAGCTGGAGTTCGCATCTCCTCCTGCTGTCCGCCAACAGCCGCTTTCCCAACGGCCTGGCCAACAGCACGGACAACGTCGGGCGCTACATGACCGGGCACTGGTTCGCCAGCGGCTTCATCGAGCTGCCCATGAGGCTCTACCCGGGGATCTTTCCCAACAACAGCCTGCTGTCGCACCGCTTCGCGAGTCCGGGGCCGCTGGACCGCTACCTGCGCCACGACATCCGCCTGTGGGAATCGACCGTGGGCCGCGAAGCCCGTCTGGCGGCGGACGACGGGCGGGTCCTCTGGGGCGACGAGGTGATGGCCGACTGGCGGGCGCGCACCCGGTCCACCGCGACCGCGCGCATCCGGTCGTACTACGACGTGATTCCCACCCCGGAGAGCCGTCTCACCCTCGACCCGGGCATGCGCAACGCGCACGGGGATCCGATGCCGCGCATCGACTACGTGGCGGGGCAGGCCACCCTCGACCTGGAGCCGCACACCCACGAGACGCTGCTGGGCCGCTTCGACGAGCTCGCGCGCGCGGCAGGCGGGCGCATGATGAGCACGCGGGCGTCACGCCTGTTCGAACATCCCGGCGGCGGGTGCCGGATGGGCGACGATCCCGCCACCAGCGTGGTGGACCGCTGGGGACGCACCCACGACCACGAGAACCTGTTCGTGGTGGGCGCGCCCACGATCGTCTCCAGCGGCTGCGCCAACGGGACCCTCACCTTCTGCGCACTGTCGCTGATGGCGGCGGAGGAGATTGCGAAGAGTTAGCCGGGGATTCCCGCGGGAACATCTTCGCGCCCGCGGCCCGCCTGCTCCTCAAGCCAATCCGCGAACCTGCGTTCGGGCCGGCCTTCCCAGGCCCGGCGATGCCAGGCGTCGCTCGCGAGCAGCGCAAAGCCGAGCGTGGCTTCACAGAACACCATCTGTTCGCGCGTGCTCTCCACCTTTCCCCAGCTCGTGGCCTCGCGCAGGGTGGACCCGGACAGGGCTCCGTCACGGCTGTCCGCCACCGTGAGCTGCACGGCGTACCGGTGCATCGACACCTCCGCGGGCATTGCTGCCCCTGTCCCATCCTCCGCGGGCATTGCTGCCCCTGTCCCACCCGCTGCAGCCGACGCCCGCCCCGACGACGCAGCCTCCTCATGCAGCATCTCCGCCGCCACCACGATGTCCTGGGCGAAGTTCTTCGGGACCCCTCCGCCGAGCATGAGCAGCCCCGTAGCGCGGGAAGCGAGCTTGATGCGGGCGAGCTCGAGGAAGTCCCTCCCCGAGTCCAGCGACACCGATTCGCGCCCCTCGCGCGCGGCCGTGGCCTGGTGCAGCACGATGCCGAACCCGGCGGAGGAGTCGCTGAGGGCAGGCACGAAGACTGGAACGCCCTTCCGGTACGCCGAAAGCACCACGGATTCGGACTCGGGGAAGCTCGCATCGAGGAAGCGACCCATTTCGGTCAGGATCTCACGCGACGAGAAAGGGCGCGCGGGAAGCCGATCGAAGATGCGCCTCATCGTCCGGTCGCAGTCGCGCAATTCCCGCTCGTCGATATACGTGTCGTAGATGCGGTCGATGGCGAGTTCGCGCAGACGTTCATCCGGCACCACCGGATGCTCGGGCGATCCGGGCGCCATGTAGTGTCGGAATCCCAGGGCCTCGAAGAAGTCCTGATCCACCATGTTGGCGCCCGTCGACACTACCACGTCCACCATGCCGGAGTCGATCAGCGTCACCAGCGCCTTCTTGAGGCCAGCGGACACGAGCGATCCGGCGAGCGTGAGGATGGCGGTGCACTCCCGGTCGGCGAGCATCTCTGAACAGATGTCCGCCGCGCGCGCCAGGTTGCGGGCCTGGATGGCCGTCGGCCGGAACTGGTCGATGACCGGGCGGGCGTCGAACGCGCGGATGTCGACGTGCTCCACCGGGCGGCAAAGAAGATCGCGTCTGGCAGGATCGGTCACGAAGCCTCCACATGCGGAAAGCGGTTGAACGGATCGGTAATCTGCCGGAATCAGCGGCATTCCTCCATTCCCGGTACCGCTGGGGGTGTACGAGATTTGTCCGGGGCACTCCTCGCCCGCGGACAACGCCGGCAGGGGTTGACGATTCCGCAGAACTGCATATCATGTGCATATCACTGCTAGTATGCCATTCTGTCATATGACGTCTGCCAAAATGTCAGACCGACGACAGATTTCCCTGCGATCCTCTGCCAGAATGTCAGACCGACGAACAGCCCCTGCGCAGCGCCGGATGGTGATCGCGAGAATCCTGGAGAACCGCGAGGTCGCCAGCCAGGAGGAACTCGTGCGCCTGCTGGGAGAACGCGGGATCGTCGTGACCCAATCCTGCATCAGCCGGGACCTGGCTCGGCTGGGAGCGATGAAGGGCGCGGGCGGCTACAGCCTCCGGCCTCTCAACCTCTCGGACGAGGATCGCCGCACGCTCTCCAGCTACGCGCGCGCCGTGCACGCGGCCGGTCCGAATCTGACCGTTGTGCGCACCGCGACCGGGGCGGCTCAGCGCATCGCGCTCTTCCTCGACCGGATGGGCTGGAAGGAGGTGCTGGCGACGCTGTCTGGCGACGACACCATCTTCATCGCGACCAGAAACCGCAGCGAGCAGCGTGCCCTGGTGGGCCGGCTGCGCCGCGAAGCGGGCCTGACGGGCTCACGGAACGAGGGCAATGCGTAGCATCGTCATCGACAAACTGGCGTCGGTGGCCTCGGACCTGGGTGCCGACCGCGAGATCCGCGTCGGCGACCGCATTCCCAGTGAGGAGGGCGTGATGGTGGCGGTCGAGGTGCTGAACGAGAAGTCCTCCTACAACCAGCTGGAACTGGCCAGCGGACGCATGGCGCGCGTCCGCCGCGGGGATGTCGTCGTGGGCGCGCTGGGCCACCGCAAGGCGCTGTTCGGCTACTCCGGCCACGTGCCCGCAACCACGCGCCCGGGCGACACGGTGCAGATACTGAACATGGGCGGCGTGCTGGGAATATGCGACGCCGTCAACGCGTCCCTGGGACAGCCCTTCGACGCGCGTGTGCTCGGGGTGGTTCTCGAGTTCCCCTATCTCGGCGAGCGCGTGGGCGTCCCGGCCCGGGTGGGCGGCGACCCACTCGACACCGGGGCGCGACTGGACCTTGGAGGAGTTCCCGTGGTGGCCCTCGCCGGCACCTGCATGAACTCCGGCAAGACGGCGGCGGCATGCGCGGTGATCGGGCGCCTCCGGCACAGGGGTCATGTGGTCGACGCCTTCAAGGCAACCGGTGTCTCGCTGCGGCGCGACATCCTGGCGATGGAGGACGCGGGTGCGCGCAACACGTCCATCTTTACCGACTTCGGCGTCGTCAGCACCGGGCCCGGCAATGCGCCGGACCTGGCGCGCACGATGCTGCGCCGCCTGGCGGCCGAGCGTCCCGACGCGATCGTCTTCGAGCTGGGCGACGGAATCCTGGGCGCATACGGCGTTGAGGCCATCCTGCGGGACGACGCCGTGCGCGCAAACATCTCGTGCCTCCTCCTGTGCGCGTCCGATCCGGTCGCTGCCTGGGGCGGCGCGAGGCTGCTCGAAGACGAGTTCGGGATGACTCCAGCCTTCATCACGGGGCCCGCGACCGACAACCAGGTCGGGCTCGACATCATCCGGGAAAGAACCGGGCTGGAAGGGGTGAACGCGGTCACCCACGGCGCTCGCCTCGGAGACGCCGTAGCCGCCCGCATCGGGCTGGGGGCGCATGCCTGAATCGATTCCCGCCATTGTACTGGGCGCATCCGGGTACGTGGGCGGCGAGCTGCTTCGCCTTCTCGCGTCCCACCCCCGCATGCAGCCGGCCGCGGTCGTGTCGCGAAGCCGGAGGCACGAGCCGGTGGACGCGGTCTTCCCGAACCTGCGTGGTGTGTGGCCGGACCTGCGCTTCACCGACATCGACGATCTGCCGGACACGCTCGGTGACCGCTGCGCCATCTTCTCGACCGCCGCCCACGGAGCCAGCGCCCAACTGGTCGACCGGACCCTCGGCGCCTGTGAGGAGCGGCAGTGCGTCCCGAGCGTGGTCGACGTATCCGCGGATTTTCGCTTTCGCGACGCCGAGGCCTACGAAGCCGTCTACGCGATCGAGCACGGTGCCCCGGATCGCATGTCGATGTTCCGGAGCCTGCTGCCGGAGCACGCGACCATACGCAAGCCCCGCCACGTCGGCCATCCCGGATGCTTCGCCACCGGGATGCTGCTCGCCGCCATGCCGCTGATGCGCCCCCAGGCAAGGGGTCGCCCGGCCGGACGCAGTCGGAGCGCGCTCGTCGATCCCCGCCTGATGGTCAGCGCGGTGACGGGGAGTACCGGGGCGGGCCGCGCTCCCAGGCCGACGACCCACCATCCGACCCGGCACGCCAACATGTTCGCATACAAGCCGCTCGCGCATCGCCATGTGCCGGAGGTGGAAGGGATCCTGCGGGCATCGAGCGGCCGGAGCGCACAACTGCACTTCGTTCCCACGTCCGGCCCGTTCGCGCGCGGCATCTACATGGTGTTGCATGCGCGGCTGCTCGACGGCGTTGATGCGAGCCACGTGCGCGACGCCTATGCCGATCACTATGCGAAGGCGCCCTTCGTACACCTGGTCGATGCGCCGCCGAGGCTGAAGGACGTGGTTGGCAGCAATCACGCCCGTCTGGCGATGGCGGTGAACCGGGGCACGCTGGCGGTCACGGTGGCGCTCGACAACCTGGTCAAGGGCGCTGCCGGAGGGGCGATCCAATGGATGAATGTGCTGCACGGGCTTCCCGAAACCACCGGGCTGACCACCCCGGCAGCATCATGGATGTGAACGCGTGGCTCACCGCGAGCGTGCCGGGCCCCAGCGGGCCGCGCCGGGCGCCGAGATGAACGCACCAGCTCCGACACTCGTTCCGGACGCGCGCCAGGCCGAGGCGCGGCATCTGGCCCAGGTGTACGGCCAGTTGCCTTTGGAGCCGGTGTCGGGCCGGGGCGCGTTCCTGAGGTGCGCCGACGGGCGCCGGCTTCTCGATCTCTACGGCGGGCACGCGGTGTGCGCGCTCGGCTACGGTCACCCGCGGGTGCTTGAAGCCCTCCGCAGGCAGGCGGGCGAACTGATGTTCACCAGCAACGTGAACGCGCTGAGGGTGCGGGCGCGGGCCGCCGAAAAGCTGGCCGAGTTCGCGCCTGACGGCCTGGACTGGGTGTTCTTCGTCAATTCGGGGGCGGAGGCCAACGAGAACGCCCTCAGGCTGGCCTGCGGATTGACGGGCCGCAGGCGCGTGGTCGCTCTGGAACACGGATTCCACGGCCGTTCGGCCGCGGCCGCCGCCGTGACCTGGCGGGCCCGCGAGCGCTGGTACGGCTTCCCGGACACCCCGTTCGACGTGACCTTCGTCCCGCGCGACGACGCAGCCGGAGCGGTTGCTGCCATCGACGACGAGACCGCAGCCGTCATCGTCGAGCCCATCCAGGGCATTGCGGGCGCGTACGTGCTCCAATCGGACTATGTGCGTGCCTTGCGCGCGGCCTGCGACCAGCATGGCGCCCTCCTGATCGCGGACGAGGTGCAATGTGGCATGGGACGGAGCGGGAAACCCTTCGCGATCGAGCACACCGGCGTGGTGCCGGACATGCTGACCACCGCGAAGGCGCTCGGCGCCGGGTTTCCCTGCAGCGCGCTGATCATGTCACGAACCTTGGGCGATCAGCTGCGAATCGGGGACATGGGCAGCACCTTCGGGGGCGGTCCGCTCGCGTGTGCGGTCATCGAAGCGGTGCTGGACACCATCCGCGAGGAGGGGCTTCTGCAGCAGGCGGCGACGCGCGAAGAGGAGATACGCGCCAACTGCGTCACGGGGCCCGTACTCGGCATCCGCGGCCGAGGCATGCTGCTCGGACTCGAGTGCAGGACCCCCGCGCGCGAAGTTCGCGACGCGCTCCTGGACCGGGACATCCTCACCGGAACCAGCTCGCACGCGTCATGGCTGCGCGTCATGCCTCCGCTCACGCTGCGGGCGTCCGAAGCGGCGCAACTCGCCGAAGCTCTGGGCGCCATTGGCCAGGAGGGAGCGTGAAGCGCTCGCGCGCCGCCGACCGGAGGTTTGCCGGCCTGCGCGCCGCGGCGCCTTACGTGCGTCTCTTCCGCGAACGCATCTTCGTTCTGAAGGTGGGCGGCGAGGTCCTGCAGAGCGCGGGGCGCATCGATGCTCTGATGGAACAGGTGGGGATTCTCAACTCCCTGGGGGTGCGCCTGGTGCTCGTGCACGGCGGCGGACCCCAGTCCACCGAACTCGCCCGCCGCTTGGGCCACGAGCCCCGCATGGTGGCGGGCCGCCGGGTCACGCGTTCCGAGGATCTGCGCGTCGCCGCCCGGGTCCTGAGCGGCGAGATTAACACGGCGCTGCTCGGCGCGTGCCGGAAGGAAGGGATTCACGCCGTCGGCGTCTCGGGGGTCGACGCCGGTCTGGTCACGGCCACGCGCCGCCCTCCCGTGCATATGGAAGGGGAGGGCCCCGATCCCGTGGACTTCGGATTCGTGGGAGACATCGAGGCCGTCGATCCCTCTTCGCTGCACGTCTTCCTGGACCAGGGGTGGGTGCCCGTCGTGAGCCCGCTTTCGGCGGATGCGGAGGGGCGGTTGCTCAACATCAATGCGGACACCGTGGCGAGCGCACTCGCCCGGGCGCTCGAGGCCACGAAGCTCGTTTTCACCATGTCCGCGCCCGGCATCCTCCGCGACCTTGAGGATCCGGCGACGCTGATCTCCTACCTTGATCTGGCGGGGCTCCGCGAGTTGCGCGAGCAGGGCGTGCTCGCCCAAGGAATGCTCGCCAAGGCTATGGCCATCGAGAGCGCCATCGAGGGCGGCGTCCCCCGCGTGCACCTCATTTCCGGGAGCGCGCGCGACAGCCTGCTGCGCGAGATCTTCACAAACGAGGGCTCGGGCACACTCATTGTGCGGAGCGTCGGAACGCTGTCGAGCGACGAGCAGCAGGCGGGGGAGGGGGGTAAGGAAGCCTAACCCTCCGGTCCCTCGAACATCCCTGCCGGCAACTCCAGCGACGCTTCCATGTTCTCGAAGTTGACGCGCGAATAGCCGGTCGAGTCCGGGCGGCCTGCCGAGAGCAGCAACGGGCCGTGCCGCGTCCACTCCGTCCAGGCCAGCGTGAAGGCGGGCTCCGGGTCGCTGGCGGTGCGCCAGTGCTGCCAGTAGGCCATCAGCCCCGTTTCCGGGTCGACCCAGCCGCGGTACCTGTTCTGGGGGGTGCGCCCGACGGCGTCGAAAGTGAGTTCTGCCACTTCGTAGGGCCGTCCGTCCATCGCCATTTCTCCCAGATAGACGGTGTTGACTCCGGGGTCGGCCCACTTGTAGGGCATCAGAAACCAGTACGTGTCGTTGATGAAGCTGCTGTGCGCACGATCCGCGAGCGAGTCGGAAACAGCCGCGTCGGTGACGAGTTCGCCATCGAGCCAGATGCGTTCGCCCTCGGCGGGGTCGTTGGTGTCGATCACGGCCACGATCTCCTGGTCACCCGAGCTTCCCGCCATGCGGTACATCCCGCCCCAGACGTCCCATCGATGCGAGCGGCGATCGAGGACGGGGCCTCCGCGGTCCACGACCCGGTCGAAAGCGATATAGCGCACCCGCTCCCATCCCCGGTCAGGCGCCATCTCCTCCATCATGCGGCTGTAGATGCGCTGGAGGTCCGGATCCTCGAAGTACGCGCGGGGTCTGCCGTCCGCCGGAGCGCATGCCGATGTCCAGAGGGCTGCGGCGACAAGGACAGCGGGAACACGACGAATGACCTGGAAAGAGATGAAACGCATGGGCTCCTCCATGTACCGATGGGCAGACACCGGAATACTAGATGCGGGCGAGTTCCCCTGCCAGCGTCGGGATGCGGCCGACTCGCGCTACTCTTCCGGCGAATACAACGCCGTGGTCAGGTAGCGCGCACCATCGTCGGGCGAGATGGCGGCGACGCGATGGCCGGGCCCGATCTCCCGCGCGATCTGGAGCGCGGCGTATACGATGCCGCCGCTGCTCATCCCCAGGAAGAGGCCCTCCTCGCGGGCGAGACGACGGCCCAAAGGGAACGCATCCTCTTCGTACACCGTCATCACACGGTCGAGCACGGTCCGATCCAGGTTCTCCGGGATGAAGCCCGGTCCCATTCCCTGGAACTGATGCTGCCCGCGTTCGCCCCCCGAAATGACCGGCGAGCGCGCCGGTTCGACCGCCACCACCTGGATGCGCGGGTCCATCTCCTTCAGAAACCGCCCGGCCCCGCTGATGGTCCCGCCGGTCCCCGATCCGTACACAAACACATCGATGCGCCCCTTCATGTCGGCCCAGAGTTCCGGCCCGGTAGTCTCGTAGTGGATGCGCGGATTGGCGGGATTTGAGAACTGGTCCGGGTAAAAAGCGCCGGTCTCCGAAGCGATGCGCTCGGCTTCCTCTCTCGCCGCAAGCATGCGCCGCTCCGGGTCGGTGAGGACGAAATCGGCCCCGTACGCCGAAAGAGTCCGCTTGCGCTCTTCGCTCATCGACGACGGCATGCAGAGGATGAGCCTGTATCCGCGCCAGGCCGCGATCTGCGCCAGGCCGATGCCGGTATTCCCGGAGGTGGGTTCGACGATGGTACCTCCGGGTTTCAGAAGCCCCCGCGCCTCGGCGTCGTCGATCATGGCCCAGGCGGTTCGGTCCTTGATCGAGCCGGCGGGATTCAGGCCCTCCAGCTTGAGCCACACCTCCGCCATGGTCGGCTCCACGACGCGCGCGAGGCGCAGCGTAGGCGTCCGTCCGATCAGTGCATCGATCATGGTGGCTGCCCGGGGGGTACCTACCCGGACGCCGCGCTGTCCAGATCCGGGTATTGCCTGTGGTGGTCGGTGGCGTCCTGATACGCGCGCGCCACGGTCAACAGCTCCGTCTCGCGGAAGGGTTGGGCACAGAAGGTCATGCTCGTGGGGAGCCCGGCATCGTTGAAGCCGTTGGGCACCGCAAGGGCGGGATGGGTCGCGTAGTTGGTCATGCTGCTCGCGTTGCGACCGTGGCTGTACGGCGGCGGCTCGTCAGATTGGCCGGGCGGGCGGCGCGGCCCCCTCGGGATGAGGTAGACATCCACCCCCGAAGTCGCCTCCGCGAGCTGCATCATCATCATGGTGCGCGCGCGCTGCGACTGCAGGTACTCGACCGCCGGAATCACCCTGGCGGAGCGCAAACCGTCGGCGCGCGTCTGACGGCCCAGCAGCTCCGCTCTGCCGGAACGGAGCAGCTCGTCGAAGAAGACGGCCATCTCCACGCTGTGCGCGGTGACGTTGATCGACCATTCGGGGATGTGAATGGGCGTCAGCATGAAACCGAGGGACTCGAGCTCCTCGAGGGTGCGCTGGTGCGCGGTCCGGTAGTCGGCCTCCTCGATCTCCTCGAACGCCTCCTCCAGATACCCGACCCGCAGCCGGGTAGCCGCGCGGGTGCCGTCCCAGTTGAAGGGCAGGTCCTGCACGCTCAGGTCGAGGCCGTCGGGACGCGAGATCGCCCGCATCACCAGCGCGCAGTCCTCGGCGGAGCGGCACATCGGGCCCAGTCGATCCTGGGTCCAGGAGAGCGCCATCACCCCGTACCGGCTGATCCGGCCCAGCGTCGGACGAAGCCCGCTCAGGCCGCAGCGCGACGAGGGTCCCAGGATGGAGCCGCTGGTCTCGGTTCCGATCGAGAAGCCGACAAGCCCGGCCGCCGTAGCGGATCCCGGACCCGCCGAAGAACCACCGGAGCCCGTCGACGGGTCCCACGGGTTCATCGTCTGGCCCCCGAACCACTGGTCTCCCCCGGCCAGCTCGCCGGTGGTCAGCTTGGCGACCAGCACCGCGCCCGCGTCACGCAGCATCTCGATGATCGACGCGTCCATGTCGATGATCTGGTCCTGGTAGGCGGGTGAGCCCCAGGTGGTCTTGTAGCCGCGGGTCGCAATGATGTCCTTTGCGCCCCAAGGGATTCCGTGCAGCGGCCCCCGGTACCGTCCGGCGGCGATCTCACGGTCGGCCGCGCGTGCCTGGGCCAGCGCCAGCTCGTCGGTGAGGGTGACCACGCAGTTGAGCAGCGGGTTGTAGCGCTCGAGGCGCTGCAGGTACATCTCGGTCAGTTCGACCGAACTCACCTGCCGGGTGCGAACGAGCTCCGCGAGCTCCCGCACGGTCCAGAATGCGACGTCTTCGAGGTTCGAGGGTCGCTCGATCCTCGGCAGGTCGCTCATCCTGAACGGTGTGACCGACCGGTCCACCTGCATTCCCGGGACCAGCGGGTTGAAGTGGAAGGGCGGCGAGATGTCGTTAGGGATCTTCAGCTCATGAAGTTCCTGATAGTCGCTCAGGCGGTCGTTCACCGACTCGAGCATGCGTTCGCGTTCCTCGTCGCTGAAGTCGAGGCCCGAAATCGCCAGCGCGTCGCCCAGCATCTCGGCGGTGACTTCGCGGGCGCCGGCCTCCTGCATTCTGGCCCAGAGCACGCCGGGGAGCAGGGTGGCGCCAAGCCCGGTTCCGGCGAAATGGGCCATGAAGCGTCGTCGGGTGGAATTGGAGTCGAGCATCGGGACAACCTCCGTTCCTGCGGTCTGACGGGCACCCGTGAAGATGGGGACCATGGGCCGACGGTGCCAACCGCGGCGCCACCGGTCGGCGTCGGGCTATTTCGGCTGCGCCGACTCCTCTTCCAGCGCAATCACCAGGCCGCTGCGGATCTTGGGCTGAAACCAGGTCGACTTGGGCGGCATGATGCGATTCTGACGACACACAGCCGCGAATTGGCGAAGGGTGACGGGCGCGAGCGTGACGGCGTAGCGGTACTCGCCACTGTCCACGCCCGCCTGCAGGAACTCGACGTCGCGGTCACCGCCCACGAAGTTGAGGCGGTGATCGCCCGGTTCGGCGATGCCCAGGACGGCGTCGAAGAAGTTGCGCTGGACGATGTCGGCGTCGATGCATTCGACCGCGTTGCGCTCGTCGTAGCTGCCGGGAAGCGGGCGCAGGCGGTACCAGGCGCGCCCGGTGTAGAGGCCGATCTGATGGGTTCGGGCGGGCTGATGCGCTCCCGGGACCTCCTCGATGGCAAAGCGCTCGCGGAGACCCGCTAGCACCACCTCGTCGTCCAGGCCGATGTCGCGCACGAGCCGGTTGTAGGGCGCCAGCGACATGCGCTCGAGAGGGAAGAAGACGCACAGGAAGTGCTCGCGGTCGAGCATCGCGGCGGCCGCGCTACGGTGGTTGCCGTCGGCGACGTAGGCCTCCGGCTCGGCGGCCGCGAGCGCGATCAGGCGCGCCTGGATGGAGGCGTCGTCAATCAGCCAGATGTCGTGGCGGCAGCCGCGGCTGTCGTCGGCTCCGTGGTCGGGCGCACGATCCGAAGCGAGCCGCTCGAGCGCGTGGGCGAACGCCCCCGATGCGTCCGGAACGGCGCAGTTGACCGTGCCGATGAACGCGGAGGTGGCCTCGATGAGCTGCGCCCGCCCGCGCGCCTTCGGCTCGCGGACGCCCTCGTTGCGGATGATGGGAGCGGCCGGGCTGGTGTCGGTCCGGATCTCGTCGATGCGTGCCATGCCCCCGAGGCCGATCTGGTCGATGCCGGGACGGGCGGGGTCGTCGATGCGGTAGACGTAGAGCAGATCGGGCGCGGCGCGCACGCTGTCGCTGTCGATGAGCGCCCGCATGTTGGCGGCGGCGCGCGCGAGGGCCGGAGGAGAGTCGGCCGCGACTTTGTCCTCCGCATCGGGATCGCAGTGCGGCATGGTCACGCGCAGCACACTCTCGGGAGCCTGCCGGATCAGCGCCCGCACTTCTTCGTCGCTCTGAAACTCGTCGTAGTTGGGGGCGCTGACGCGATCTGCCGCGGCGTCATCGACGGGCACGAGCGTGCGGCGGATGGGGCGGATGGTGATCACGGGCCGGGGGCGCGGGGATAGTGAAATCGGCGGAGCGGTCGGAAGATCGCCTGGGGAGGGCCGGGCGGCAATCAGGCGGAATGGGCAGATCATGGTACACCCGCCGAAGGAGGGCCGGGCTTCCCATCCCGCGATCCCGGTTGGAGATTGTCCACCATGCGGTGTTTTTCGTTCGTGCGCTCTACCGGCGTCGCCACCACGCTGCTGCTCCTGAGCGCCAGCCCGGTGTGGTCGCAGCAGACCGGCGGCTTCGCTCCCGGCGGCAGCCTGACCGACGTACCCGGCATCCGGGTGGGTCACCACACCCTGGGGGAGCGTCCCACCGGGTGCACGGTGGTGCTGGCGCCCGAAGGCACCGTGGGGGGCGTGGATGTGCGGGGAGGGGCGCCCGGCACGCGCGAGACCGACCTGCTCGACCCGGTCAACACCGTCGCGATCGTGAACGCCGTTGTGCTCGCGGGCGGCAGCGCCTTCGGGCTGGACGCCGCCAGCGGAGTGGTGCGCTATCTGGAGGAGCAGGGGGTGGGGTACCCCGTCGGCCCGATCGTTCGCGTTCCGATCGTGAGCGCGGCCATCCTGTACGACCTGGGCGTGGGTGGCGACTGGACGGTGCGTCCCGGACCCGAGTGCGGGTACCGGGCGGCGGGCGGCGCGACCGGTGGCCCGGTGGCATCGGGGAGCGTCGGGGCGGGCGCGGGGGCTACCGTAGGCAAGCTGGCGGGGATGGGCCGCGCGATGAAGGGCGGGGTCGGCAGCGCCTCCATCACGCTGCCGGGCGGGCTGGTGGTGGCCGCCCTGGTGGCGGTCAACAGCGTGGGCGACGTGATCGACCCCTCGACCGGCCGCGTGGTCGCGGGCGTGCGCAGCGACGACGGGACCACCCTGGCGGACGCCCGCGTCCTCCTGCGCGCAGGGGGACCATCGGGCGGATCCCCCGCCCGGAACACGACCATCGGGGTGGTCGCCACCAACGCGCGCCTCACCAAGGCGGAAGCCACCCGGGTAGCGTTGATGGCCCAGGACGGGTACGCCCGCGCGATCTATCCGGTGCACACGCCCGGCGACGGCGACACCACCTTCTCGCTTGCCACGGGCGCCCTCGCCGAGGGCGCGCGGGCGAGCGTCGGCCAGG
>VXNP01000093.1 GCA_009840525.1 Gammaproteobacteria bacterium
CGAGTTCCGGCTGGCGCTTGCGATGCCGGGCCAGATAGCGAATGGCCGCCTCGATACGGTCGTAGTCGGTCGTGTTCATGCGAAACTCCGGAGATCATCGATGGGAACCTCCAGTAACGTGAACACTCCTGATGCTTGAAATCGACCCGATCCTTGCCATGCGATGTCGACGCGGAAGGCTGCCCGCTGGCGTTGAGTGGTTATCCAGCGCAACGAACCGCGCCCGCGCCACGAGTGGCGCGGGCGATCAATGGGGGCCATGGCGCCGGGTGAGATCGAACGGTTCCGGCACATCGGTGGCCTTCCCAGCGGAGGACTGACGGTTGTGGAGCGACCTGCACGGGAAGATGACACGGGCATGTCCTATGCCGATTGTCCCTGCTGCCGATCCAGGCATCCCGAAGGGGTGGGTCGCTCCAAGCCGCGGCCTTGACGGCCGACCATCGGTATCGCGGGCGGCTTCCCAACCACAAGGCGATCCGGTAGCCGACCCCTAGAGCGCCCCATCGGGCCCTCGCCTGTGCAGCGTGAGGTCCGAGGGCGGCGCTTGACCAGAGCAGGCGGGCCGATGTCTTGAGTTGGGATTGCCTCCGTGGTATGCTCCACACTCGAAATGGGGCATGGGATCTGGAGAGAGGCGCGAGAGCGTCGGCGTAGCGCGGCCATGCGGGCAGGCTTCTGCAGGTCGTCCCATCACATGCCTACGGAATGATCGTCTCCGTGGGCTGTAGGTTCCCGACAGCTTCGAAATGACTCTAAGCTCCTGATGCAGTATGGCCAGTCCATAACACGAGGAGGGGTCGTCACGCTATGAAGGCACAACGAAGCCCGACAACACGGAGGCGAACCGCCCCGGCCGGGCACATCCCGATCCTTCGTGGGCGCGTGGGCTGGGGACCACGCAAGTCTCTGTCGGCATCAGAGTTGAATACCACATTGCAGACAGTTTGCCAAGAGTCCATCATCTCCAAGGGTGACAGCGGCATGACCTGGGATCTGGAATTGGCTGTGCCATTCTTGAAGGACAACGGGCTAGCCGACCACGTATTCATCCATCAGCCTCGCGGCCAACACCTCCCTCGACACCCAGAACGAAGCATATACGCGCTGGAAAACCTGATTCTCCGCCGCTTGGACATCACGCTGGATGAACCACTTGTCGGTGGAACCAAGACGGATTGGGATCTCATGCGTTGGGGCATCAAGCTGCACTTCGAGCACTGCTCCTTCGAACGTGGCAAATCGGCGGCAAGCCTCGTTCTTCCGTGGTCCGGTAGCTTTCGGTTCGACGGAAACCGCTTTGTCTTCCCCTCTAGCGGCATAATCGGGGCGTGGCTCCTCGGTTTCTGTAGGATGAGTGACGTGACGTTCCAGCACAACGATTTCGACAATAGCCACATCCAGATGACATCCAGCCGGGAGAGCGACGACGCTGCGCCAAAGAAATTGTCTTGGAAAGGTCATAGCGCCTACCTGCGAGAGGACGAAGCGTACTACAAGGCGATGATTAGGAGGGCTCATGACCTGCCCGAAGCGGTGCGATTGACAATACCGGGTGCTCGCTATTCGGACGCGGCGACTCATGTCGGCCTGGGTCGCGTGGCTTTGGTAGGAAACAGAGGCATTGGAAGTTGGCTCATGCGGTGTGATGCGTTGAACTATTCGTTCCGTGGACGAAACCACATCCAATCATTGTCATTCAATGAATCGAGGAACGACTTCGAAGATACCATCGTATACATCGGACGGCGCGAACGAATCGATACAGATTTCCGCGCACCCTTCCACCATAGGAATCTGTTCTTGTCAACAAAAGCAGTGGCAGCGGGAAGGGGCGACGCCCGTCAGGTGAGTGCGCTCGAAAGGCAAATCGACAGGATCGAGTACTTCTTGAACAAAGAGTGCGACGCATCTCTCTCTGACGGTATAGGAGGATGGCTTGAGTACTGGCAGGATCGCCTTCGCCACGGATGGCGTCGATGGTCGTCTGATTTCTATGGTTCCTGGATGCGCCCGTTGATGGTTGGGGCAATCGGCTATTTGGGGTTCAATGCACTCGCTTGGGTGTGGATCGACGGTTTTTCAGTTACCGACCTCGTGGCTTTCACCTTGCGGCGCGTTGATCGGATACCATTCTATACGGCGGGACTGCAGGATTTGTACGGAGGCGAGTATGAGAATCTAGCACGGGGGAGCAAGAACTGGCTGAGGGCTATAGGGTTAGTGCAGAATATCTGGATAGGCATGTGGGGATTTGCATTTGGGAAAGCGATTAGACGATGATACGTGCGGAGGCGACGATGGGCTTGTCGGAATGAAACACTCGACCACGTTCTTGCAATGGGTTTTGGTCACCGGACAGTCGGCATGCCGACGGCGCGGCCTAGAGCTTCGATCATCGCGAAGTTGTGCCGCATCGTCGATCAGGAGACCGATGCGAATCCCCAGTCCCCCCGAGGGCGCCCGCCGAAGGCCAGCTGACGCCGCTCGGGGCATGGTCAATTAGCGGAACGGTTCCGACCTCTGAGCGGCGCCTACCCTCAGGTCGTTGGCGGCTCCTACGGTGGCGACGAGTTCGCAACTGCCCGGGCAACCACATCCGCCACGATGGTCATGTCGGAGACCATCGTATAGCTCCACGATCCAAACGCGGCAGTCCCGTTTACCGCTCGAACCCAGCGGTTTGCCGCCTGCTCCTTCACTTCCTTGAGCGGATCGTAGCCCTTCGTCTCCAGAATCAGGTAACGCTCATCCGAGCATGCCAACCGGACGATGAAGTCGGGCAGGTACTCTCGATGTTCGCCGTTATGCAGATATGGAATCGAGAAGCCTAGTCCTGCATTCTTGACGAACGACTGGACGAGATCGTGCTTGTCCAATTGGTAGGCGGCAAGCTGTTCCCATTTCGCGGTGTCGGGCACAACGGCGTTCACATGACTCTTGTTGACGGCGTACGGTTCGCGCCGCGTCTCGTAGTCCACGTCCGCAGTCGATCCCGGCCCCCGGCCCTCTTCCAACCGAGGAAATTCGGCCGCGCCGTTCGCATGAGACTGAGGTCGAATTGCGGCGATGAGCCGCTCCACAATCCAACCGTACCAAGGCGAAAGGAACGCATCGACGGCGCGGGCGGAGGCCAGCGGCCGGACCTTTTCTTTCACGTATCGATCTACGATGGCCACGAGCTGCGGAAACAGCACGTGGGCAGGCGTTTCGCAGCCGGGTTGTCGGCAGTACTCATTCGTGAGGTCACGGGCCATATCGAATACGAGTTCCTGGAGCCGGTGGCCTTGGCGATAGGGGCTGAGGTCCACATGTTCGATCTGTCCCGGACCGACGAGAGACGGTCGGCCGGCGTTGGATGGAAGCCCCGCCTTCATCTCGACTTCTGGCGGAATCTCCGCAGGATCCAGGTCGAGTGGTGCAATCTCGCGCCAATCGACGCGGACGCCCGCCTGAATTCGTTGGGTATAGCCCTCGACGCGCGGAAACCGTATCTCAAGATGAGCCTTTTGGGGCACCGCTCGGATCCTCCAAGTCTTCGGCGTCGCGGCCCGACCTGAGGTCGGCGGGTTCTCCTTGAACGGTACGATGTTGAAGGGGACGCCGAATACCTTGGCGACCTCCTCGCCGAATCTGTCATCTTCCCCAACAGCGTAGCTCACGCGTCGGAGGCCGCGTCCCACGACCTGTTCGCACAGAAGTTGGGACATGAAGGGACGTAGCCCGATAATGTGCGTGACTGTGTTGCAGTCCCAACCCTCGGTCAGCATCCCCACGCTCACGATGCATCGCACGTCCCGACCGGGCGGATGAAGCGGTCGTTCGAGCTTCTCCGCCAGTTCTTCGAATCCGTCCGGGTACAGGGGCCGCCCGTCCGCGCCGCAAGGCCACTCCGTCTTTCCTACCGTGTCCAGGGTCGCGCGCATCCATCGGTCTTCATCCGACTTCGATTGACCGCTGTCGGATTCTCGCACGACTTTGGAATCCACACGGATCGTACGGACATCCCCATTGGTGTTGCGCAATCCCTTGAGTCGTGAGGGAGGGATGCCGACGGGGGCTCGATCCTCTGCGAGCCACTCGTGGACGACCTTGGCGAGCGCGGTGTTCTTGCATACGATGATGAACACCGGCGGGCGGACCTCGCCCTCCTCCCTCCATTCGCGGCGAAGATCCTCCCACAACCCGCCGAGCATCGTGAGCGGAACGTGCGCGTACTTCAGTACCGCGGCCGGTTTGACTGTCCCTCGTCGACCGCCGCGCTCCGCTGCGGTCAGCTTCGGAAGAATCCAACGCCAGATGTTGAAGTACCCTGGAACGACCTTACCGCTCGTGTCCCGCACCGCGAGCTGTGGAATCTTGACGAGTCCGGATTCGATGGCGTCGACGAGTCCGAAATCGCTCACCACCCAAGGGAACGGTCGGTTGGCGTCCTGTCCCACCCGGCCGAGATAGTACGGTGTGGCCGACAGATCGATGCATTGGTTGATGCCGCGATGCTTGTGGATTCGGTCGAGACCATCGATCCACACCGTCGCTTCGCGATAGAATTCCTCGCTGTCTCTCGCCTCGCCGAACAGGTCCTCCTCAGCTTCGTCCGGTTCGGTCCGCCGGATGCGGTATGCGTGATGAGCCTCGTCGTTCATCACGAGGATGTTTCGCTTCCCGCCGACTTCGCGGCCGAGGAGGCGTTCGATGAGCTTGGCATCGCTCTCAACATACCGCAGCGACTCGACCGAAACCGACTTTAGATTGCCTTGCCGGTCCCGCTTCTCCTCAAGGACCGTGACCAGCTCGGCATCCACCTGTCGCTGGAGGTCCTCCTCCGTCGCATAACGCATGCCCCGAGCCGTCGTGGTTTTTGCGCCGATGCGGATCGTTTCTCGAGTCCGAACCTCGCGTCCCGCCCGAAGCACCTTCGCCGTCTGCCCTCCGGTCTGGATGGTTCGCGGCTCGAACACGTGCCAGTTCGTGACCAGAACATGTCCTTGGGCGAGCCGGCGCATCAGGTGCGACGGCACCAGGTCACGAGTACGGTAGAGACTTGCTTCACCACCCTGCGGCTTGAGTTCCTCGAGGCGGTTTCGGATCGTGATGTTCGGACAGACGACGAGGATGACGTCGGAGAAACGCCGGTCACTTCGGTTCGCCATCTTGTTGAGGATGCTCCAAGCGGCGAGCATCCCCATGACCGTCGTCTTCCCCGTACCGGTGGCCATCTTGCAGGCGCGCCGCGGGAACGCCCGGAGCCCATCTGCCCTGGCCTCAGGCCCGGGCTCATCGAACGGGATGTTGACTCCCTGCAGGAAGTCTGGGCGCGCCTCTGTGAGGAAGATGAGGGTCTCCGCTGCCTCGAGCTGGGCGAAGAACAAGCGGAAACGGCGTTCTTTGCGCCGCCAGTGACGTAGCAACTCCATCGTCGTACGGGTTACTCCGCCCTCGCCGCGCAACGCGAGCGGCCTCCACTCGTCGAGTTTTGCGCGGATTCGGTTGACGAGCTTCAGCTCGATCGCGATGCCGCTGCGGTCTCCATCCGCGCGCGTATCGTGGTGCGGTGTGTGGTACGTATACGCGGCGGGACGTCGGCCGGACCGCCGTTCGGGCGGATCGTGTTCGGAAATCCGCCAGTGCTCCCTCGGCTCCCCGTATGGCGAATTGAGGATCGGTTCGGGAACCTCGTGGCCGCTCACGGCTCGACCCCGAAGGCGTGGCAGATCTGGTCCAGCATCTCGACCACGTCCGGGTGAACCTCCTCGGGAACCATCATCTCGGCGATCTCGTGAAAGCGAGTATAAGGCAGGTCATGTAACCCGGCGGCGTTGAGGAGCGGCATGAGGAGTTTCGTGCGCGCCTTTGTGTTGTTCAGGTACTCGTGGTCGCCGAGCGGCTCTCTGACCACGGCCGGTGGAAACTGGTCACGCCAGTACGCAAGCATGTCCTCGACGTGTGTAGCGGCAGCGCCGGGACCGACCATGGCTTCAACGAAACGGGCCAGGGCATTGGGGTGGAGGAGGTAGCTCTCGATCTCATAACGCTTCCATCGTAGTCGCCGCAGCCCGGTCCCCGTGATCGGCGTGTCCGAAAGCGGCGGTCGTGCGTCGCCGTCTTGGAGTTCGAGTCCGGGCAGGCACTCTTGCACGAGACGCAACGCCTTGAAGTGCTCACGCGCCCGAATGCCTTTACCGCCAGCCGCTCTGTCTGTCGTCTGAAAGACCGCCGGCTTCCACATGATTTCAGTCATTAGCAACTGCTCAGCGCGATGGTCGAGTTGCGCAGCCCATGCACGCAGAATGCTAATGTCGGTGTAGTCGTCGACGTAGAGCACGCCGCTTACCTGAAGAGCGCGCATCACGTCCTCGTTGCTCAGTACGCGGAGCGACGACACGAGTGTGTTGCGTTCTGCCGCATCGGCGACCATCCGAGGTTCGTCGAGCATGACGCAGAGTTCGCGGGGTTCCACGCTGTTGATGATCACTTCGGAGTGGGTTGCCACGACGAGTTGCGAGCGCTGTCGGGCGGCCACCGTGCGTAACTCGTGATAGATCGCGTCCTGAAGGATGATGTGCAGGTGCGCGTCCGGCTCGTCGAGTAACAGGACGGCCCCGCGTCGTGTGTGGAGGAACGCCAATAGCATCAACACTTGCTGAAAGCCGCTGCCGGCGCTCGCGATGTCGAAACGCGGACGCGGCACTCCCTGCTCATGCGCAACGCGGTAGTCCGAGATGATGTGGGCGCCGGTCGTATCGGGCGGCAACAACGTATACCCAAAAAGCTTGCGAATGGACGCCTGAAGCGCTGTCCAGGCGGCCTCATCCCGGTTCGCCTCGGCAATCAGATTCCGCAGGACCTCTCCAGGACGCCCCAAGCCGAGAAGCTGCTCAATCTTCGGAGGCTGAAAGACGGGTTCCTCGATTTCTAGACCCGTCATCGGAGGTACGAAGACCACGGGCAACTCCAGCCTGCGCAATGTATCCGCTGGAGTGCCCGTCTTTGGCCGAACGTAGATCTGCTCGGTGCTGTCGCCGATCAGCTCCATCGTTACAGACCAACCAGCGCTATGCCGCAGTTCGATCTCGATCGTCCACCGGCCATACCGACGGTCCGTCCAAAGCAGGTCGAAGCTGCGAAGCGGGACCGCAGCAAACGCCTGCCGAGCGATCGGCACCCGCGCGTATCCCCGTCTCGGATTGAAGTCGTTCAGCTCGCGCCACCGCCGCAGCGCGAGCGCCCAAGACGCGATCGCCTGGAGGACGGTCGTCTTGCCCGTATTGTTGGGACCCGCCAGGACGACATGTCCTGGGAGCCGGAACCTGACCTCTTTGAACCGCTTGAAGCCCTGGATCCGGACGGTGTGGATCACGATTCCGCCTCCGACAGCGGCTTGACCACCATGAGCTCATTGCCACGGTCGTCTACGACCTTCACCGCGATCTGACCGCGCTCACCGGCCGCGAAGGGGGTGCTGACCGTGCCTGAGAGGTGTGCCCATACGCTTTCGTCGAACTCGCCCCTCAAGGACTTCTTGAGCGCCGCCCACGCCGACGTGCGAGGGAAAAACGCCTGGCAAACGTGAAAACTCAGGCCGTTGTAGTCCGTGTCCAAGAACCAGGCAGGAACGTCCCGCCCGTCGCGGTGATCGGCGTTCATCTCCACGGGATCGAATACGTCGAGACCGAGCAGTTCGACCCGGTATTCACTCTTCGTTTCCTTCTTGATTCGCACATCGGGCAGCCCGCACACGGAGAAGATCTGGCTCGACCGGAGGTTTTTCAGCAGATCCTTCATGATCAAATCCATGCTCGCTTGGGCGTACGTCGCAGGCACTCCGACCGCCCGTTCGCAATCCTCGACCAGCCGTCGCGCGTCCGGCTGGATTGCGAAGCCGATTACGTACAGGTGGCTGTATCCCTTCGCCGAGGCCTCCTTCGCCGCCTCGAACACCATGGCCTCGGAAACCGCTCCGTTCTCCGGACCGAAGACGATGGCGACCGGTCGATCTTCGGCGCCCTCGACCATGGCCTCGGCGGAGAGACTCAAGGTGCGGGCAGGCGGGCGCACCGCCGCCAATGCAATCTTCTGTCCGCCCGTCAAATGCAGCAGGCGCACCCGCCGCAGAACCTCGATCATGCGGTTGACGTGGTCCGCGTGCGCGGCGACGGCGGCAGCGTCGCCGGAGTCCTCCTCGCCGTCGCCCTCCCAGTCGATGGGCGCAGGGATGGTCGCCTCGACGCAGAATGGACCGCTGACCCTCGTCACATCGGTTTCCTTCTCGGGCCGGTCTACGAGCACTTCCTCTTTCGGCGGCTCGTCCCGGGCAATCGATTGCAGCGTGATCCGAGGCGCAATACCTCCGATCTCCTCGCCCTTCTTGTTCTGCTTGCGTTGGTACTCGAAACCGCCCGCTGGTCCCCGGTCCGGTTCCTTAAGCCGATGATAATCGAAAGTCCCAGTGAGCAGCCGCTGGCGGGCGAGCGCGATCGGGACGCGGGAGGTGTCGCAAGTAATCCAGCGTCGTCCCCACTTCTCGGCACACCAGGCGGTCGTCCCGGAACCGCATGTGGGATCGAAGACGAGGTCGCCCGGATCGGAGGTCATCAGTAGGCAGCGCTCAACGACCTTGGGGTTGGTCTGAACGACGTATGTCTTCTCGCCCGTGAAACTGCCGGTCAGAGTGTCGGTCCAGAGGTTTCCGCGCTCCTTGTAGGGGAAGTCGGACACGAAACGCCGGTACTGAATGCTGTTGGCGGCAACGTGGATGCGGCCCGCCGCGGCGAGCCGCTCCATCCCTACCGGGTAGTTGGGTTTCCAGTGCGAGTTAGCACCGGGTTTGTAGATCTTCCCCTCAAACGGGAACGGCTGTGCCTCCCGGGCGGCGCCCTGTGACTGCAGGTTATCGGGCTTGTAGAGACGGGCGTCCTTCGGCACGCGCGCTTCTCGGCGTCTCTCAGCCGCCGTCACGCCACGGTAGCTTCCATCGGGCAGCAGCACCCACCGTGCGTTCCCCTCGCCAAGCACGACCGGCTGCTCTTCGAACAGCTTCCGCACCTTCAGCCGCTCCGGATCCCGGGCGTACCAAAGCAGAAAGTCGCCGAGGGTCGCCAGCGTTCGGGTCTGGAACCCGGAGGTAGTCTGGAAACTGATTTGCGAAACGAAGCACTCCGGCCCGAAGACCTCGTCCATCACCTCTCGCACGTGGTGCAGGTTCGTGTCCGACATCTGGACGAAGATGCTTCCGGAGGGGTGGAGCATTTCCCTCGCCAGCAGGAGACGGTCCCTGAGATACGTGAGGAACGAGTGGATGCCCAGTTCCCAGGTGTCACGGTATGCCTGGACCATTTCCGGCTCGCGCACCATGTGTTCGTCGCGACCGTGGGCAACGTCCCGCTTGCGCACGAAGGGCTGGAAATTCGAGCCGAACTTCACGGCATAGGGCGGATCCATGTAGATGGTCTGCACTTGGCCGCCGAGGCCCTCGTAGTGGAGCAGCGAGTTCATTACGACCAGCGAGTCGCCAAGGATCAGGCGGTTCACCCAACCGTTGCGGTGCTCGTATGCCTTCAGAAGCCGCTCATGGATCGGCAGGCCGGACTCCCCGAAAAGGTCGAACATGTCCGTCTGCTGGTCCCGCTTATGCCCTTTCAGCGTCTCGAGGATGGCAGATGTGGACAATCGCTCGTGGATGAAGAGGGGCAACGTCGGTACGTCGAACGAGAGGCGCTCGGCTTTGCCGGCCCAGTCGAGCGTCGGCGAGAGCGACGGGTCGTAACGGTAGGTCACCGGCTTCTTCTTCTTGCGGAATTGGGCTTGGAGTCCGACGTCCGGCCGGAGCAGCGCGCTCGCCTCGGGATGCCGGTAGCCCTCCGCCCGATGGGCAGCGTTCCCTCCCCGCTTTCTCTTCCTGTTACTCACCGATCCTCTCTCTCCTTCCCAACTGCACACGACCCTTCTCGGATCTTCTCATCCCGCAGCCTTCGACAAGCAGTCTGCGGCGCACGTTCGTCCAAGACAACCGGCATAGCTATCGCCGTGAGGAGGGTACAGCGTAGATGGGTTGATCGCTGCGGGGGCTCAAGCAACTGCGTTCTCCGACATCTTGGTGTGGCCTGTTCCCTTAACCCTTGGTACGTTGTCGTGCTCATGCCCGCCCGGATTGGCGGCGACCAGTCCGGGTCGAACGACGTCGCCCTGAGGCACGCGGATCCCGTCTGCCGCAGACTCGAATAGTAACACCCTGGGGCGCCGAGAGGCTGACCTAGCTCACGGTCTTTACGGGTCGTCAGCCGGCCGACGCGATGTTGAACGTCGCGATCTGCAAAGGGGCTTTCCGGCCCCCTTAGACCCTCGCCATTTCATGGCGGTCGCGTTCCTCGTGGCCATTGCCGGCTGGAGGGGCCGGCAGCGGCTGCGTCACGAGACCGGGAGCGGAGTGACCGATGAGATAGTCCAGAAAATCGAGACGCTCGACCGAGTAGACGCAGAAGATGTCGCGCCGCTGGACCCGGAGCAAGCGCGGACAGGAGGAGGACGAGGTCTGGACCTAACGAACGCCACGAGGCTTCCCGCCAAACTCCCGCTATTCGACCTGGTTTTCCCGCTATTCGAGCACGACGGACGCGATCACGGTCTAGCGGCAAGAAACGCAGATCGTGCAGTCCTGGTTAGACTTAGACGATTTCTTGCCGGGATTCGTGTTCCCTCTCAGGAGATTATCAGGCGTGCGCTCTAACCAACTGAGCTACAGGCCCGGCTGACGTCTCCGTCAAACCCCTTACGGAGAGCCATGGGGCGTGTAAGATAGTGTCGCCGTCCGTCTTCTGGTAGGCGCAGTCTCCAACCCTTGATGCATGGACCTGCTCATATGGAACTCGACTTCAGAACCCTCGACGTCTTCACGGAGGAGACCTTCGGCGGCAACCCGCTCGGCGTCTTCCCGGACGCGGCACATCTGCCGGCGGAGCTGATGCAGAAAGTGGCGCGCGAGATGAACCTGGCCGAAACGGTGTTTCTGGGACCTCCCGAGACGCCGGACGGGACGGCGCGGGTGCGCATCTTCACGCCCGAGGTGGAGGTGCCGTTCGCGGGGCATCCGACCGTGGGGGCCGCGATCTATCTGGCGAGCACGCAACCGGTTCGGCGAGGGGCCGGCGTTCGCCGGACCGGGAACGGACACGCCGAGCTGGTGCTCGAGGAAAACGTCGGCATGGTGCCCGCATCGGTAGAGTACCGGCGCGGCCGTCCAGTGTTCGCGCAGTTCACCACGGCGATGCTGCCGGAGCGGCGCGAGTCGCCGCGCTCGCCGGAGCAACTGGCCGCGATGGTCGGCCTGGAGGTGGACGATCTCGGCGGCGATCATCCCCGGCCCCTCACCCCCGCCATGATGTCCTGCGGCCTCCCCTTCCACGTGATCCCCATACGCACCGTGGCCGCCCTTCGCCGCGCCGTCCTGGACATTGCGGTCTGGCGGGACATGCTCGCGGATACGTGGGCGCACCACGTCTACCTGGTGTGCCCGCTCTTCGGCGGGGATGTACGGGTGCGCATGTTCGCGCCCGGATCGGGCGTGCCCGAAGACCCCGCAACCGGCTCGGCGGCCGCAGTGCTGGGCGGCTACCTGGGCGACGCCAGCCGGCAACTGAACGGCACCCTCCGCTGGCAGGTCGCACAGGGCCAGGAAATGGAGCGGCCGAGCCTCATCATGGTTGAGGTGGACAAGGCCGCCGGCCGCATCACCGCCGTCCGGGTGGGCGGCGCCGCGACCTTCGTCAGCCGCGGCTCGATGACCGTTCCGGGGTCGCCCATCGCGCCGCCGGAGGGCGACCGCGCCTCCTGGCTGGCGCGCTACGCCAAGCGGTTCTGAAGCGTACCCCTACATCGGCAACCTCAGCGCCACCAGCCGTCCGGGAGCGCCTACCTGCACCACGACGTGCTGCCGGCCCTCGTGGCTGTACGTCATCATTCCGTACTGGCCCGCGCCCGGCATCTCGACCTCGCCCACGAACTCGCCGGTCCGCTTGTCGAAGGCGTTGAGCACCGCCGGCCCGCGCGCTCCTTCGGTCGCCAGCAGCAGATCCCCGGCGACGATCTGGATCGAGCTGGCTCCGCTCCCGGCGCGCGACAGGTCCACGCCCTGGGTCGCCGCATGGTTCGCCACCGCCTCGGGCGCGTCACCCACCGGAATCCACCAGAGCCGCTCGCCTGTGTTCATGTCGTAGGCGGAGATTCGGCTGTAGGGCGGCTTCGGAATCGGCAGCCCCTGCACCCGCGGCAGCGCGCCCCCACGGCCCGCCACCCACTGCGAGATGGTCGTCCCGGTGGTGCGGGGATTGTCCGGCTCGTCGGCATCAATCCCCTGCATCACCATGCCGCCGCTGCAGTTGCGCGAGCTGGCGGCGTAGAGGATGCCCGTGGTCGGATCGAGCGTCGCGGGGTGGGTGATGTTCAGGCCCCCGTAGCAGCGGATGTTGTCCAGCACGTCCTCGTTGTGATCCGGATAGAGCCGGGGCATGAAGGGCCCGCCAACCCGGTACCGACTAAGCACCTCGAGCGCCTCCGCGCGCAGCTCCGGGGTGAAATCGATCACCTGGTCCTCGGCCAGCCCGAAGGGCTCCATGGGCTCGGGCCGGGTCACGTGCGGTTGCGTGTTGGCGGTCCAGTTGCCGGGCACCACGGTCTGCACCACGTCCCGCTCCTCGATGGGCCACACGGGCTCGCCGGTCTCGCGGTTGAAGGTGAAGATCTGGCCGGTCTTCGAGGTCTGGATCACCGCCGGAACCGCCTCCCCGTCCACCTCCAGGTCCACGATGATGGGCACGTTGGGGAGGTCGTAGTTCCACTGGTCGTTGTGCACGGTCTGGAAGTGCCACTCCCGCTCGCCGCTCTCGGCGTTGAGCGCGATCACGCTGGTGCCGTAGAGGTTGTCGCCGGGCCGGAAGCCGCCGAAGTAGTCGATGGTCGGCGGGTTGGTCGGGATGTAGACGATGCCCCGCTCCTGGTCGGCCGACATCGGCGCCCACGAGGACACGTCCCCGGTGTACATCCAGGCGTCGTTCTCCCAGGTGTCATGGCCGAACTCGCCGGGGCGCGGGATCACGTGGAACTTCCACTTGTGATCGCCCGTGCGCGCATCGAAGGCGAGGATATCGCCGGGCACGTTTTCGATGCGGGTCTGGTTGTAGCCCTGCTCCGCCGAGTTGCCCACCACCACGGTGTTGTTGACCACGATGGGCGGCGAGGAGGTCGTGATGAAGCCGAGCTCGCGCGGGATCCCGTAGTCGGCATCGTATTCGCCCTCGTACGCCTCCCACGGTCCCCAGCCGTCGAGCAGCGGCAACAGCAGATCGACGACGCCCGTCGCGGGAAAGTCCTCGATCGGCACCGGGTCGCCGAATCCCTCCAGGTGCCGGCCGGTCTTAGCGTCCAGCGCGTGCAGGAAGTATCCCGGAGAGGTGTAGTAGATAACGCCCCGGCCATCGATCTCACCGTACGCCACGCCCTTGCCGTAGTTCTGGCGCATCGAGCGCTCCCAGCGCGTCGTGTTGGGCTCGCGGTAGGTCCAGATGGTCTCGCCGGTCGCGGGATCGATGGCGGCCACGGTGCGTCGCTGTCCCGCCACCGTGTACAGGATGCCGTCGATGTAGGTCGGGGTCGACTTCATCTGCGGATCGACCTCGGGCCCGTAGTTGTCGGCCCGCCACACCCAGGCCACCTCCAGGTCGCCGAAGTTGGCGGCATTGATCTGGTCGACCGGCGAGAAGCGCGTGCCCCAGGAGTCGGCACTCTGGAAACGCCATTCGCCGTCGGGGTTGCCGCGCTCCTGCGCGTGCGCGGGGATGGCTGTCGCCAGCGCAAGCAGCGCCGCCAGGACCAGGCCGGGCCCGAAGCTTCCTCGTTGAGTCGATGACATGGCTTCCTCCAGAGGGACGTACGTCGGTCAACCCTCGCAAATTCGGTATCCGATGGTGTGCGCGCCAGTAGCAGGCGGAGGCTGAACGAGCTGTCGCCGTCCGCCGTCCCTGGAGCTCGGCTCTTGACGTGCTATAACAACATCGATATAGTAAGTATATCGACATTGATATAGCATGAGCCGGCACCGCTCTCTGCGGCAGGCTCCTCAACCGCGAGCTGTCTCCATCATGAGCCTCGATCACATCCTCCTCGGCCTGCTGCGCGACCCGGCCACCGGGTACGACCTCAAGAGCACCTTCAGCGAGCGCATCCGGCACTTCTGGTCCGCCGAGCTCAGCCAGATCTACCCGGCCCTGAAGCGCCTCGAGCAGCGCCGCATGCTCCGCAGCCGGATCGAGCCGTCGCCAAAGGGACCGAACCGCAAGGTCTACTCGCTGACGGACAGGGGCCGCGAGGAGCTGGAGCGCTGGCTGCGCGGCGGCCCCGCCGTCGGCACGGAGCGGTTCGCATACCTGGCCCAGCTCTACTTCATGGACGCGGTCGGCGATCTCCGTGAGACGCGCGCCTTCATGATGGCACTGCGGGACCACCTGGCCCGCTGGCTGGCGCAGCTCCGGTCGCTTGAGCGGGAGGTGATCGACACCCACGGGGACCCCGAGCGCTTCGGCGACGCGGGATTCCACCGTTTCGCGACGCTTCGCATGGGCATCCACTCCATCGGGTCGAAGGTGGCCTGGTGCGACGAGACCCTCGCGGCGATCGAGCGGCGCCTGGGGGACCGGTCCGGAGGGGAGGCGGCGGTCGGTCCCGCGCTGGGCCAGCCGGCGGCCGCAAGTCACCCGCGCGAGTCTGAGGCCGTAGTTGGCGAGGAGGCCCGGACCGGCGTGCGGGAGACCGTGTCTGGTGTGCCGGAAGCCGTGGCCGACGTGCCGGAGACCAGAGCCGGCGATCGGGAGGGCCGCTCATGAACGTCTTCAACCTGCTCTTCGATGCCATTCTCCTCGTTCACGTGGTGGCCGGCTTCATCGGTCTGGTGGCGTTCTGGATCCCGGTATTCGCCCGCAAGGGCGGGCGGACGCATGTGAGGGCGGGCCGCGTATACGCGTTGTGCGCGTATGTCGTAACGTTGTCAGCGGTCGCCGCGGCGGTGGGCCGGATCGTGTCCTATCGAGTCCAGGGCATCGGCGTTGCGGAGCAACCCGGGTCCTACGGGTTCGCCGTCCTGCTCGGCTATCTGGGGGTGGTGACCTTCGTCATGGTGCGGCAGGGAATGCGCGTGCTGGCGACCCGCAGAGCACCGGAGAAACTGCGTACCCCAGCGCACGAGGCGCTGGCTTGGGCGTCGATCTCCGGGAGCGTCATCGCCGTCGGGTTCGGGCTGACGGTGTGGTCCGAAGTGTCGCCGGTTTTACTGGGGATGAGCCCCATCGGCCTCTTTACGGGGCGGCGCATGCTGCGCCTGATGCGCGATCCGGGCGGTCAGCGGATGGGCTGGTTCTACAGCCACATGGCCTCGATGCTCGGTGCCGGCATCGCCTTCCACACCGCCTTCATCGTCTTCGGGGCACAGCGGCTGTGGGCCTACGAGATCGAGGGCCCGCTCGCCATCGTCCCCTGGATCCTCCCGACGGTCGTCGGCGTTCCGGCCATCGTCGTCTGGACCCGGCGCTACCGGCGGAGGTTCGAGCGCCGAGCGGGCGCCGCGGTCTGAGGAAACGTTCCCGCGGGAACGCGGGGCGCACGGTATCCTCCGAATCCCACCTCTTCCGAATCCCCTAGCCTTCCGGATTTCGAGCCGGATGCGCGGCGCACCGCTCCGGGTCGACCGCGCCAGCCCATTCCCAATCCACATTCGTCGATCCCAATCCGCCATTGACCTGGTTCGGCACTCGTGACGCACGGAGATCAGTGCGCGGCTGTCCCGGATTCGCGTTCCGCGGATCTCCATCCATTTGACCTGTGCCGGCGCTCGTGACGCCGGGGGTCAGCGTGTCCCGAATTCATATCCGATCGTCCCAATCCGCCATTGACAACTTTGGAGCGCGCGAGTCGGCGGAGTCCGATGTCGCGGACTCTCCGGCTCGCCAGGGGCTCCCACAGGCTCGCTGACGGCCTTCGCAGCCCCGTTCCTCCTCCGAAGGTCTCCCGACCTCACTCCGGCCACTACAGGACATCCTCAGAGGCCGATTCCAGTGCCGTTATATTTGTACGTAAGTCATTGTACAATCGCATGTTGGGAGGAACGATGATCGCATCCCCGGACTCCATTGCTGCCCCCTTCAGTTCCGGCACTCGAGCCGCGTCCCCCGAACCCGTCTCTGCCCCGTCCCATTCCGAGGCCGGCAAGCCCGACGACGACCTCGCCAGGCTCGGCGACCGCATCGCCGAGCTGGCCGCCGGCATCAACGCCGCGGAAGCGCAGATGA